>JAFQED010000057.1 GCA_017415765.1 Desulfovibrio sp. | reverse complement strand
CACTGACCCTTGGCCTTGAAATCAATGGCCTGTGCGCCGGTAACGGCACTCAGCACCAGACCGGCCGCCAGAACGAGCGTAGCGATCTTCTTCATAAGAAACCTTCCTTGTTTGTGCAGTGCCTCCTCCAGAGAGGACTGCGGTACTTTGGGAGGAGAAACTATCAGAATTTGAAGCGTACCACTCCCCAACGGAGCAGGGCAAAGGACAGTTTTCCTCTGGGGCTAACCTTATTTTGTTTGTTCCCCTTTTTCAAGTAGTTTGGGACAAAATTTTTAACTTTTTGCCTTTCTGGATAAATGTCTGTAAAATCACCATGTTATCTGTGACAGTAAGGAAAGGATGCGGGCATAGACGGGTGGTATCCAGACTGTAAGGCAAAATTTTTATACGCTATGACAGCCAAGACCATGCACGGCAGGGGCTGCCATTTCTGCAAGGCCATGCCCTTGGCAGTGTGGGAGGGTAGGGGAGAGGCGAAAGGCAAAAAAAATTTTTCACAAATAGGTGGTTCTCACTGTTCAACCAAACAGTTTTGTGCTAGCCTCCAGTTGGAGCAGTACTTCAGGGCCTGTCGGGCCTGTGCCCAAGCAGCGGGGTATTGACCATTTTCCAATGGACGACTTATTTGTTTGCGGGTAAAATGACCTTCAAACAGGTTTTGTGAATCATGCTTTTTTGGGGGCTGGCCGCCTCTACGGCTGGCAGCGCAAGCCCCGGGAAACATCGTGCGTCATGTACGCAAGGAGGAAGCAATGGCCAAAATGAAAACAATGGACGGCAACAACGCGACTTCGCACATTGCCTATGCCCTGTCGGAAACGGCAGCCATCTACCCCATCACTCCCTCGTCCGTCATGGGTGAGGTCATGGACGAAAAGGCCGCCCGTGGCGAAAAGAACGTCCTTGGCCAGACTGTCATGGTGCGCGAAATGCAGTCCGAAGCCGGTGCTGCCGGTGCTGTGCACGGTATGCTTGCCGCCGGTTCGCTGACCTCCACCTACACGGCCTCGCAGGGGCTGCTGCTGATGATCCCCAACATGTACAAGATCGCCGGGGAGCTGCTGCCCGGCGTCTTCCATGTTTCGGCCCGCGCCCTGGCCTCCCACGCCCTGTCCATTTTTGGCGACCATCAGGACGTGATGGCTGCCCGGCAGACGGGTTTTGCCTTCCTTTGTTCGTCTTCCGTGCAGGAATGTATGGATCTTGCGCTGGTGGCCCACCTTTCGGCCATTGATGCCAGCCTGCCCTTCTGCCACTTCTTTGATGGCTTCCGCACCTCCCACGAAGTGCAGAAGATCGAGGTCATCGACTATGATGACATCAAGGGCCTGGTGAACTGGGACAAGGTGGCCGAGTTCCGCGCCAATGCCATGAACCCCGAACACCCGCACATTCGCGGCACTGCCCAGAACCCCGACATCTACTTCCAGAACCGCGAAGCCATCAATCCCTATTATGACGCCGTGCCGGGCATCGTGGCCGCCAACATGAAGAAGGTCGCCGCCATCACCGGCCGCAAGTATCACCTCTTCGACTATGTGGGCCATCCCGAAGCCGACCGCGTCATCATCAGCATGGGGTCGTCCTGTGAAGTCATCGAGGAAACCGTCAACTACCTGAACAAACAGGGCCAGCGCGTGGGCCTGGTCAAGGTGCGCCTGTTCCGTCCCTTTGCCCCCGAAGCCCTGCTGCGCGCCATCCCCGCCAGTGCCACCTGCCTGACCGTGCTTGACCGTACCAAGGAATGTGGTGCCCTGGGCGAACCCCTGTATCAGGATGTGTGTACCGCCTTCCTTGAAAAGGGCGAAGCTCCCACCATCGTGGGTGGCCGCTACGGTCTTGGCTCCAAGGACTTCACCCCCGGCATGGCCAAGGCTGTGTTTGACAATATGCTGGGCCTTGCCCCCAAGAACCACTTTACCGTGGGCATCAATGACGATGTTACCGGCCTTTCGCTGGACGTGGATGAAGAGATCGACACCGTGCCCGCCGGTACCGTGCAGTGCAAGTTCTTTGGCCTTGGTGCAGACGGCACCGTGGGTGCCAACAAGCAGGCCGTCAAGATCATCGGTGACAACACCGATATGTACGCTCAGGCCTACTTTGCCTACGACTCCAAGAAGTCCGGCGGCTTTACCGTGTCGCACCTGCGCTTCGGCAAGTCTCCCATCACCTCGTCCTACCTCATCACCCAGGCCGACTACATTGCCTGTCACAAGGCTGCCTACGTCACCCAGTACGATGTGCTGGACGGCGTCAAGGATGGCGGTACCTTTGTGCTGAACTCCAACTGGACGCTGG
Source organism: Desulfovibrio sp. (assembly GCA_017415765.1). GTDB lineage: Bacteria > Desulfobacterota > Desulfovibrionia > Desulfovibrionales > Desulfovibrionaceae > Desulfovibrio. The sequence continues at coordinate 34,493 of JAFQED010000057.1, read as the reverse complement.
CTGACCTTGAAAAGCATCTGCCTGCCTCCATGAAGCGCATCATCGCCCGCAAGAACCTCAAGTTCTACAATATCGATGCCGTGAAGGTTGCGCAGGAAGTGGGCCTCGGCGGCCGCATCAACATGATCATGCAGACGGCCTTCTTCAAGCTGGCCAATGTGATCGACTTTGAAAAGGCCGTGGAACTGCTCAAGGAATCCATCAGGAAGACCTACGGCCTCAAGGGCGACAAGATCGTCAACATGAACATCGCCGCTGTGGAAAAGGCCAGCGCAGCCCTGGAAGAAGTGAAGTACCCCGCTGCCTGGGCCGATGCCAGCGAAGGCGCGGAAGTCTGCCACTGCGGCGACCCCGAATACATCGAAAACGTGGTGCGTCCCATCCTGGCCCAGCGCGGCGACAAGCTGCCCGTTTCTGCCATGGACCCGGCCGGTACCATGCCGCTGGGCACGGCCGCCTTTGAAAAGCGCGGTGTGGCCATCAACATCCCCGAATGGATCGCCGAAAACTGCATCCAGTGCTGCCAGTGCTCCTTTGTCTGCCCGCACGCCACCATCCGCCCGGTGCTGGCCACCGAGGAAGAGCTGGCCGACGCACCTGCCAGCTTCGTGACCAAGGACGCCACCGGCAAGGAACTCAAGGGCCTGAAGTTCCGCATGCAGGTCTATCCTGAAGACTGCCTTGGCTGCGGCTCCTGCGCCGAAGTCTGCCCGGCCAAGACCAAGGCTCTGGTCATGAAGCCGCTGGAAAGCCAGATGGACGACCAGAAGGCCAACCTTGCCTTTGCCGAAGCCAACGTGCGCCAGAAGGACGACCTGATGGCCCGCGACACCGTGAAGGGTTCACAGCTCCAGCAGCCCCTGCACGAGTTCTCCGGTGCCTGCGCCGGTTGCGGCGAAACCCCCTACGTCAAGGTGCTGACCCAGATGTTTGGCGAGCGTATGCTCATCGCCAACGCCACGGGCTGCTCCTCCATCTGGGGTGCCTCCTCGCCCACCACGCCTTACTGCACCAACAGGGACGGCTTTGGCCCGGCCTGGGGCAACTCCCTGTTTGAAGACGCCGCCGAATTCGGCTGCGGTATCGGTCTGGCCTATGTGCAGCGTCGTGACTACCTGACCCTCAAGGTTAAGGAAGCCCTTGCCGATGACGCCGCCCCGGCTGAACTGAAGGAAGCCCTGCAGGGCTGGCTGGACAACAAGGACGATGCCGAAGGTTCCCGCAAGTACGGTGAACTCGTCCTTGCCAATCTTGACGGTTATGACAGCCCACTGGCTGGCGAACTGTGGGATATGGACGACCTCTACACCAAGAAGAGCGTCTGGATCTTTGGCGGTGACGGCTGGGGCTATGACATCGGCTACGGTGGCCTTGACCATGTGCTGGCCTCCGGCGACGACATCAACGTCCTGCTGATGGACACCGAAGTGTACTCCAACACCGGCGGCCAGGCCTCCAAGGCTACCCCGCTGGGTGCCGTGGCCCAGTTTGCCGCTGCCGGTAAGCGCATTGGCAAGAAGGACCTGGGCCGCATGGCCATGACCTACGGCTATGTCTATGTGGCCTCCATCAGCATGGGTGCCGACAAGCAGCAGGTACTCAAGGCCTTCCGTGAAGCCGAAGCCTACAAGGGCCCCTCGCTGATCATTGCCTACGCTCCCTGCATCAATCAGGGTCTGCGCAAGGGCATGGGCAAGAGCATGGAAGAAGCCAAGATGGCCGTGCAGACCGGTTACTGGCCGCTGTACCGCTTCAACCCCGAACTGGCCAAGGAAAAGAAGAATCCCTTCCAGCTCGACAGCAAGGCCCCCAGTGCCGACATCCAGGAATTCCTGGCTGGTGAAAACCGTTACGCTTCGCTGGACAAGACCAATCCCGAAGTGTCCAAGGATCTCAAGGCCGCTCTGGCCGACGCCTATGCCGAACGGTACGCCATGCTCAAGCAGATGGCCGACCTGCCGTATCCCGGCACCGAGTAAGCAGTATCCCGGTCGCGCACCCGCAGGGTGCGCGGCCGCGCAACACAGTGTGGCGCGGCCAAGGCCGCGCCTTCTTTGTAAGGGGAAGCACCCATGCAGCAGCACCACTGCCTTTATATCACTGCCACCAGTGCCATGTCCGGCAAGAGTGCCGTGGCCCTTGGCACCATGCAGATGCTCAGCCGCCAGATGCAGAATGTGGCTTTTTTCCGGCCCATCATCAACGAGCCGCAACTGGACGACCGCGACCCGGACATCAACCTCATGCTTGAGCATTTCAAGCTCGACATGGAGTATCCCGACACCTTTGCCTACACCCTGGCCGAAGCACGCGAGATCATCAATCAGGGTTCGCGTACCCTGCTCATCGAGAACATCCTGCGCAAGTTCAAGCACCTGCAGGCCAAGTACGATTTTGTACTTTGCGTGGGCACGGACTTTCTGGGCAAGGATCCGGTGTCCGAATTCGAGCTGAATGCCGAGATCGCGGCCAATCTCGGCTGCCCTGTGATCCTCGTGACCAGTGGCGACAACGCCAGCCCGCAGGACATCCACGAATCCCTGCGCCTGACCATGGACAGCCTCCAGCCCTATGCGTTGGAAGTCATCGCCACCATCATCAATCGGGCTGACCTCAGCCTGACCGATGTGGAAGACTTCCGCAAGGATTTTGCACAGGATGGCGTGCCGGCCATGATTTACGCCGTGCCCAACGACCCCACCATTGGCCGCGCCACCATGCAGGATGTGCAGAAGGGCCTCAACGCCGAAGTGCTCTTTGGTGAAAACCGGCTGGATACCCTGGTGGGCGACTATCTTGTGGCGGCCATGCATGTGGATAACTTTTTGTCCTATGTGGCCAAGGATCAGCTCATCATCTCGCCCGGCGACCGTTCGGACATACTGCTGGCCGCGCTGGCTACCCGCCAGTCCTCCACCAAGCCCGACATCGCAGGGGTACTGCTGACCGGTGGGCTGCGCCCCTCGGACGAGATCTGCCAGCTTGTCAAGGGCTGGGGCGGTACACCACTGCCTGTGCTGCTGACCGAACAGCATACCTACCGTACCATCATGGCCCTGCAGGAGATCTACGGCTTGATCGAGCCGGGCGATGCCCGCAAGATCAATACCGTACTGGGCCTGTACGAGCACTATGTCAACGGCAAGGAGATCTCCAAGCGTCTGCTCTGCAAGACCAGCGGTCGTATGACGCCCATGATGTTTGAATTTGAACTCATCGAACGCGCCAAAAACGCCAGGATGCGGATCGTGCTGGCCGAAGGCGAGGAAGAGCGCATCCTCCAGGCCACGGACATCCTGCTGCGCCGCGAAGTGGCCGACATCATCCTGCTGGGCAATGTGGACAACATCCGTGCCAAGGCCAATGCCCTTGGCCTGGATATTGAAGGCGCGACCCTGATCGACCCGGTCACATCACCCAAGTTTGAAGAGTATGCCCAGACCTATGCAGAGCTCCGCAAGGCCAAGGGCATCACCCTTGAACAGGCGCGGGACATCATGCGTGACGCCACCTATTACGCCACCATGATGGTCAAGAAGGACGATGCCGATGGCATGGTTTCCGGCGCGGTCAACACCACCGCCCATACCATCCGCCCGGCATTCGAGTTCATCAAGACCCGCCCCGGCTACTCGGTGGTCTCTTCGGTCTTTTTGATGTGCCTCAAGGATCGTGTGCTGGTCTTTGGCGACTGCGCCGTCAATCCCAATCCCAGCGCGCAGCAACTGGCCGAAATCGCCGTGGCCTCGGCCCGCACTGCCGAAGTCTTTGGCGTGGACCCGCGTGTGGCCATGCTTTCCTACTCCACAGGCTCTTCGGGCAAGGGAACAGACGTGGATGTGGTCATCGAGGCCACCAGGCTGGCCAAGGAAATGGCTCCTGAACTGGCCCTGGAAGGGCCTATCCAGTACGATGCCGCCATTGACCCCGCTGTGGCAAGGACCAAGCTGCCCGACAGCAAGGTGGCGGGCAAGGCCACCGTGTTCATCTTCCCTGACCTGAATACCGGCAACAATACCTACAAGGCCGTGCAGCGCGCTGCGGGCGCGGTGGCTATCGGGCCGGTCCTTCAGGGCTTGAACAAGCCTGTGAATGACCTTTCGCGTGGCTGCACCGTGCCGGACATCGTGAACACCGTTGCCATCACCGCCGTGCAGGCTGCTGCCGAAAAGAAGGCAGCCCAGAAATAACCTGGCCTTGAGCCAATATCCCGGGCCGACCAGCATCGACCTGCGGTCGGCCCTACAGACAAAAAGGATGTGTCATGAAAATACTGGTCATCAATGCCGGTTCTTCCTCCTGCAAATACCAGCTGCTTGAAATGGACGATCAGAGCGTGCTTTGTTCCGGCCTTGCCGAACGCATCGGCCAGCCCACAGGTGTCCTGACCCACAAGATCGCCCCTGATACGGACAAGGAACAGAAGCTCGTCCGTGAAGCGGCCTTCCCCACCCATGTGGAAGCCATGGAGCTGGTCATCTCCCTCCTGACTGACCCGGAAGTGGGCGTCATCAAGGACAAGAGCGAAATCTACGGTATCGGCCATCGTGTGCTGCACGGCGGCGAAGCCGTCACCGACCCGGTCAAGGTCGACGAGAAGGTCAAGGGCATCATTAGGGAATGTTTCCTGCTTGGCCCCCTGCACAATCCGGCCAACCTCATGGGCATCGAAGTGGCGGAAAAGCTCTTTCCCGGTGTGCCCAATGTGGCCGTGTTCGACACCGAATTCGGTATGGGTATGAGCAAGGAAGCCTATATGTACGCCCTGCCTTATGAACTGTACGAGGAACTGCGTATCCGCCGTTACGGCTTCCACGGTACCTCGCACAAGTACATTGCCCGCAAGACTGCGGAATTTTTGGGCAAGCCTCTTGCCGAGCTGCGCTCCATCACCATGCACCTTGGCAATGGCTCGTCCATGAGCTGCGTGAAGAACGGCAAGTGCTTTGACACCAGCATGGGCCTGACCCCGCTGGAAGGGCTGATCATGGGGACGCGCTGCGGCAGCATTGACCCGGCCATCGTTCCCTTCATCATGGAAAAGAAAAACCTCTCCCCGGCCGAGGTGGACACCCTGATGAACAAGAAGTCCGGCCTGCTGGGCCTGTGCGGCTTCACCGATATGCGTGACGTACACAGCCAGCGCGAAAAGGGCAACGAACAGGCCGAACTGGCCTTCCGTATGCTGGTACGCAGCATCAAGAAGATCCTTGGTTCCTACTTCTTCCTGCTGGACGGCAAGGTGGATGCCCTTGTCTTTACCGCCGGCATTGGCGAAAACGACAATCTGGTCCGTGCTGGCGTCATTGAAGGGCTGGAAGGCCTGGGCATCAAGCTGGATGTGGCAGAAAATAATACCCGCAAGCCCGGTGCCCGCGTCATCTCCACGCCGGACAGCTCCGTGCCGGTGCTGGTCATCCCCACCAACGAAGAATTGCAGATCGCCATGGCCACGCAGGAAGTGCTGGCCTAGGTAGCAGTTGAACAAATAATAGGGGGACGAATCGGTAATACCGGTTCGTCCCCTCATTTTTTCTGGATGTGTCCAGAGCATTTTTGATTGAAACACTCTGTGTTTCAATCGTCACGCTGCCTACGCTTCGCGGGAAAAACGCGGTTTTCCCGCTTGCTGACGGCGCGGGCGTCCGCTCTCGCGTCCGCCAGAGCAACTGCCATTTTCAATGGCATTTAGCTCTACAGCCAGTGCCTACTGCTGCAACTGTTCGCGCAGCACGTCCAGCATGCGGGCTTCGGGTTTGCGGCTACAGGCCTGTAAAAAGCTCTGGTAGGTTTCATTGTTCTCCAGGATGGACGCAGTTGTGCCGCTTTTTTGCCGATTGTAGCCATCCAGCCAGACAGGGAAGCCACTGCCCTCATCAGGGTTGTCATTATACGTCTTGCAGGGCACGCGCTCTGCCTGCCACGGCCCGCCCCTGGGGAAGACGGCCTGCTTGCGTACATCCTGCCAGACAGTGCTGACCTTTTCTGTCGGATGGGCCTGACAGATGGCAACCACCTGCATGGCAAGGGGGGCAAGGGCCTCCGGCACGGCCAGATCCTGTTCCAGGGCTGCGGCGGCATAGCCGTCCAGTTGCAGGGCCTCGAACAACGGGCCATCGCTTTCGGTGCTGGCCAGGGCCACCAGTTCGGCGCAGATATAGCTTTCCGGGTCTATTTTGGCATTGGCTGCTCCGGCCATGACGGGCAAGCCCGCCAGCAGGGCGCAGAGGCAGCAGCAAGACAAGAGTTTTTGCATCAGTTCTCCTTGGCTTCGGGACATCCTTTCCTGCATGGAGCGGACAAGGACGTGATCAGAGTTCCGGCGGCAGGGCCTGTAATTCCTTCCATGTGAACACGGGGCCATCAATGCAGACATAACGCCCGCCAATGTTGCAGCGGCCACAAATGCCGATACCGCATTTCATGCGTTTTTCCAGCGTGGTCACGATGTTTTCCGGTGCGAAGCCCAGTTTTTCCAGGGCCTGCACCGTAAACTTGATCATGATGGGCGGGCCGCAAAGCACGGCCACACAGTTGGCCGGGCTGGGGGCCAGCTCCAGCAGCACGTTGGGGATAAGCCCCACCTTGTGTTCCCATCCCTCAAAGGGGGCATCGATGCAGAGGGTACAGTCAAGGTCAGGGCGACGCAGCCAGTCATCCAGTTCATAACTGTAGGCCATGTCACGCGGGCTGCGTGCGCCATAGAGCAGGCTCACCTTGCCGTAGTCGTCCTTGTGTTCCAGCAAGTGCAGCATGATGGTACGGATGGGGGCCATGCCGATGCCGCCGCCCACAAAAAAGACATCCTTGCCCTTCCAGTCCGCATAGGGAAAGTAATTGCCCAGCGGGGCGCGTACCCCAACCTTGTCTCCGGGGGACAGGCGATGGATGGCCGCCGTGACCTCACCGGCCTGCATGACGGAAAATTGCAGGTAGTCCTTTTGGGAGGGCGGAGAGTTGATGACAAAGGTGGATTCCCCCGCGCCAAAGACCGAAAGCTGCCCCACCTGGCCCGGTTCATACACAAATTGGCGCATGGCCTCGGCATCGTCCAGCACCACGCGCATGGTTTTGATATTGCCGGTTTCCTGAATGACCTCTGCCACAGTGGCGGGCATGGGCAGATAAGGATTGCCGTCAGGCATGGGGCGTGGGCTTATCTCCCGCAGCATGGTCTGTTGGGTCTTCGTGCCGCTCATGCGTCAGCTCCTTTCTCCAGTGCAGCAAGTACTATGGCGCGTATATCCAGACATACCGGGCAGTTGCTGATGCAGCGGCCACAGCCGTTACAGGAAAAACTGCCCCAGTTTTCGGGATAGGTGGCAAACTTGTGCGAAACGCGGTTTCGCATCCGCAGGGCCTTTGCGTTGCGCGGATTGTGTCCGCTGGCCTCGCGGGTAAAGAGGGATGACATGCAGTTGTCCCAGCTGCGCAGACGCCGGCCTCCCTTTTCACTCAGGCCCTCGCCTTCGTCAGTGATGTTGAAGCAGTAGCAGGTGGGGCAGAAGTAGGTACACGCCCCGCAGGACAGGCAGCGGTCGGTCTGCTCCTGCCAGAAGGTCGTGTCTGTAAAAAGCGCGGCCAGCCGTTGGGGGGCGTCCTTGAGATCAGGCGCAGGCTCCAGGCTTTGCCAGGCTGCCTTGCGGGCTTCTTCTGCCCTGGGGAAGACTTCTGCTCCGTCAGGCAGGGCAGAGGCTGCAAGGCAGGCTTCCCCCCTGGGGGTGATGGCTTGCAGGACGTAGCCCCCTTCAATGGCGGTCATCAGCACGTCCGAACCTTCAGGGGAGGAAGGGCCGCCCCCCACCCAATGGCAAAAGCAGGTATTGCAGCCACTGGCACAGGTGAGGGTGATGACAGTCAGGGCCTCACGCCGGGCCTTGTAGCAGGGGTCTGCAAAGGGCCCGTGCAGATAGGGCCTGTCCAGCACGGCAAAGCCGCGTGCATCGCAGGGGCGGCAGGCAAAGACCACAGTGGGCGGTGGCGGAGGGGCTTCCTCCAGTTGCAGACTGACCCTGGCGGGGTCGGCCGGATCCTTGGCCTTTTTGAAGCTGAACAGGGTCTCGCACTGGGGCAGTACGGCTTCCTTGGGCGGGACAGTGGCCTTGGCCAGGGTAAAGGCTTTGCCCTCCTGCCAGGGTTCAAACACCACAGAAGGCTTGTTGGCCGGTTTTTCTACCGGAACCAGCACGCGCTGCCCGTCTTTGGCGAGATGGGCCAGAAAGCCGGGCAGACCATCGGCAGTCACAAAACGGATCATGCTCATTTCCAGTCCCTCTCATGGATGTTCTTCTCCTCCACCTCATAGCCCAGCAAGGGAGGCACGGCTGCGGGATCAAGGCCGGGCCTGTAGCCGTCAAAGAGCTGGGCCACGGCGCGTGCGATCTGCTGACGCAGGGCAAGTATCGGGATACCCACGGGACAGGCCCGCTGACATTCGCCACAGCCCGTGCAACGCCCGGCCAGGTGCATGGCGTGGATGGTCTGGAAAAAGAGTTTTTCGCGGGGGCTGTCCTCCTGGCTCATCCAGTGCGGGTTTCGGCTGTCAGAAATGCAGAAATCCCGGCAGACGCACATGGGACAGGCATTGCGGCAGGCATAGCAGCGCAGGCAGCGTTCCATCTGTCCACGCCAGAAGGCCATACGCTCTTCAAGGCTCATGCTGTCCAGCAGGGCCAGCTCCGGTGGGACGACAGTACCGGGCTGCACCGGCGTGGGCGTCCCCAGACGGGTATCAGCCAGCACTGCCGCAGGGGTGGTACAGCCATAGCATTTGCCCTGGGCATATTCCGTCATGCAGAAGCGGTGTTCCGTGCCGTCTGCCACGATGGTGGCCCCGGCCTCATCAAGGCTGACGCTGTCAATGCGCTGATAGCGGCCCAGTTTTTCGTTGACGCGGGCCATGTCCAGCGTGCCTTCACAGGGCAGGGCAAAGATGGTCACATCCTCGCGCCGGATGAGGTTTTCCTGCAACAGTTCCACCACCGAGCGGGAATCGCAGCCCTTGACCACAATGCCCACCTTCTTGCCCTTGAAGGAGGGTAGGTACACGGCGGGATTGTTGACATTGAACGGCCCCCAGACCAGCTTGTCCACATCTTCCGGCTTGCGGATGAAGAGCGGCACGGTATGGGCCGCATCATAGCCCTGCTGCCAGCCGATGACGCAATCCAGTTCGGGCAGTTTGGCCCTGATGGCGTCCTTGAGTTCGTCCAGGGCGGCTGTTTGGCCTGTGCCCAGGGGACGCAAGGAGGTGAGGGCCATATCCGCCAGCTTGAGCAGAGGTTCGGCATCGTCAAAACGCGGGGCACGGCCCAGCTGATGGATGCGCTCGGTAAAGACCGTGACCACCTGCTGCCAGCGTTGCCCTTCGGATGCCGAAACCCAGGTGTACTCGAAACGCCGCTCGTCAATGCCCAGCACGGGCAAAAACTGTTTGAGCACTTCCAGCCTGCGCCGCGCATAAAAGTTGCCCGCCGCATAGTGGCAGTCCCGTGGGTGACAGCCTGACACCAGTACGCCGTCAGCCCCGCCCAGCAGGGCCTTGACGATAAACAGCGGGTCGATGCGGCCCGAACAGGGAACGCGGATGATGCGCAGGTCTGTGGGCTGACCGGCGCGGGCTACACCGGCCGTATCGGCCCCTCCATAGGAACACCAGTTGCAGAGAAAACCCACGATCCGCAGTTCTTTGCCTTCTAGCACTGGCATAGCGCGTTGACCTCCGCAAGAATCTGATTGTCGGTGGCGTGTGAGAGCTGGATAGCCCCCTGCGGACAGGTGGCCGTGCACAGGCCGCAGCCCTGACAGACGGTTTCAATGACCTGTGCCTTGCCCTCGCCGCGCATTTCCACTTCCTTGATGGCCCCGAAGGGGCAGCAGCGGATACACTTGCCGCAGTTGACACAGCGGCGCATATCCACCTGGGCTATCTGGGGGTCGCTTTCCAGTTTGTCGCGGGCAAAGAGAGCCAGCACCTTGGCCGCCGCAGCCGAACCCTGGGCCACCGAGGCAGGGATGTCCTTGGCCCCCTGGCAGACGCCCGCCAGAAAAACCCCGGCGGTATTGGTTTCCACCGGCTTGAGCTTGACGTGGCTCTCCATGAAGAAGCCGTATTGATCGTAGGAGATACGCAGCTTTTCTGCCAGTTGGGATGCGCCCTTGCTGGCTTCGATACCCACGGCCAGTACCACGAGGTCGGCCTTGATCTCCACAGGCTGCCCCAGCAGGGTATCCACCCCCATGACCACATACTGTCCCTTGCCGTCAGGATAAATGGCAGAGACGCGCCCACGGATGTACTCCGTGCCGTATTCCTCCACAGCGCGGCGGGTGAACTCGTCGTACATCTTGCCGGGGGCGCGGATGTCCATGTAGAAGACCCAGGACTGTGAATCCGGGATGTGATCCTTGGTCAGCACGGCCTGCTTGGCTGTGTACATGCAGCAAAAGCCGGAACAGTAGGGCCGCCCTACGGACTTGTCACGCGATCCGACACATTGGATAAATACCACGCTCTTGGGCTCGCGTCCGTCCGAGGGGCGCAGGATATGCCCGCCCGTAGGGCCAGAGGCCGAGAGCAGCCGCTCGTACTGGAGCGAGGTGATGACATCGGGATATTTGCCGCCACCGTATTCACTGTACACCGTCCAGTCCATGAGGTCATAGCCGGTGGCAGCCACGATGCTGCCCACTTCCTCGGTGACAATCTCATCCTCCATATCGTAGCGGATGGCCCCGGTGGGGCAGACCTTGGCGCAAACACCGCATTTGCCCTTGCTGAGCTGGCGGCAGTGTGCGGCATTGATGACCGCCTTCTTGGGGATGGCCTGCGGGAAGGCGATATTGATAGCCGTGGTGGGGCCGGTCAGTTCATTAAAGGCATCAGGGGTTTTGCGGGCCGGGCATTTTTCGGTACAGGCCCCACAGCCGGTGCATTTGCTCCAGTCCACATAGGCGGCTTTCTTGCGGATTTTTACAGAAAAATTGCCCACATAGCCGGAAATATCCTCTACTTCCGCATAGGCGTACAGGGTGATATTGGGGTGCTGGGCCACGTCCACCATCTTGGGGCCAAGGATACAAGCCGAGCAGTCCACCGTGGGGAAGGTCTTGTCCAGCTTGGCCATCTTGCCGCCGATGGTGGCCTCGCGTTCTACCAGCACCACGGGAACGCCGCCATCGGCACAGTCCAGCGCGGCCTGGATACCCGCCACACCTCCGCCGATGATCAGTACCTTCTTGGTGATGTCAAAGGACTTGGGCGTCAGCGGTGTGTTGCGGCGCAGCTTTTCCACAGCCATCAGCACCAGCTCGGCGGCCTTGTTGGTATTGGCCTCCTTGTCCTTGCCTATCCATGAGACATGCTCGCGGATATTGGCCATCTCGAACATATAGCGGTTCAGGCCGGCCCTTTCCACCGTGCGGCGGAAGGTGGGTTCGTGCATCCTGGGCGTACAGGAGGCCACCACAACGCCGTCCAGCCTGTGCTCGTGGATGGCGGCCTCTATGGCAGCCTGTCCCGGCTCGGCACAGGTGTACATGGGATCATCGGCATAGACCACATCAGGGAAGGCACGGGAAAGTTCGGCCACTCTGGCGCAGTCCACCGTGCCACCGATATTGCTGCCGCAGTGACAGATAAAAACGCCTATCCGCATTGCTGGCCTCCTTCTGCTTTTTTCAAGAGGCCGTCAAGGCTGACACACAGCTTGTCCAGCCCCAGCTGGTCGGTAGGGGCACCCAGGGCCAGCCCCAGCAACTGGGTAAAGTAGGGTACGGGCAAATCGAAGGTTGTGCCCGCGCTTTTGGCAGCCTGTTTTTGCCGCAAGTCCAGATTCATCTGGCAGAGAGGGCAGGCCACCACCAGCGCGTCCAGCCCCATATTGACGGCCAGATCCAGTATTTTGGCAGAATTGCGGGCAGTCATGGGGCGTTCCGGTATGCCAAAGGAGGCCCCACAACAGCTGGTCTTGAGGGGAAAATCCACCACCTCTGCCCCGCAGGCTGTCAGCATTTCTTCCATCAGGGTCGGATTTTCCGGGTCGCCAAAGTCCATCAGGTCTGCCGGGCGGCTCATCAGGCAGCCGTAATAGGCCCCCAGCCGCAGACCTGTGAGGGGCTTTTTGACCCTGGCAGTCAGGGCGGCCTTGTCATACTGTCGGGCAATGCCCTGCATGACGGAAGTCACTTCCGGCAAGGTTTCGGCCGCTGGTGCGTCCAGCAGCTCATTGACGCGGGCGCGGAATTCCGGCGTTGCCATGCGTCTGCCCGCATGACGCAGGTTGGAAAGACAGGACGGGCAGGGAGTCAGCACGGTTTTGGCACCGCATTGGGCCGCAATGTCCAGATTGCGTACACACAGGGCCGCCGAAAGTTCTGTGTCCACAGCATGGGCCGGGGTAGAGCCACAGCAGTTCCAGCCGGGCAGCTCTTCCAGGCAGATATCCAACAGGCCACAGACCGTGCGGGTGGATCTTTCATAGTCTGCCGAGGATCCCTTGGCAGAACAGCCCGGATAATAGGCAAAGGAAACAACACTCATGGGCGCACCCCCTCGCGCAGAGCGCGTTGCCTGTAGCGTTGCATGATGCGCCCCACGGCCCTGGCTCCGTCATCGGGGACATCCTGCCTTGGGATAGCGTGGGGGATCAGGCCCAGCTTGCGTTTTTTCAGAGCTTCGGGGGCCAGATCCAGATCGGTAAAGATGCGCAGGGAGCGCAGCATATACAGGGCCATGGTGCCGATTTCATAGGTGCGGCCAAAAACGCGCACCGTATCCAGAAAGGAAAACCAGAACTTTTCCACCTTGGGCACGGTAACACGTCCTTCCTTGCGGGCCATGTGCCGCAGGGTCTCCATGACTGCCGCCACATCTATGTTGTTGGGGCAACGGAGACTGCATGTGGAGCAGGACAGGCACATCCAGATGGAGCGCGTGTTCAGGACTTCATCCTTGAGGCCAAGCTGTACCCCGCGCATGATCTGACTGACCTGTCTGTCATAGGCAAAGGAGGCCGGACAGCCCGCCGTGCAGTTGCCGCACTGGTAGCAGGTAGTGACGTCCTGCCCACTGTCGGCCTGGACGGCGGCTGTAAAGGCCGGATCGCGCAGACTGCTTATATCTGTGACCTTGTTCATGGCAACTCTCTGGTTGAAGGTGAGAGCAGAGTAGTGTTCATAGCCGGAAATCCCCCCAAAAAACAATCGCAGATGCGATAAACAAGACTACACCCAAGTCTTTTCCCTGTCTCGCCGGACAAGAGCCGCTGCCGCACGCAGACCCAGCAGATAGCTTTCTAGCCCAAAGCCTTCAATGCTGCCCGCACAGACCCTGGCAAGGACAGACTCCCGTCGGAAAGCCTGCCGCGCATGGACATGGGACATGTGGACCTCTACCTTGGGCACAGGCAGAATGTCCAAGGCATCGGCAATGGCATGGCTGTAGTGGGTCCATGCCCCGGCATTGATGACTATGGCATGGAAGTCCTCGTCCAGGGCCTGATGGATGCGCTCCACCATGCTGCCCTCGTGATTGGTCTGGTAGCTGGTGACAGCAAGGCCAAGCTCCGCGCCGAGGGCAGTCAGGGCTGCGTCAATCTCGGCCAGACTGACCGTACCGTAATGGGCAGGATCGCGCTTGCCGAACATATTGAGGTTGACGCCGTGCAGAACGAGGATGTTGACGCTGTGCATATTCATGCCTGTGTACCGGGGGTGCAGCCAAGGGCGTTATTGAGGGCCTCCTGCGCTGCCGGGGGCAGGGGCTGACCTGTCCAGAGACGGAACTGGGCATCCCCCTGGGCGTAGAACATCTCTTTCCCACTTACGCACTGGCGTCCGGCGGCCCGTGCCTCGCGCAGAAAGCGTGTCTCAAGAGGATTATAGACAATGTCATAGGCCAGCCCGTTCGGGCAGGGGGCACGGCTGAAGTCGTAGGGGCTTTCATCCTCGTGCTTGCCGCGCATACCCAGCGGGGTAGCATTGATGACAAGCCGGGCGGCCATGCTGTACCGCTGCTCCCAGCGAAGGGGGGTAAGGCCAAATTCTTCGGCCAGCGGCAGATGGCTTGTGTCGGAAGGGGTGCAGACATGCACAGTCCGGCAACCCCGCAGACGCAACCCCGCCGCAATGGCCCGCGCTGCACCGCCCGCCCCCAGCAGGAGGATAGGGGCATCCGTCAGCTCCATGCCTTCCAGCGGGGCCAAAAAGCCCGCCACGTCGGTATTGCTGCCGCAGAGGGTCTCGCCTTCCCAGAACAGCGTATTGACTGCTCCGGCCAGACGCGCTGTTTCGTCAATACGGTCAAGCAGCGGCATGATACTGACCTTGTGCGGGATGGTGATGGAACAGCCGCTGATGGGTAGCAGACGCACACTGTCCACGAAGGCGGGGAGCTTTTGCGGCGGGACTTCCCAGCGCAGATAGACGGAAGGGATGCCCAAAGTCTGAAAACCGCAATTGTGCAGCAGCGGCGACAGGCTCTGGGCCAGAGGCCAGCCAAGGACACCATAAAGGCGGGTGGGCAGGAACGAGGCCTTGGACATATCTTCTCCTTGGGCTGCTGCAAAGCCGCCCTTTGCCCTGCCGCCGGAGGGTAGGCATGGCAAAAAAAGCCTATCCCAAGTCCGGCTTTGGGGCAAGCAAGAGGGCGGCAAGATTTGCCGCCCCCAAAAAACTGCTGACACCCCACATGCTGCGGAAAGTCCAGCTTAGTGCCGCTTCAGCTCCATGGCCTTCTGTAACATCTGGTCAGCGGTGGTCACCACCTTGCTGTTGGACTGGAAACCGCGCTGGGTAATGATCATGTTGACCATTTCGCTGCTCAGATCCACATTGGACTGTTCGATATTGTAGGCACTGATTTCGCCAAAGTTTTCCGAACCGGCCACGCCTACGTCCATCTGCCCGGCGGCTTCCGTGGCACTGAAGAGATTGCTTCCCTCACGCCGCAGTCCGTCTTCGCTCACAAAGCGGCAAAGGGGGATTTGCCAGAGATCCTGTGTTTGCCCGTTGGAAAAATAGCCCTCCACCGTACCGTCCTGATGGATGTAATAGCGGTTGAGCGTCCCCGCAGGATAGCCATCCTGCGAATAGTGCCCAAGAGAACCGCCATTGGCTACGCTGGCGGTTTCGGAACGGATCACCCCATTGCCCAGCACGGGCAGCAGGTTGGAGTCCGTTCCCACATCGGCGGCCGAGGCGGGGGCATTTTGCCAGCCACCGTTGGTGGACAAGCCAAAATCCAGCGACACGGCCTGTCCGTTGATGTCCAGCTGTGGTTGCCCCGTGGACGAAAGCGAGGCGGCCTGCCAGTCGGCCAGATCCTTGCTGCCCGCCGTGGCGGGAGTGAAGGCCGAAATATCCAGCAGTCTGCCCGCAGAATCAAAATGCAGTAGGCCACTCATCAGCAGCCCATCACCCACCTCGTTGGGGATGAGCTTGCCAGTATCGTCAAAGCGGGGCTGCACCTCGCGGGTGGCAATGAATTCCACGGCCTTGCTGCCGGACTGGGCGGGCGCAGCGTCAAAATAGAGGGTAACGGTATGGGCCGTACCAGTGGCATCATAGATGGTCATGGCCTGTGTGCCATTGTAGGCATCACTGGCAAGGGGAACAGTCTGGGTGGCATCATAGCTGCCCAGCAGGCTGAAATAGGGGTTCTGAGCGTCAGTCACGTTGTCGTTTGCCGGATCCAGATTAAGGGTCAGGCTCACGCTGCTGGTCGCCTTGGCCGGCATGACGCTGAACTTGTCGATGGTCACGCTGGACAGGGTATTGCTGCGCGTGCCATTGGCATCATACTGATAGCCGTTGAGGGCCAGTCCAGACGGGTTTCGCAGTACGCCCGCCTCGTCTGCCCGAAAATCCCCGGCTCGGGTATAGTAGAGTGCGCCACTTTCGTCATCGCTGACCTGAAAGAATCCCTTGCCGTTGATGGCAAGATCACTGACTGTATTGCTGGACTCAAAATTGCCCTGGTTGAACAGGGTGCGTATAGTGTCAACCTGGACGCCCATGCCAGTCTGGCCCAGAGCGACCTTGGAGTCTTCCTGCGATTCCCAGCCGCTGCCCAGATTGCCCTGCGAGGCATAGATCAGGTCAGAGAAAAGGATACTTTGCTGCTTGTAGCCAAGCGTGCTGACATTGGCGATATTATTGGTGGTGACCTGTAAGCCCTGGCTCAGGCCCTTCATACCGCTCGCGCCGATGAACAGTGCGGAGTTCATGTTTGCCTCCTCAAAAATGCCCCAGCCTGTTCATGCTTCGTGCGCATTGACAAAAAAGGGGCAGAGAGGAAATTTCTTCCTCTCCGCCCTGGATAAAGCAGGATGTGTGCCAACCTTGCCTGTCGATCCTGCATGCCTGTATGGCTGTTGGCGGGCTGCTGTCTGCCGTAGGATCAGGCAAACTTGGCGCGTGCCCTGGCAAAGCCGTCTGCCGCCGCGCGGATGACCTTTGTGTCCACGCAGAAGGCCAGCCGGAAATGCCCCGGGCATCCAAAGCCCTGGCCCGGTACGGCCAGCACCCGTTCGTCCAGAAGGGCGTTGACAAAGGCCACATCGTCCCCGCCGGGTGCCTTGGGAAAGAAGTAAAATGCCCCGGCCGGCATCTGGAAGTCATAGCCGCCGGCCCGCAGCACTTCACCCATGGCTTCGCGCCGGGCCGCATAGACAGCAAGGTCGACCTGGCTACCCAGGGTTTTGGCTACTACATGCTGGCCGATAACCGGCGGATTGACGTAGCCGAGGATACGGTTGGTCAGGGTCAGCCCGGCCATGAGCTCCTCCTTTTCCGGCAGGTCGGGAGAAACGGCCAGATAGCCTACCCGCTCGCCGGGCAGGGAAAGATTCTTGGAGAAGGAGCTGAGGGCTATGGCATAGGGGTAGAGCGGCAGCACCGAGGGGACTTCCACCCCGTCATAGGCCAAAAAGCGGTATGGCTCGTCCGAGGCCAGCCAGATGGGACGGCCATACTGTTGGCTCTTGCGTTCCAGCAGGGCGGCCAGCTCTCGCAGGTCGGCTGCCGTATAGACTGCCCCGGTAGGATTGTGCGGCGAGTTGATCAGCACCACGCGGGTTTTTGGGGTGATGGCAGCCTCCAGTGCGGCCAGGTCGGGCGCGAAGGTGTCGGGCTTGCTCATGACACTTTTGAAGACGCCACCGTGGTTGGCCACATAGAAGCCGTATTCCACAAAATAGGGCGCGAAGGAGAGCATTTCCTCACCGGGGTCAAGTACGGCCCGCAAAAAGGCATTGAGTGCCCCGGCCGCGCCGCAGCTCAACAAAACATCTTCGGCGTGCAGCCTGACGCCCTGTTCTGTGCTGAGGTGGGCGGCCAGTTGTTCGCGCAGCCAGGGGAAACCCCCATTGGGCATATAGCCAAAGGCAAAGGGTTCATGGGCGCGCCCGGCCAGCTCCCGCAGGGCCTCGCCTACGGGTGCGGGTGCGGGCAGGTCAGGGTTACCAAGGCTGAAATCATAGACATTCTCCGCGCCGTATTTGGCCTTGAGCTGCCCCCCGGCTTCAAACATCCGGCGGATCCATGAGGAATTTCCCATATATCCCTGGACACTGCTGGCAAGTATCGACATATCTCCTCCTGCTACACGCTTTGCTGTTGTCTTTGCCCTTGTGATAGGCTATGTTATGGCAGTCGAGCATACCAGATGGAGGCCCGAATGCTTTTGAAACATACCGCCGGGGTGGCCCGGCTCTTCCTGATGACCCTGTGTGCCGCCCTGATGCTGGGCGGTTGCTCCTCCAGGGAGGTGGATACCACCCCTGAGGGCATGACCCTTTCCATCGACCTGCGCGATGTGCATCGTTGTTCACGCATCTCACCGGAGATACATGTGGAAAATATGCCACAGGGTACGCGTTCTTACCAGGTACGTTTGCTGGAATACCTCGCCGATGGAGAGAAGCTCCTTGGCGGCGGCGTCTGGCAAGAAGACGGCAGCGGTATCATCCCTGAAGGCGCGTTGACCCAGTTTTATCGTGGGCCGTGTCCTCCGCCGGGGCAAAGCGGTCGCTACGGCTTTGTGGTCAGTGCCTATGGGCGTGACAACGTGCAACCGCTCATGGTGCGGGTGTTCCAGTTCTCCCAGGAATAGTTTTTGAACAGGGGCGGATAGAAAATATCCACCCATCCAAACGTAGATCTGCCCTGTGCAGCCATGCCCCGTTTGCCATGCAGACGGGGTTTTTTGTGTCTTGTGGGCACAGGCATGCTTGCCAAACAGACCCGTACCGTACACTATTTTACAAGCTCGTTCTTTTACTCACAAGAAAGGGGAGGGCAAAGGGAAGAGCCTTGCCCTCCCCCCCAAGCTGCTACACCTCTTCCGGTAATTCCGGCGGCACAGCCACCGCTCTGGTACGGATGCGCCGTCGCGCAGGGGCAGGAGCATCTTCTGTGCGGGGACGCTTTTCTGCCGGTTCAGGCAGGGCATTGTACAAGGCCCAGAAAGCCGGATACAGCTGCATCATGATACCGGGATTCCCCAGCTTGAAGCCGGACTTGGCCGGGTTCAGCCGGGCATCGCGCCCACAGGCGGCCAGTGCCAGGGCCAGTGCCCAGGCCGGGGAGGGGGCATTCCAGCCGATCGAGGCCGGCCCACTGTTGCCACCCTCTGCCGTATTCTGATCCTTTTTGGCCAGGCTGCCGTCTTCCTGCCGCTCCAGTCCGCAAGCCAGCAAAAAGCCGTCCAGATGGTGTCCCGTTTCGTCATTCCTGCTTTCGTCACTGACAGGCAGACCGGCCTTGCCACCGCGCAGGGTCACCAGAGCAGCCAGGGCAGAGGCCAGCGGCAGCCAGTGCGGGCCACAGTCGGCCGGAGGGGTAAAGTTCACGCTGCCCAGCGGGGCAGAGGCCGAGGCCGTGATGTGCCCGCCACGTTCTTCCAGCGCAAGGCCAAGGCCACGCAGCATGGCAAGAGCAGGGGCTGCAGCCTTGTCCTGAGGCCAGTGCCCCCCAAGGCGGGTCTTGCCGCCAAGGGCCAGGGGCAGGGCCAGCAAGGTTGCAGCCAGCTCCGGCTCTATCGGGAGATCCGGTTCCTCTTGCAGCAGGAGAGGGGCAGGGGCCACACGCACGCATGTCCCGTTTTGGCTGACATCGGCACCAACTTGCTGCAACAGTGGCAGGATGTGGGCGCAGATTCCTGCGTGGCAGGGATGCCCACCCAGCTCAAGGCTGATGGCCCTGTCATAAAAAGGAGCTGCCAGCAGGATGGCTTCGGCAAGCTCGGCCGGGGCTTCGGCTGGAAAGGTGACGTGATCGGGCAAAATGCCGGAACATTCTATGCGTACGGGCAGACCATCGCTTTTGGGCACCACATGCGTCAGGCGCGCACCCATCTGCGGCAGGAAGCGGCGCACTGCCGAAAGGTCGGCCAGCTTCAGCTCGGCCTCGCCAGAAAACCTGGCCCGCGAAGGACGCCCAAGGTAGAAGGCCAGCAGGAGAAAGAAATTCCACGCACAGCTCCCCACATGCAGCACCTTGTCGGGACATTCCAGGGGGCGTGAGGCCCGCACCGTAACGCCATTTTCCTCACGGGTAACGGCTGCCCCCATCTGGGCCAGTGCCTTGACCTGATCCACGGTAGCGTCGTCAAGCAAACAGGGGGCCAGCCGCAGGGCCTGACCAGAACCCGCCGCCAGCATGAGCATGGCCTGACTGGCCCGGCGTTCCTGCGGGGCGGTCAGCTCCAGCCGCACGGGCTTGAGTGGCGGGGCCAGGTTAAAGGCTGTGCGCTGGGTTTCCGCAGGGGGGGCAGCTTCGTCCCCATCCTCGGCACGGGCGGGCCGGGGAATGAACTCCACTTCCTGCAACAGGGAAAAAAGGCGAACCGTCAGGCGCGGGTCATGGCTGATGCGTGCCGCTGCTGCCTCCCACGACTGGCGCAGGAGCTTTTCTTCTGTCGGTTCCAGAAAACCCTTGCTGTTGCGCATCTTGTCCAACAGGTTGTGGCGGCGCAGCAGCATCCGCAAAATATCGCGGTCAATATCGGCCACCACCTCGCGCAGCGGACGGCGGGGACGCGTTTCTTGCTTGAAGTCGCTCATGTCTATCCCTTGAAAGTAGCGTGACAAAGCTGATAGCCCGAAACGCCCTCCGGTGCAAGCCGTACAGCTTGGGGGGGCCGGGGAGGTAAAATGGGCTGCAAAATTTTTGTCCACATAATTAGCTGATTTTATTAACAAAAATAGATAAACAACGCAGCTCTGCCGAGATTTTTTCTGAACAGGGCTTGACGCAAATACCCATAGCTTGTTACCAAAAACACAAGCGAACCCCCTGTGTGCTGTTTTCACGTCCACCAGGTGGGCTGCAAAATTTTAACTCTTTTAAGTTGGAGGATACGTATGCCGACGTATGTCGATCCGTCCAAATGCGACGGCTGCAAGGGTGGCGAAAAGACGGCCTGCATGTACATTTGCCCCAACGACCTCATGATCCTCGACCCCGAGGAAATGAAGGCCTACAACCAGGAACCCGATGCGTGCTGGGAATGCTATTCCTGCGTGAAAATCTGCCCGCAGGGTGCCATCACTGCCCGCCCCTACGCGGACTTCGCGCCCATGGGCGGCACCTGTATCCCCATGCGCTCTGCCGACTCCATCATGTGGACGGTCAAGTTCCGCAATGGCAACGTCAAGCGTTTCAAGTTCCCCATTCGCACCACGCCCGAAGGCTCCATCAAGCCTTATGAAGGGCATCCCGAAGGCGGCAACCTGGAAGACGAACTGCTCTTCACCGAACAGGCCCTGGCCGCTCCCAAGGAAGTTCTGGGCAAGAAGTTCGATGTGACCGAGGCCGACAAGGTCGCCAGCTACATGGAACTCGGCCGCTAGGCCCCCACAACCGTCAGTGCGATAAGGAGAAACCATTATGCCGATGATTCCCGTTAAGGAAGTGAACAAGGGCGTAGCCATCAGCGAACCCGAAGTGAAAGAACATGCCGTTGATATGCTCATCGTGGGCGGCGGCATGGGTGCCTGCGGCGTGGCGTATGAAGCCGCACGCTGGGGCGACAAGCATGGTCTGAAGATGGTGCTGTGCGACAAGGCCTCCCTCGAACGCTCCGGTGCCGTGGCTCAGGGCCTTTCCGCCATCAACACCTACCTGGGTGAAAACAACGCTGACGACTATGTCCGCATGGTTCGTACCGACCTGATGGGCCTCGTGCGCGAAGACCTTATCTTCGACGTGGGCCGTCACGTTGACGACAGCGTGCACCTGTTTGAAGACTGGGGTCTGCCCTGCTGGATCAAGGGTGACGATGGCCACAACATGAACGGTGCCGATGCCAAGGCCGCTGGCAAGAGCCTCCGCAAGGGTGACAAGCCCGTGCGTTCCGGCCGCTGGCAGATCATGATCAACGGTGAATCCTACAAGTGCATCGTGGCCGAAGCTGCCAAGAATGCCCTGGGTGAAGACCGCATCATGGAACGCATCTTCATCGTGAAGCTGCTCCTTGACAAGAACACCCCCAACCGCATCGCTGGTGCCGTGGGCTTCAACCTGCGTGCCAACGAAGTGCACATCTTCAAAGCCAACACCGTTATGGTGGCCGCTGGCGGCGCAGTGAACGTGTACCGTCCCCGCTCCACCGGTGAAGGCATGGGCCGCGCCTGGTATCCCGTGTGGAACGCCGGTTCTACCTACACCATGTGTGCCCAGGTCGGTGCCGAAATGACCATGATGGAAAACCGTTTCGTGCCCGCCCGCTTCAAGGACGGTTACGGCCCGGTGGGTGCCTGGTTCCTGCTCTTCAAGGCCAAGGCCACCAACTCCAAGGGCGAAGACTACTGCGCCACCAACAAGGCCATGCTCAAGCCCTACGAAGATCGCGGCTACGCCAAGGGTCACGTTATCCCCACCTGTCTGCGTAACCACATGATGCTTCGCGAAATGCGCGAAGGCCGCGGCCCCATCTACATGGACACCAAGACCGCCCTGCTGACCACCTTCGCCACCCTGACCGAAGAACAGCAGAAGGATCTTGAATCCGAAGCCTGGGAAGACTTCCTCGACATGTGCGTTGGTCAGGCCAACCTGTGGGCCGCCACCAACACCGCTCCCGAAGAACGCGGTTCCGAAATCATGCCCACCGAGCCTTACCTGCTCGGTTCGCACTCCGGCTGCTGCGGTATCTGGGTTTCCGGGCCCGACGAAGCCTGGGTGCCTGAAGACTACAAGGTGCGCGCCAGCAACGGTAAGGTCTACAACCGCATGACTACCGTTGAAGGCCTCTTCACCTGCGCTGACGGCGTTGGTGCTTCCGGCCACAAGTTCTCCTCCGGTTCGCACGCCGAAGGCCGTATCGCTGGCAAGCAGATGGTGCGCTGGTGCGTTGACCACAAGGACTTCGCCCCTGAATTCAAGGAAACGGCCGATGAACTGAAGCAGCTCATCTACCGTCCTTACTACAACTACCTGGCCGGCAAGGATGCCTCCACCGACCCCGTGGTGAACCCCAACTACATCACGCCCAAGAACTTCATGATGCGTCTCGTGAAGTGCACCGACGAATACGGCGGTGGCGTGGGCACCTACTACACCACCTCGCAGGCCCTGCTGGATACCGGCTTCGACCTGCTTGGCATGATGGAAGAAGACTCCCTGAAGCTGGCTGCCCGTGACCTGCACGAACTGCTGCGCTGCTGGGAAAACTACCATCGCCTCTGGACGGTGCGTCTGCACATGCAGCACATCGCCTTCCGCGAAGAATCCCGTTACCCCGGCTTCTACTATCGCGCCGACTTCATGGGTCTGGATGACAGCAAGTGGAAGTGCTTCGTGAACTCCAAGTATGATCCCGCCACCGGCGAGACCAAGATCTTCAAGAAGCCCTACTACCAGATCATCCCCGACTAATCGGCGGAATCGACAATCAGGGGGCGGCCCTCGGGCCGCCCCCATTCGATGGCCCTGCGGGGTATATGCCCTGCGCCGGTCGATCGCAGTTCAGGGCGGGGCTTGTTCCGCCCTCTTTTTTCTTACGGTGGGGTAGTCCAGCCGTTATGCTGGCGCGGATCACCGCTACAACGGGATCCGCCCTGGCGACTGCGAAAACGTGTACCAAGGCCGTAGCGGCACGTTGCTGCAACGCAAAAGGCTACGGCAGACGGCAGCAGCATCGGAAGATGGAAGAACTGCGTTTTGCGTTGGCAGTTGTACTACAGAAAGCTCCGCCAACGACATACTGGCCTGATGTACCAGCCAGTCAATGGGATGGCTGAGGCCATCCGTAAGCCCTTTGGGCGATGGCTGCCGCTTCTGGGAAGCCCAGGCAGCGTATGGATTGGAACACAGCGTGTTTCGATCAAAAAAAGCTCTAATGCAGGAGGATATCAAGGATGTCCAATGCCATTCTCGTCGTGGGCGGCGGCTTTGCAGGCCTTACAGCCGCCATTGAAGCGGCGGAACTGGGCCATGACGTCTATATCGTCGAAAAAACGCCGTGGCTCGGCGGTCGTGTAGCCCAGCTCAACAAGTATTTCCCCAAACTTTGTCCCCCCTCCTGCGGCTTGGAAATCCAGTTCCAGCGCATCAGGAAGAACCCCCGCATCAAGTGCCTGACCCTGGCCGAAGTGACCGGCCTGGCTGGGTGCAAGGGTGATTACACCGTTACGGTGCGGCTGGCCCCGCGTGGTACAGCTCCGCACAATGTGGATTTCAGTCTGCTGGCCTCCTCCCTTGAAGGGCAGGTCCCCAGCGAGTTTGAACTGGGCCTGGCAGGGCGCAAGGCCCTCTACAAGGATATGCCCTTTGCCTACCCCGCCCGCTATGTGCTGGACAAGTCGGCCCTTTCCAAGGCTGATGCTGCCCGCATCGGCGGCAACAAGTTTCTGGAATTTAATGCCGAAGCGCGTGACATCGAGCTGAAGGTCGGGGCCATTGTTGTGGCCACCGGCTGGAAGCCGTATGACGTGACCCGTCTGGAAAATCTGGGTGCGGGCAATGTCAAGAACTGCGTTTCCAACATGCAGCTGGAACGGTTGGCCTCGCCCTTTGGCCCCACGGCCGGGCGTATCGTGCGTCCGACTGACGGGCGTGCCCCGCAAGAGGTGGCTTTTGTGCAGTGCGCTGGTTCGCGCGACCAGAACCATCTCAACTACTGCTCCTACATATGCTGTATGGCCTCGCTCAAGCAGAGCCTGTATATTGCTGAGCAATATCCCAACACTCGCGTCACCATCTACTACATCGACCTGCGCGCCCCTGGGCGTTACGTCAATGTTCTCGACAAGGTCAAGGCCATGCCCAATGTCCAGTTGGTCAAGGGCAAGGTGGCCGATGCCTGTCAGGCCGAGGGCGACCGTGTGCGCCTGACAGTGGAAGACGCCGTGCGTGGTGAAAAGCTCACTCTGGATTATGATCTCGTTGTGCTGGCCACGGGTATGCAGCCCTCTCTGGCCACTGACAAGTTGCCGCTGCCCCTGCCGCTGGACGAAGAAGGCTTTATCGCCGGTGGCGAGGAAGCCGGTATCTTTGCAGCTGGTTGCGCCTACATGCCCCTGGATGTGACGCGCACGGCGCAGTCCGGCACAGCCGCCGCCCTGAAGGCGGTGCAAACGGTGAAAGGGAGGTAGGCGGCATGGCCGGTAAAATTGGCGTCTATTTTGACCTGGAAAATATCGGCGGTGGCCTTGATGTAGAAGCCCTTGCCGCGCAGACCCGTGACAAGTGGGGCGATCTGACCCCGGTGGTCAGGGTCGTGCCGCTGCTGGCCAAGGCGGTGGAGAGCATTGCCGCTGACATCGAATCCGAAGGGCTGGACGGCGTTCTGCTGTGCGGCGCATCGCCGCGTGTGGATGGTGATCTGTACCGCTTCCCCGTGCAGGTGGAACACGTCAACCTGCGTGAACAGTGCGTGCAGGCCTACAAGAATCCCGACAACAGCCCCGTGGGTACGGAGGCTCCCGAACTGCTGACCATCATGGCCCGTGACTATGTGAACATGGGCGTGGTCAAGCTGCAAAAGAGTGAAGTGCCGGATTCTGCTGCCATTACCAGTGTGCCGCGTATCCTGGTGATAGGCGGTGGCTGGACTGGCCTTACCGCAGCCATGGAAGCCGCTGCCACCGGCTATGAGGTGGTGCTGGTAGAAAAGGCAGCCCAGCTTGGTGGCGCAGCCAACAATATACCTGTGGGGTCTCCCCTTGCTTCGCCGTGGACGGACAAGCAGCCCACCAATGTGGGCGACAAGATCAAGGCCGTCACCGCCGATGCCCGTATCACGGTGTACTGCAATGCCGTCATGCAAAAGCTGGAAGGCCAGCCCGGCGAATTTACGGCCGTTATCGCAGGTGAAGGCGGCCCGGTAACGGTTCAGGTGGGTGCCGTGGTGCTTGCCACCGGCTGGAAGCCGCTGGAAAGCAAGTATCTTGAAAGCATGGGCCTTGGCCAGAACCCCAAGGTGGTTCACGCTGCCGAATTCGGCAAGCTGCTGCTGACCGGTCAGGTGACGGCCCGCCGTATTGCCTTTGTGCTGGACACCACCATTGCCGAAGAAGCCATCAGCAAGGCTGCTGCAGAAGCCGAAGCCACCGAAGCCGCTGACGGCGAAGCTGCTGCTCCTGCGGAAGGCGAAGACAAGGGCTTTGTCAAGTCCGACCTGGAAAGCATCAAGCACCTGCGCTATTCCAATGCGGTCAACAGCGTTGGTATGCTGCGCCTTGCCAATACCATTTGCGAAAAGACCAATGATGCCACCCAGACCTTCATCCTCTACAAGGACATGACGGTTCCCGGCATCCTTGAACGCTTCTACAAGCAGATGCAGGATCGGCTGGGCCTGATGATGACCAAGGCCGATGTGACCGAGATCCGGGACGCTGGCAGCCACATGGTGGTGGCCTGCAAAAATACCCTGCTGGGTATGGATTTTGATCTGGATGTGGACATGGTGGTACTGCCCACGGGCCTGGTACCCACCACGGCCAAGGAAGTGACCGTTGGTTTTGACTACCGTCAGGGGCCGGACTTCCCGGATCTGGAACTGTTTGACGGTTTTGCCGACTCCAACTACATCTGCTTCCCGTACGAAACCCGGCGTACCGGCGTGTATGCCGCCGGTTGCGTACGCCAGCCCCAGACCATGGATGCCTGTGAGGAAGATGCTCGTGGTGCCGTGCTCAAGGCTGTGCAGTGCATCGAAGCGGCAGGACATGGCGTGGCCGTGCATCCGCGTTCGGGTGACACGTCCTACCCGGTGTTCAACTTTGTGCGCTGCACCCAGTGCAAACGCTGCACCGAGGAATGTCCCTTCGGCGCACTGGACGATGACGAAAAAGGCACACCCAAGCCCAATCCGGCACGTTGCCGCCGCTGCGGTACCTGCTTTGGTGCCTGCCCTGAGCGCGTTATCTCCTTTGCCAACTACAATATCGACCAGATCGGTTCCATGATCCGCGAAGTGCAGGTGCCCAAGGACTTCAAGAAGGAAGGCCCGCGCATCCTGATCCTGGCCTGCGAAAACGACGCCTATCCCGCACTGGACATGGCCGGTGCGCGTGGCAAGTCCTGGAGCCCCTATTGCCGTGTCATCCCGGTGCGCTGCCTTGGTTCGGTCAACGCTATCTGGGTGTCCGATGCCATGAGCAAGGGCTTTGACGGCGTCATGCTGCTGGGCTGCAAATACGGCGATGACTACCAGTGCCACTTTGTGAAGGGTTCCGAAATCTGCAACCGCCGCAAGGAAAACATTGCCGAGACGCTGAACCGCCTTGGCGTACAGCCCGAACGCGTGGAGCAGATGGAAGTGGCCATCGACGAATATGACAAGGTGCCCGACCTTATTGACGGTTTCGTGGCCCGCATCACGGCCATGGGCCCCAACCCGTTCAAGGGCATGTAGGAGGATGGCAGCAATGGCACAGTGTACACTCAAACCGGATACGGAATTTACCAGAGCGTTGACGGAAGCCGGGGGCGAATCCCTCAAAAAGTGCTTCCAGTGCGCCACCTGTTCCGTGGCCTGCCCCATGGCCCCGGCCAATGCGCCCTATCCGCGCAAGGAAATGGTCTGGGCTTCGTGGGGCCTCAAGGACAAGCTGCAAGCCGATGTGGATCTCTGGCTTTGCCACAACTGCGGCAACTGCTCCGACCTTTGCCCGCGTGGGGCCAAGCCCGCAGACATGATGGCCGCAGCCCGCAACGTTATCTACAAGGATCTGACCTCGCCCTCCATCATTGGCAAGTGGATGAGCAAGCCCTCCGGCCTGCCCTTCCTCTTTGCCATCCCAGCTCTTCTCTGGTTGGTGGTCTGGTGGATCCGCGCCGGTTACAATGGCGGTGAATGGTTCCCCCGCGCTGCCAACGGCCGTATCGTCTTTGGTCAGATATTCTATGGTGACTACACCATTGACCCCATCTTCATGCTGACCTTCTTCGGGGCCTGCTTCATCCTGATGCGCGGCGTGATGAAACTTTGGGCCATGTTCAAGCCCGAAGGCGGGTTGACCGTTATCGGTAAAACCAAGAGCTGGATCTGGCATCTTTGGGACGTTCTGTGGGATGAAGTCATCACCCACCGCAAGTTTGATGATTGCGATGACGGCCCGGCAACACAAAAAAGTGCGCCCAATCGCAAGAACGGGCACATGCTGCTGGTGTACAGCTTCTGCATCCTGGCCTTTGTGACGGCAGTGGTGGCCATTGGTCACTGGGGCGGCAAGGTCATTCCGATGATCAAGATCGAAACGCCCATGCCGCTGACCTTCCCGGTCAAGATCCTGGCCAACATCGGCGCATTGATGTTGCTGGCTGGCCTTGCTGTCCTGACCTGGCGGCGCATGTGCCTCAACCCGGCAAAGCAGGTCTCCAGCTACTATGACTGGTATCTGCTGGGCATCATCTGGCTGGTGGCCGTCACTGGCGTGTTGGCCCAGTGCCTGCGTCTGGCTGATGTCATCGAACCGGCCTTCGTGGTGTACTACCTGCATCTGGTCTTTGTCTGGATGCTCTTTGCCTACTTGCCGTGGTCCAAGCTGGGGCACTTCGTCTATCGCACGGCGGCTCTGGTCTATGTGCGGATGTACGGGCGCTAGTTGCAGCCGGGTGTAAACGAATCAACAAAATCGATCTCCGAGGAGGAGGCCGCCATGTCTGATAGCAATCGCAAAGTGTTTTCCGTAGAATCCGTGCTGGCCCTCGTTGTGGGCAAGGAAGGCGTGGATGTGAAAGATCTGGCCGGTTATGTGGCCGGGCGTAGCATTGGCTGCGACTGTTGCGCCAAGGCCGTTGCCCCGTTTGCCGCGAGCTGGCTGGCCCGCTGGTATCCCCGTTTTCTGGAACTGGAATGGAACGAGGGACAGGATTGGAACGCCTTTGTGGCCCGTGCCAGCAAGAGCCTGGGTGCCAATATCTCCCTTACCCCCATGGATGGCCCTACCAAGGCCATGACCGCCAAGGTGCTGGACTGGCTGGCTGAAAGCGACAAGAGCCTGGCTGCCCAGACGGCAGCCTGTGTGGAACTGGAAAAGCGCGTTCAGGAGCTTGAACCCTGGCAGGGACAGGCTGAAGTCCTGCAGAAGAAGGTGGACGAGCTTGAAGGCAAGATCAAGACCCTCAACGCCGATATGGGCGGGCTGCGCCGTCAGGTTGCCGAATATCAGGGTAAGGTGGCCATCAGCCATGATGACCTGATGCAGAACATCAAGGACGCCATCAAGGACGGCCTCAAGGGCATGGTGGTTGGTGGCGTAGCTGCCGGTGCCGCCGGTGCTGCTGAGGCAGATGCTGCCCCGGCCGAAGAAAACAGTGTGCCCGATGACTTCGGTTTCGGCTCCTCCGGTGCCAACTCCGACGGCTTCGGCTTCTAACACTTCAGAAAACAGTCTGCACTGGTACGGCTGTTTGCAAACAGAGACCCCATCCTGAAGGATGGGGTCTCTTTTATGGGAAAGTCCCGCGCATTGCACTGCGGGCTGCACCGGCCAGGGGAAACGGACAAGAGATTTTTCTTGTGTTCCATGTTCTTTCCTGCTAATTATTCAAACCCCTTTTTGGGAAGGGAAATTTTTTGTGGAGGCTTGGGAACATGGCAGACAAGGAAACCGGGCACGACGAAATTGATTTCGGCAGTGCCCTCGAAAACTACCTCAATCCTGACTTTGGCGACCTTGAGGAAGGCTCTATCACCAAGGGCGAGATCGTCCGCGTTAATGAAGACAGCGTGCTGGTGGATGTGAACTTCAAGTCCGAAGGGCAGATTCCTGCGGCAGAATTTCGCGATGCGGCCGGCAACCTCGTTGTCAGCGTGGGCGACAAGGTGGACGTCTATGTAGTTCGCAAGAACGAAATGGACGGCACCATCACCCTGTCCTTTGAGAAGGCCAAGCGCATGCAGGTCTTTGACCAGCTTGAAGACGTGCAGGAAAACAACAGGGTCATCAAGGGCCATATCGTGCGCCGCATCAAGGGCGGTTACACTGTGGACATCGGCGGGGTAGAGGCGTTTTTGCCCGGTTCGCATGTGGATCTGCGCCCCGTGCCTGACATGGATGCCCTGGTCAATCAGGAATTCGAGTTCCGCGTACTCAAGATCAACCGCCGTCGCAGCAATGTGATCGTTTCGCGTCGTGTGCTGCTTGAGGAAGAACGCGATTCCAAACGGCAGGAACTGCTGCGTACCCTTGAGGAAGGCCAGATCGTGCAGGGCAAGGCCAAGAACCTCACCGAGTACGGCGTCTTTGTTGACCTTGGCGGGCTGGACGGGCTGCTGCACATCACCGACATGAGCTGGAAGCGCATCCGCCATCCCAAGGAAATGATCACTATGGGTCAGGATCTGACCCTGAAAGTGCTCTCCTTTGATCGCGAAAACAACAAGGTCTCGCTGGGCCTCAAGCAGCTTGTGCCCGACCCGTGGCAGGATATTTCTGCCCGCTTCCCCGAAGGTGCCAAGTGCACAGGTAAGGTCACCAATCTTGTGGATTATGGTGCCTTTGTGGAACTGGAAGCCGGTGTGGAAGGTCTTGTACACATCTCCGAAATGTCCTGGACGCGCAAGCTGCGCCACCCCTCCCAGATGGTGCATACCGGTGACGAAGTGGAAGTGGTCATCCTTGGCGTGGATGGCGAAAAGAAGCGCATCAGCCTCGGCATGAAGCAGGTGCGGCCCAATCCCTGGGAACTGGTGGCCGAAAAGTACCCCGAAGGAACCATCCTTGAAGGTGCTATCAAGAATATCACCGAATTCGGTATGTTCATCGGTATCGAGGACGGTATTGACGGCCTTATCCATGTCTCTGACATTTCCTGGACCAAGAAGGTGCGCCATCCCAGCGAGCTGTACAAGGTCGGTGACATCGTGCAGGCCAAGGTGCTGACCGTGGATCAGGAAAACGAAAAGTTCACCCTGGGTGTCAAGCAGCTGCGTGATGACCCGTGGGGCCATGTGCCTGCCACCTACCCCGTGGGCTGCACCGTTACCGGTACGGTGACCAATATCACCGACTTCGGCCTCTTTGTGGAAGTGGAAGAAGGCATTGAAGGGCTGGTGCACGTTTCCGAACTTTCCGGCAAAAAGGTCAAGGCTCCGGCCGAATCCTTCAAGGAAGGGCAGGAGATCCAGGCCAAGGTCATCCATGTCAGTGCAGAGGAACGCCGCCTGGGTCTTTCCATCAAGCAGATACGGGATGAAGAAGAGCGCAAGCCCAAGGAATTCCACGCTGGCCCGCAGGAATCCGGCCAGAGCCTGGGCGATCTGCTCAAGCAGAAGTTTGAGGAAAGCGAAAACAGCTAGGCTGTAACGCCTTTCGGAATATAGAAGAGGGCCGTCCCCATTGGGGCGGCCCTCTTCTATGCTTTACGTGCTTACTCAGAACGGCAGACGCAAAAAGCGCACACTTTCCGGCAGGATGCAGAGCAGCCGACCAGCAGTGACAGCCTCAGGCCGGGTTACAAAGCTGTCCTTGCGGATGTTGAGGATGGCCTCGGCCTCGTGGCTACAGTCAAAAAGGTGCAGGATCTCGTCATCCATGCGGTCGGCGGTGGTCCAGTGGCGGTTGAGCGGCGGCACATCAGGCGACATGCTGCGGGTAAAGCGAAAGATGGCAGCCCGTTTTGCGCCGGGGATAAGCCACTGTCGAAAGGTCTGCCAAAGCTCCTCCGGCGGAGGCTGGCTCTGCTCGAAGGGGCGAATGACTTCCAGGGGGAAGGCCCGGCTTTGAGCGCGCAAAAGGCCGTCCACCAAATGGAGATAGTCGGTTTTTTGTTCCAGTACGGCGCGGAATGCCTCTGGAGTGGCGGCCAGGGCCAGCAAGGTTTCATTGAGGATGTCACGCGCCCGTGAGACACGGATACCGTGGGTAAGGCGTAGGCCGTTCAGCACGGCATAGATGGCGCAGAAGGTGTCGAGCTTGCCCTGATAGAAGGGTTTGAGCATGGTGGGCCTCCTGCGGCCTGTTATGCCCGCAAGCCCGGCCCGTGGTCAAGGTCGGGTTATGTTTGTGAACGGGGGTGAGGCAAGGCCAATGGCATGGCGGGGTGTCCATGGTGCAGGTTGCCCGGTAAGTTTGGGTTTACGTCTGCCTCTTTACAAGAAAGAGCCGGGCGTGTATAAACATCCGGTCACTGATTATATCTCAATACCTTGATATGCAGATATTAACTTCTCCACAAGAATTGGCGGCTCTGTGTCGCCAGTGGCATACGGCAGGTGATGACATCGCCCTTGTACCCACCATGGGCTATTACCATGCCGGACACATGGATCTGATGCGCCATGCGCGTGGGCTTGCCCGCCGGATGGTGGTCAGCCTTTTTGTGAACCCTGCACAATTTGGTCCGGATGAAGACCTTGCCGCCTACCCGCGTGATGCCGAGCGAGATGCCACCATTGCACGTGAGCTGGGGGCCGATGCTCTCTTCATGCCGGAACCGGGCAGTATGTACGCTGCGGATCACGCCACCTGGGTGGAAGTGCCGGAGCTGGCCCGTGGTCTGTGCGGGCAAAGTCGGCCCATCCATTTTCGCGGGGTCTGCACGGTGGTTCTCAAGCTGTTTATGCTGAGCCAGGCCGATGTGGCCGTATTCGGGCAAAAGGACTGGCAGCAACAGGCCATCATCCGGCGCATGGTGCGTGACCTGAACCTGCCGGTACGCATCGAGTCCCGTCCCACGGTGCGTGAGGAGGACGGGCTGGCACTTTCCTCCCGCAACGTCTACCTTTCGCCAGAGGAGCGCGCCCAGGCCCCGCACATCCAGCAGGGGCTGCTCTTGGCCCGCAGTCTTGTGGAAGGGGGAGAAAACCGCGTGCCGGTCATCCGGGATGCGGTGCTTGCACATTGGGTACGGCATTTGCCTCTGGGGCGGCTTGACTATCTTTCCATAGTGCATCCGCAGACATTGGCTGCTTTGGACACCACGGACGGCCCCGCGCTTATGGCCTGTGCGGTACGCATGGGCAAGGCCCGGCTTATTGACAATATCCTGCTGCGCCCGTAACGCGGGTAGGCTGAGAGCGATATGCCATTGACAATGGCAGTCGCTCTGGCGGACGCCTGAGCGGACGCCCGCGCCGTCAGCAAGCGGGAAAAGCACGTTTTTCCCGCGAAGCGTAGGCAGCGTAACGATTGAAACACAGAGTGGTTCAATCAAAAATGCGTATAAGGAGCATGACATGCAAACCAAGGGCAAATACTTCTTTACTTCCGAATCCGTCACCGAAGGGCATCCTGACAAGGTGGCTGACCAGATTTCCGATGCCATTCTTGACACGATCCTTGCACAGGATCCCGATGCCCATGTGGCTTGCGAAACCCTTGTGACCACCGGCATGGCCGTTATTGCCGGTGAGATCAGCACCCGTGGCTACGCCGATTTTGCCACCGTTGTGCGTGACACCATCAAGGAGATTGGCTACAACAGCTCCGAAATGGGCTTCGACTGGCAGACCTGCGCGGTCATTTCCTCCATTGACCGCCAATCACCGGACATCGCCCAGGGTGTGCTGCGCAGCGCACCTGAAGATCAGGGAGCGGGCGACCAGGGCATGATGTTTGGTTTTGCCTGCAATGAAACCGCTACCCTGATGCCAGCCCCCATTTACTGGGCGCATCAGCTTTCGCAGCGGCTGACCAAGGTGCGCAAGGACGGCATTGTGGACTTCTTCCGTCCCGACGGAAAGACCCAGGTATCCTTTGAGTATCAGGATGGCAAGCCCGTGCGTATCAATAATGTGGTGGTTTCCACCCAGCACGCGGCCCATGTAAGCCAGGACGACGTGGCCGAGGCCGTGCGGCGCGAGGTCATCCGTCCCGTTCTGGAACCCTCTGGCTACTTTGATGAAAAGGACTGCGAAATTTTTATCAATACCACCGGGCGTTTTGTGGTGGGCGGCCCCATGGGAGACTGCGGCCTGACCGGGCGCAAGATTATCCAGGACACCTACGGTGGCAGCGGCCACCACGGCGGTGGGGCCTTCTCCGGTAAGGATCCCTCCAAGGTTGACCGTTCTGGTGCCTACATGGGCCGCTACATCGCCAAGAATGTAGTGGCGGCCGGCCTGGCCCCTGTCTGCGAAGTGCAGATAGCCTACTGCATCGGTGTGGCCCAGCCTGTGAGTGTGCTGGTGTCCTCGCAGGGCAGTAGCGAAATTCCTGATGAAGTGCTGACGCGGGCCGTGCGTGAGGTCTTTGACCTGCGTCCCTACTTTATCACCAAACGCCTTGATCTCAAGCGGCCCATCTATGCCAAGACCTCCTGCTATGGGCATTTTGGCCGCGAACTGCCCGAATTTACCTGGGAATCCACCAACGCCGTGGCCGACCTGCGTACCGCCGCCAAGGTGTAGCAAGTATAAGTCATAGAAAGCAAAAGGGGAGGGCCTGTGTGGGCTGCTCCCCTTTGGGCAAGTGCCAAATGCTTCCTATGCACGGGAAACCAGCTACGTCTGCCCTGATGCTTGAGGACAAAGGGCTTGCATTTTTCCTTTTTCTACCCTATTTATACCCTGGTTCGGAAAACAGGTTTCCTCATGCCAGCTTAGCTCAGTTGGTAGAGCAGCTGATTCGTAATCAGCAGGTCAAGAGTTCAAGTCTCTTAGCTGGCTCCAATAAATTCAAGGGTTTATGTGTAATTTCAGCACATGAGCCCTTTCTTCATTTCTACCCCCAAATTGGGGTTCTTTAGTGCATTTTTTGATTGAAACACTCTGTGTTTCAATCGTCACGCTGCCTACGCTTCCCCGCATGGCGGGACAAGCGCGGGAAAAGCGCGGTTTCCCAGCGGGCTGGACAAGTCCCGCTTGCTTACGGCGCGGGCGTCCGCTCTCCCAGCGAAGCTGGACAAGCGCGTCCGCCAGAGCGACTGCCATTTTCAAGGGAGTTCATAATTCATACCTTGAAGTCTCTCACGACACTTTTTCATTAAATTCACATACATATCGCAAGATTCCCGACCCCGAACCGGATAATTTTGAGGTTCTTTCTACCTCAGTTGCTTATCCATATTCTTATCCAAACTCAGCCTATACCACCTAT
>JAFQED010000056.1 GCA_017415765.1 Desulfovibrio sp. | reverse complement strand
GGCCGCAATACGCCCGGCAGCAGTGCCAACCAGATAGGCCCGTCTGGCCTTGAAGGCGAACTTTGCCTCATCCATGGCCGCGTCCAGCCGTCCAACCAGCTCCACAATGGCTGTATCCGGAGGGGGAGACGCTGGGGACGTCACAGGAGCAGGACGAGGCTGCCCTGCTGTGGGACTGGCAGAATCGCTGGGAGCTGTCTCCGGCATGGCTGGTGCTGCCCCTGTCGCTGTCCTGGCATCTGCCTCCTCGCCCGCATCCCCTGCGGACTCAGGGCTGCTTTGCGGTACCTCCCCAATCAGGGAAGGCAGCGGGGGCTGTTCTTTTTTGACCGGAGTTGCCCCCACGATAAAGTCCATCAGCGAGCTGCCCCCAGCTGCCGGGTCTGCTGCAACGCCAAAGGCCGGGCCGGTTGCCGTTTCCGGACAGGAGGCTGGTGCTGCTGCCACAACTGAAGCGGGAGTCTGCTGCGTACCTGCCTGCGATCCGGGCCGGTCTGCGGGCTGTGGCTGCACAATGGGCATGGGTTCCCCCACCCACTCACCGGGAAGCCGTAAACTGGGGCTGGTATAACCTGATCCACTGCTGCGGGGCGCGCTGTCCTGTGCGGTGGCTGCCCTGTCAGGGCTGCCAGAGCGCATGGCTTGCGGGACAGCCCTGGGCATTGCCACAGCCTCCTCACGGGGCTGCCCGGCGGCAATGGGCATAGGCTCACCCACCCATTCCAGCAAACCGTCTGCGGGATGCGCTGTGTCGGCAGGGGCACGCACCGGGACGATGGTGGCCCCCAGACGCTCTGCCAGGGGAGGGGCTGCCTGTTTCTGCCCACTCTGGCTGTCCGCCATGGCCAAGGGCATTTCCAATGTCTCGGCAGGGTCAGCAAGCGGAACAGAACCAGCCTCCGGCTGAGGCTCAGGTATCCCCACCGTATCGGCAGCCATAACTGCCGGGGGCGTACTTGCTGCGAGAGCAGCTTCCTCGCTGGCTGGCACGTCCGCAACACTCGCGTCTTCCAGCGTGACTGCCGCCTCGCTGGCTTCCTGCGCTCCTGCCTGTGCCCCTTCCACTGTTGTTTCCAGCCGGGCATCCTGTGCCGCAGCCACTGCCGATGTCAGCTCCGGGCTCGCCTGAACCTGCGGGGCTGCGTCCTGTACCGGATCGGCTTCCCCAAGCCAGAGGGGGCCTTCCAGTCCGGCACTGGCCATGAAGGCGGCCTCTTCCTGTTCCGAAAGCCGGGAAGCCGGGCTTTGGCCGGCATCGGCCTCTGGGGCTGCCTTCAGGCTCAGGGCAAGCGGGTCGTCCGCTGCCGCCTTGCTGCTGCCGGAAGCGTGCAGTTCCTCGGCAAAGCGCATCAAATCCGGCAGGGCGGTCAAATCCGGCATTTGGAGGGGGCTGGGGGCATCTTCTGTCGGGCCGAACAGATCCGGCAGCGGAGGACGTCCGGCGGGGCGGCTGCCAGCCGGAGCTTGCCCGACCTCTGTCAGGGCAGCCAGCACTTCGCGTACGGTCTGGCGCAGGTCGGCTGCGTCCACAGGCTCCACCAGGGCATGGGTAAAGCCGGCATCGGCCAGATCACCCCACTGGCTGTCATCTGGGGTAATGGCCAGTACCTTGCCGGGGATGGGCGCACAGGCAGCATTGCCATTTTCCAGCCGTCTGATCCAGACAGCAGCGGAAGGACTTGCCTCTGGCCCCCGGACGATCAGCAGGGGAACGAAGCCCTCCTGCCCGGGCACAGCATCAGCCAGGCTGGCGGCCTCTACGCAGCGACAGGGCAGGTCAGTCAGCATGGCGGCTACTTGCTGCCGTTGGGCAACCTCAGGAGCCACCACGACCACGGGCGGCAGGGCAGCCTCCGCAGCCTTCTGCTTTCTGTCGGCATGTGGCTCACGCTGTTCGGCATCAGCCAATTCGGCATCAGTCTGCTCAAGCGAGCGCAAACGCACTGTAAAGGCGATGGTCGCCCCCTTGGGCCCGCATTCTACCCCCAGCGATCCGCCATGTCTGCCCGCCATCTCCCAGGCGCGGCTCAGGCCCAGCATGGAGCGGTCTTGTGGCGGTAGCCCCGTGCCCGAATCGGTAATGGTAAAAAGTAAATCGCCGGGTGTATCACCTTCCGGCCTGGGGCGCACCGAAAAGTGTACAGCCCCCTGTGAGGTAGCCTGTATCGCGCTTTCCAGCAGCAGCCGCAGGGTTGCCCCCAAGGAGGCCGCCGCCCCCTCATACATATGGGTAAGCTGGGGCGGCATATACCACGCAAGCCCAATGCCCGCGCTTTCCGCTGCCGGGGCTACGGCGTCATGCACATCGCGCATCAGGTATTGCAGGTTGAACGCCCCGGAAGGCTCTCCGCCATTGCCTACCTCTCGGCCCTTGTCGGGCGCGGCAATGATTTGTGCCAGTTGACGGGCCGCACTTACCATAGCAGCGGCATGGCTGCGCACAGCCGGTGGCAGGGAGCATCCCTCCAATGCCGCACCATTATGCAGGATACTGTCCAGGGGTTCTTGCAACACAGCCTCCCAGAAGGCCGGCGAAAGTTCTCCCTGCCCCATCGTATGCCCTGTGGCAGCGGCAGGTGTCACCGTAGCTGCGGGTATCAGGCGCAGGGCCGGATCATTCATGGGATGTGCACCTGCCTCCTCCAGCGGCTGTTCCAGCGCAATGACATCGTTGCCATGCGTATTACAGGCGTCATTGGCTGTCGGGGCTGGCTCGGCTGCTGCGTTCCTGCTGCTCTCTTCGCTGTCCCTTACTGACGGGGCACGGGTGGCAGCCACCAGCAAGGCACTCAGGGCCACCCCCCACAACGGCAGGGAGGCCAGCACACTGCTGGGGATGTCACTCTCCAGCCCCACAATACCCCCGGCCACAAAGAGAGGCGGCAACAGACAGCCCAGCAAGAATCGTTTGCTGCCGGCAAGGCCCATCATCCATGCCCCCAGTGCTGTGGGGACAAAGAGCAGCGTCAGGGCTGGCCAGAGGTCAAGATAACGGCAGAGCCAGCCATAACCGGGGATCAGGGGCAGCAGGGCCAGCACTGCACCGGGCAGGGACAGCAGCACAAGCTGCACGTCCAGCGCACGGGAACGAAACGGGGTCTGCATCAGGTGGCGTCCTACATGGGGCAGAAGCATCAGGGCCATGCCCGGCAGCAGGATCTCCGGCAATTCTGCCATCCCGATCTGCCCGGAACCTACGGCAGGCATACCGCTCAGGCCCTGGCCGAGGGCCGCAGCCACAAAACAGGCCGTCCAGATACGCCACTGCCCGTGTTCAGACAGTCCCCGTATGATGCACAGCAGCATGACCACGCCCAGGGCCAGCAGTGCTGCCCAATGGCAGAGACTGTAAAGGTCTGTGGCGGCATCGTGCGGCGTGCGGAGCATGGGCGCAAACCAGAGCCCCGGCAGACCGTCCAGTCGGATATAGCAGGTCATGCTTTCGGCCCCAGGCTCCGGCAGGAGCAGGGTATTACGCCCGGCAGGGACAGAATCCCGCCATTCTGTGGAAGCACTGAGAGCATTGTACACCGGCTCGAAAAGCACCGGCACACCGGGCAGACTTTGCCCCATGTCCAGCATGAAGATGCCGGGGCGTTGGCCAGACGGCACGGGCGCAAGCCGGAAGCGCAGCCAGAGTGCGCCATTGCCCCGTGGCAGTTCCCGCAGGTCAGGACTGCGCCAGGTCAGGGAGTTTCGTGCTGCCGCAACCTCGCTGATGTCCATGCTGCCACTGGGGTCAAGCAGGTATTGCGTATAGGGAAGGAAGGGGACGCTGGGCGTGGTCAGTGCTGTCGGCAAGGGGGGCGGTACGGCCAGAGCGGGCAGCGCACAGCCCAGAGACAGGATTACGACCAGGATTTGCAGCATGGGCCGACAGGGAGCAAGCAGGTTTGCCATACGGGTACCGCCTGAAATAAGAGCTGTTAGTTCAGGGCCTTGAGCATTTCGACAACGGGCTTGCCGTCCGGGGTGCGGGCCTGCGGGTTGAGCTTGAGCAACTGTTGCCATGCGGCCACGCCTTCTTCCTTGCGCTGCAGGTCGTAGTACAGCACCACACCCTGGTTGAACAGGGCATTTTCGTGCCGGGGTTCGGTCTGTACTGCCTTGCGGAAGCAGTCCACCGCCTGGCTGAAATCCCCTGTCTCCCTGTACATGATGCCAAGGTCTGTCAGTACATTGGCATTGCCCGGCTCCAGCTTCAGGGAGTTTTCATAGGCTTTGATAGCCTCATGGGGCTGATCCGTATCAAAGTACAGATTCCCCAGCATGGCCCACTGCCGGGCATCCTTGGGGTCATCTAGCAGGGATTTTTCCAGTCGGGCTATTTCGGCTGCCAGCTCTGGCGGCATGGGCGGTGTGACCGCCTGTGCCGGGGCTGGCGATTGTCCGCCTGGTGTGGACTGCATAGCCTGACTGGCCGGTGCGGCAGTTCCCTGCCCTGCGCCTTCCATAAAACGCGGGGCCAGTGTCCCCAGATAAAAGCCGAGCAGGAGCGTGCCCAATGCGATGAGCACACAGGTACTTTTGCGGACCATAGCCGCGGTATCAGGTGCAGGGGACACGACTGCGGGTGCAGCACTGTTGGTGTCAGCGACAGCAGACGAGGGCGATTGCTTAGACCGGGATTTACGACGGGCCATGATTTCCTCCGATGGTACGTGTAACGTACAGTTTGCCGCATAAAACAGCAAGCCCGCATCCCATGCGGGGGCGCGGGCTTGCCAATTTTTGTACACGCTGCCGGTTGGCTATTATTTTGCGGGCTGCTGCCCTGCATCGCTAGCGGCTGGGGCTGCCGAGGTGGTTACCGGCTGCGCGGAATGGTGTTCCAGCTCCTTGCGGATGGCCTCTTTCAACTCTGCCGAGGCTGTGGGGTCATTGAGGGCCTCATTCAGATAGCCCATCCCCCGTTCTGTGTCTTTGAGATAGTGCATATAGAGCACCCCAAGACTGTAGCGCACGGAAGGATCGGCCTTGAGCTGCAAAACCTGCTCAAGCAGTTCTGCGGCTTGCTGATGCTGTCCCTGACTGTGCCGGATGATCCCCAAGAGATACAGAGGGTGTGGATCCGTCGGGCTGATGGCAATGGCACGCTGGGCAAAGGTGGCCGCAGCGTCCAGATTTTGGCTGTGCATCAGGCTTTCGGCCATTCTGGTCAACAAGGCCGGATTGTTGGGATCCTTGGCGGCCTGCTCCATCAGAGAGCCGATTTCTCCCATGCCGGGCATGTCGCCCATGCCGCCTCCGGCCTGTTCTGCCTGTTGGCTGTGCTGGTGTTGCGGGGCTACCTCCTGCACGCTGACATGGTTAGCCTGCTCCAGCAGGGACGTCCCCAGCATGGCCGCAAGCCCCAGGCCCATAAAGACAACGATGCCCCTGGCCGAACGCGAAAGACTGAACTCACTCATGCTGCATCAACTCCCATTGGCTGAGGCGCATGGCCAGACGGCGTTGCTGTGCGCCCAAAAAGGCCAGATATGCGCCAATGCCAACCCAGACAGCGGCATTGGTCAGGATGACCCAGGTCAGTGTATCCATATTTTCCCTCCAGACGGCAGGGCCGTCGATGGCTGCCAAAACAGGCAGAAGGACGGTTTCAGTACTGGCTGCTGGCGGCCTGAAGGGCATCAAGCCGCGCCCGCACGTCAAGCTGGCACTTGCGGAGCCAGACCAGACCAGCCCACAACAGGCCGAAACAGGCCACACAGGCAATGACCGTGTATTTCATTTCCGGCTCCAGCCCGCCCCCTTCGGAGGCAAAGACCGCCGGATGGATGGAACGCCAGATGCGGGCCGAGATAAAGACCAGCGGCACATCCAGGAAGGCCACCACCCCCACCACGGCACAGACAAGGCCCCTGCGCTGCGGGGGCAGATCAAGCCCGCGCAGGACAAGATAACCCGCATAGACGAACCACATGATCAGGGTGGTGGTCAGGC
This sequence comes from Desulfovibrio sp., assembly GCA_017415765.1. Lineage (GTDB taxonomy): Bacteria > Desulfobacterota > Desulfovibrionia > Desulfovibrionales > Desulfovibrionaceae > Desulfovibrio. Next base: position 16,468 of record JAFQED010000056.1, on the reverse strand, counting down.
GCGGATCCCACGTCCACCAGACGCCCCATGACCGACGCGCCCACAGCATACCGGTAATCAGGGCAAGGCCGCACAGCAGCACGCCCACTTCGGCAGCAGCGGCGCACAGCCTGTCCGCCCCCGGACTGCGTTTGAGCAGATAGACCACCGAAGCCACAAAAACCACAAAAAAGCTGAGCAAGGCCCACCATGCCAGAGGCAGGTGGATATAGAAGATCTTTTGCACAAGCCCCATATTGGCCTCGGTGGGCGCGTAGGCAAAAACAAGCCACTGACAGCCGGCAAAGGCCAGGCCGCCAAGAAGGGCCAGAAGTTGCGGCCCAAAGTGCCGTATGCTGGGCATATCAGTCTTCTCCCGTATAAATAAAGCCAAACAGCAGCAGCCCGGCCCCCAGAAACACACCGTCAAAGGCTCCGGCCAGACCAAGCCAGTTGCCCGGCCCGTCAGGGGATGGCGCACCAAGGCTTTGCGCACCAAGGCTGATACCTGCCAGCAGGAGCGGTGTCAGGAGCGGGAAAAGCACGATGCTCAACAGCGACTCGCGTGCGGCCTGCCCCTGTGCCAACGCACCCAGCAGAGACCCCAGGGCGCACATGCCCACATCCACCAGCAAAAGACCGGCCAGGCCAGGGCCCACAGCCCCGTGCAGCCCCTGCCCCAAAAAAATGACTGAGGCAGGCAAAAAGACCAGTTGGGCCAGCAGCAGCAACACCAGCCCGGCAGCAGCCTTGCCCAGCCAGACGCCCTGGATGGGTGCGGGGCACAGCAAAAGGCCCATGCGGGCGTTGTTGACCTCTTCCAACGCGTAGAGCTGATTGAAGATCAGCACCTGACAAAAGGCTGAAGACAGCCAGAACACGGCAGCAGCAGCCTGCGGGCTCATCCGCTCGCCAATGCCCTGCGAGAGGCTGAAGACAAAGAGCAGGAGCAAGCCCAGCAAGAGGGCCTGCACCAGTCCGCTGCCACGGGCCAGGATCAGCGAGAGATCCTTGCGGATGACCGCCCACATCAGGCGCAGCATGACGCGTCCTCCGCAGAGAGCTGTTGCAGGGCAGCGGCTGGCTGACTGACGCCAAAACCGGGAAAGGCCGCTGCTGGCCCGTCAAAGATGAGCTTGCGCCCTTCCAGTGCCAGCAGGCGGTCTGCCAGTGGCGCGTCCCCCTGCAAATCATGGCTGATGAGCACCACACAGGCCCCTCGTTCACGGGCGGCGCGTATCTCCTGCCGCAGCAGGGCCAGGGATGCGCTGTCCAGTCCGGTGCCGGGCTCGTCCAGCAAGAGCAGGTGAGGGGTGAGCATCAGCACACGCGCCAGATTCAGCCGCTGGGCCATACCGCGAGAAAAGACCCCGGCCCGCTCATGGGCATGGGCCGCCAGTCCCACCCGCTCCAGCAGGGCCAGCAGTTCCCTCTGCCCAAGGCGCAGCCCGTGGGCAGTGCGCCAGAAGGCGAGATTCTCCAACGCGCTCAGGCCGGGATAGAGGAAGGTAGCGTGCCCCAGGTAGCCCATACTGCCTTCGGCGCGTTCCACCGTTCCGCTGGTAGGACGGGAAAGCCCGGCCATGAGGCGCATGAGGGTACTCTTGCCCGCGCCATTGCCACCAACCAGCAAGCTGACACTGCCAGCCGCAAGGGTACAGCTCACCTCACGAAAGATGACCTTGACGCCATAGAGTTTGCCTACCCGGTCGAGCCTGAGCATGGGACTCCGTTATGCGGCCTTGCCCGCAGATACGCCTTGCTTTTTGCCAGCCGCATAGCGACGGCGCAAGCCAAGCAGCGGGGCAAGGCAGATAATGGTACCACCGATCCAGAGCCAGTTGACCAGAGGTTCGATACTGATTTGTACATAGACCTGCATGTCCTCGTCCATCCCAAGCAGGGAGGCATAGACCTCATTGCCAAGGCTGGGGATGACATCTACCTCCGAAAACTGCATGGTACCGAACTTTTCGTACATACGCCGTTCCGGGGCCAGCACGCCCAGCAGCTCGCCGTCCTTGCGGATCTCCAGCCGCGAGGCGATAAAGTCGTAACCGGGCCGCTGCCCATCGGCAATGTCCAGCAGGGTCACGCTGTAAGCCCCCACAGTCTTGGTGTCCCCCTTGCCCATGTAGAGTTCCTGCTCAAGGGTGTATGGGCCGGAGAAGGCGATCCCCAGGGCCATGAGAGCAAGGCCCAAATGCGCACCAGCCGGCCCCCAGAAGGCCAGACTTCCACGCAGAGCCTTGTTGCCCAGCAAAAGCACAATCCCCACCATAATGCCCACAGAAGCCGCAGCGGCAACCAGGGGTACTACCTTGGTGTACCCCATAAAGGCAATAACACCCGCCGCGCCCAGCATGGCCGCCAGTACCATGATGAAGGGACGGGCCTGCCGCAGCTTGCCCTCCCAGCCAAGCCAGGGGCATACGGCCAGCATCAGTACCAGTACAGCCGCCAGGGGCAGACAGACACGATTGTAGAAATTGGCGTCCAGGCCCTGGGCTTCTGCCCCCCAGATCTTGCTGATGACAGGCCACATGGTAGCGATAAGGATGATGACCGCCAGAGCCAGCAGTATCCAGGCCACAAGAGTCAGGAAGCCCTCGCGACTGTCCAGCCCGGCCAGCGGTTCTCCCTTGTTGGGGGCAGCACAGGCCACCCAAAAGGTCACGACCAGCCCGGCAAGGATAAAGATGGTCAGGGGAGTTCCCACACTGCCGTCACCAAAGGCGTGGACAGACTGCACCACCCCGCTGCGTACCAGATAGGTGGCAAAGAAGGCCGAAACCGTGGTCAGCGACATCATGGCTACATTGACCCGCCCCAGCTTGCCACGGCGGTCTTCGATCACCAGGGTGTGCAGCGCGGCAGAACCGATCAGCCAGGGGATGAGGGAGGCGTTTTCCACCGGATCCCATGCCCAGTAGCCGCCCCAGCCCAGTTCCATATAGGCCCACCACGCCCCCAGCACGATACCGGCGGTGAGGAAAGCCCAGGCAAGGATGATGAAGGGGCGCGTCAGGCGGAACCATGCGGCATCATGCCCGTCCTGCCCGGACAAAAGCTGGGCCAGAGCCAGACAGGAAGGCACGGTAAAGCCACCATAGCCCAGAAAGAGCAACGGCGGATGGAAGATCATGCCGGGATTCTGCAACAGCGGGTTCAGGCCGTTGCCATCGACCGGCGCGGGACGCTGCATGACGAAGGGGTCGCTCCAGCAGGTGAGCACCAGGGCAAAAAAGGCCATGATGGCGTAAAAGAATACCCAGTACCAGAGCCGGGTGGCAGCACTGAGCTGCTTACGCAGCTTCAGGCAGCCAAAGATGCTGCCCCCAAGGGCCACGGTCAATGCCCAAAACAGCATGGAGCCAGGCTGCCCGGCCCAGAAGGCAGTGAGCCGATAAAAAATCGGCAGATACTTGTCCGTGTAGCTGGCAACATAGACAAGGCTGTAATCCTGCCAGAACAGGGCATGCAGCAAAAGGGCAGAAGCCAGAAGCAGCGCACCACTGACAAGCCAGTGGGCCTTTTCTATCAGGTGCAGCCAGTTGGCACGTCCCTGCCAAAGCTGGATCAAGGCCATGCCCGCACCGCCAAGGGCACAGAGCAGGGCAAGCAGTTGCATGGCGTAGGCAAAAATGTACATGCGCTTCCTTTGTGGGAGTCCCGGAAAAAAACGCCCCGGCAGATGTACACCGCCAAGGCGTATGGTCAGCAATGGGCTATTGTCCCCTGCCCCGCAGGCAGCAGGACAAAAACATTGGTCATACCGGGCCTATGTATTCTTTTCCCGGTTTTCCTTCTGATACTTGGAGGGGCATTTGGTCATCAGGGTCTTGGCCGCAAAGTGCCCTTCCGGGCGGATACCGCCTTCCACAATGACTTCTGCCCCTGGCTTGAAGGTGTCCGGCACAATGCCCGTATAGCTCACCAGGATGGTCTGGCTGGCATTGTCCTTATCCTCAAGATGGAAGGTCACCCCAGGCGCGCCACTGTGCTTTTCTATCCCCGCGCCAGCCACTGTGCCAAAAAGGCGGGCGGCGTTCAGCTTGTCAGGCGTAGCGGCCTTGGCTTCGGAGACATTGAGGAAATAGACACTGTTTTCCGTCAGGCCGGAGTAGGTCAGGTAGCCCACTCCCCCCAAAAACAGGAGCAGTGCTGCAATGTAGATGGACGTGTTTTTTTTGCGGGGCATGCGGCCTCCTCTGCGTATGTATCAGACGCTTTCAGTCTAGGGCATTTTGATTTTTATGACAAGCTAATAATTGTTCCTTTTATTGATTTTGATCGGCCCTGCTTTCCCCAGCCCTGTCGGGAGCAGATCTGCCCGAGCCTGCCCGGCTGCCGAGAGCCCTGCGCCGCTCCCGCGCCAAGGCCCGCAAGTCGGCCACCTTGTCGCTTTCATCTATGATCTCGCTGCCAAGTATCTCTTCCATCACGTCTTCCAGCGAGACCACGCCAGCCAGCCCGCCGTACTCGTCCAGCACGGCAAAGAGATGGGTACGCGCCTTGAGCAGCTCGCGCAGGAGCAGGTCAAGGCTCTGGCTTTCCTGTACAAAGTGCATGGGCCGCATGATTTCGACCAGCGGTGCGTCTCCGCGCCCTTCCTGCATACAGCGGCCCAGGGTGCGCCGTTCCACAAGGCCCACCAGGTCTTCATTGTCCTCCCCATAGACAGGGATGCGGCTGAAGCTCCAGATACGCTGGTCTGCATAGGCTTCGGCTACGGTCAGGGTATCCGGCAGAGAAAATACCACGATGCGTGGGGTCATTATCTCATGCACACGCTTCTGGTCCAGGGCCAGCACATTTTTGATGAAGTGTTCTTCATAGGGTTGGATGCGCCCGGCCTGCCGCGAAAGGCTGGTCACGGCGCGAATATCGTCCTCAGAGATCTGCGGTGCGTTGGATGGCGGGGACAGCAACCGCGTCAACAGGCCCGTCAACCACAGCACAGGCCGCAGCAGCATGATGGCAACCGCCAGCGGCCTGGCCAGAAAGGATGCCACCGGCGTGGGATAGGCCACGCCCAGCGTTTTGGGCACGATTTCGCCAAAGGTCAGGATGAGGACAGTAAAAAAGACGGCAAACAGGGCCATATGCTCCGGCCCGAAAACCGACAGGAAGGCCGCGCCCGCAATGGTAGAACCGGCGGTATTGGCAACCGTGTTCAATGTCAGGATGGCGGCAATGGGCTTGTCCACCTCGGTGCGCATTTTGTAAAGCAGTTCACCCACCGCACTGCCCTTGCGGCGCAAACGCTCAATGGACGACCAGGGCACGGCATAGAGGGCAGCCTCTGCCAGAGAACAGCTAAACGAAACCAGAACGGCAATGGCAATGGCCACGGCAAGGGTCAGCATGTATATCCTTGGTTTACAGATGTTGGGGAACTGCCCGGATCGTCAGGCACGGCCGATTGACGGCACACGATCAGCCCGCCCCCAAAATCGGGCAAATTACTATACTGCGTGGGCCGCAGCTTGGCAAATGCCCCCTGCTTGCCTCACTCCGTCACTCCATGCCAACCCGACCAGGGGCAGCCCCTGCTCCTCCCTGCTTATGCGCAGGGGACGCGCTGCGCAGTAAGCCTGCAAAAATATGCAGGAAATCACTTGACATTCTCACCGTATATACCTAGTTTATTTTTCTGCGGTGACTGACCGCACATGACGCGGGGTGGAGCAGTTCGGTAGCTCGTCGGGCTCATAACCCGAAGGTCGTAGGTTCAAATCCTGCCCCCGCAACCAAGAAAATCAAGCCTTTATGGAATCCTAACCATAAAGGCTTTTTTCATTTCCTAACCTATTCCTAACCAGAAGCCTTTTCCTAACCACGCCTCTACGTCAAAAACAGAGGCAAGCAATTCCCTGAAGTCCATTCCGAATTAACCTATCTTTATACCCAGCAAAGAACGCAGACAGGCAAGCGGTAATTTTCAAAGTTTTTGAAGCCCCGTATGCTCATCGCTGGATAAGCTTCATCTTTCGATGACGACCTTCGGTTATCCCGTTGTTTTTGGTGAAGTGGAATTTTCGGGCAATCCCCTCCTTCCATGAATTCAGCGTGCGCCTCAGTGAACTCAGGGCCTTGAACGGGCCTTTGGTAGAGCTGATCTATATACGCCAGCAGGCGAGCCACAAGTTTGTTGAGTTTGTTGAAATAGCCGCCTTTAGGCGGCTCAAACATTAGGCCACTTTGAGCGGCTCACAGAATCAAGCCCCTGGCTTTGCCGGGGGACATGATTTAAACAACTAAGCTTTGCTCTTTGCCCAGCTTAGGCATGATTATCTTGGTTCGATTGTTCATTTGGAGATGTTGATTGTTGAGTGTGCATGAAAGTATTTAAAAATTGTCCTATCAAAAATGTTATTTTTTTATTTTCTTCACTTTTTTCTAATTCTCTAAAATACCATTGAGGGGCATACGGTAAGGAAATTTCGTCCCAATTTATTTTTTTACTATAGCCAAGATCTTTTATAATTGATTCAATTAGTTTTAGGTTTTTTGTATTAAACTCAGCATCGGTTACATTTCCTTTATAATACATATCTAGGAGATCTTTGTATGATTTGCGTACATTTTTTGAATCATAAAATATAATGTCAATTAAATTTAAAGCATTTGCATAATCTATGCATGCCCTATTCATGCGTGTCATCATTAAAATCCTTAGAATTTTTAGTTTTTCATTTCTTTTTTCATTTCTTTGATTCATTTTTATAGAAATTATATTTGCTATAATAGGGGATAGTACAATTGCTAATATATTAATGGTAATAATAATATAAGATATATGGCTTGTTTCTTGAGTTAATGTATCCATCAAAGTTTCCCCAAGTATTACGATAACTTAATTAGATAGGCCCATCCGCCTTCATCTCGGCCTGCTTCATCACCGTTTCTGTTGCTAATACCTGCATATCAGGTGGACAACCGTATGTACGCAGGTCCGATTGATAATGCCCCGTAATTCGATTTATACGTTTTTCTTAATATTTCATCCAATAGACGTGCATCGACACACACTTTTTCTGAAAAAATAACTCATAGTGATAAAGCTTCAGTGCTATCCTTTATGGAATATACTCATTTAAATAGAGCTCATTATATCACGAATAATTATTTTCATTTTCAAAGCAATTTCACAATACCATTCAAAAAATTTCGGCCAATGATCTCTATCATCTTTAATATCACCATTTTCTTGAATAAGAATGCGACTAGCTTTGCTGGCTGTTCTCCAGACTAGTTTTGTTTTAAAGTTTGATTCTATTTCTACCTTTTTGGTATTGAACTTTTCAAATAGTTCTTTGTTGTCTGGGATATAAATTTCAACGCCAAGAAGCTTTTTTGTTGTGTTTACTGTTAAGCCTATATGGCATTGTGAACTGCCGACACTCAAGTTATACCAGTGCTGTGGCCTAGATTTCCTTTGTGAAAAATTTTTGCTAAATTCAGGCTTTGAAAATGCGTATTCACAAAATGATTCCCAAAATTCCAACTGAAGTCTTTTTGTTTCCGCCAAGGCATCATTTGACTTCATAGCCTTTGCCCAGTTATTAGGGCTTTCTACAAGGTTAAATTTTGGAGCTGGTAGAGAATTATCAATTTTCCATAGTTCTATCTCTATAAGAAAAAAACCAATTTTTTCATCTGTATGTTGATTAAGCCATTCTATGGCTTGTTTATGTTCATCTCTGGCGCGTTTAACGATCCAAATAATGACCTCTGCTCCTTTACCTGAGGCATAGGTGATAATCTTTCCAAGGTGGTCGTGATCTGTATCTTCAAGCTGATTTTCAATAACAATTTTACGATTAGTTTCTGATTCAAAGGCATATAAATCTACATTAAAAGTACCAACCTTTGATTCTGTTTCCTGTAATGTTATGTCAATTCCTATTGTTTCGCTCAAAATAGAAATATTTTCTTCTTCCGCGAGCCAGCGAGAAAAATCATACGCTTCATGCTGCCAAATACTTCTCAAATCTTCAATACGTTCCAGTTTTCCCAGTAGAGGCATGACACCACCTTTTCATACTATAATCAGATACCACCACTAGAGGCGATGGTTTAACCGATTTGTAATTACTGTACCCTTGCTCTGGAATATCACATCAACCCGATATACTTCTCAAAAAATTCTCGTATCCGCTCAATAATCCCTTTCTTTTTCTCACCGCTCTTCTTATCAAAGGGATTGCTCGGCGGCATGATCTGCTGGATGCCCATGCCGATGGTTTTCAATTCGCCGCTGCGGAAGGCATTGTCAAGGAATTTTCTGGCTGCTTCAGGCTTCAGGCGTTCCTGTGTGATGAGAGCTGCAAGGTCGGCTTCCCTTTGTTCGCTGACATAGCGTTTCCAGTCTTCGCCCACAGAGGCCGAAACATTGATATTTGCAATAAAGCCCTCGATAAGTTCCTTCTTGCTGCGCAGTTCCATGCTGGAATTGATGGCTGTGCTGATGGAGGCAAGGATGGTCTTGTCCTTGCCCTGTGATGCACGGTATTTTTCCACCAGCATCAGAATATAGTCTATATTGATTTCTACCTGTCGCACCAGCTCCATCTCGAAAATAACATCTGAAGTGATGTCTTCCTTGGTCTTGTGTGCCGGCCTGTGGGACTGGTACAGGTCGAGATAAACGCTTTGATAGTCCTGTAATTGCCGGGGAGTCAGGATTTCATTGCCCTTGAAGTCGTCAAAGGCGGTCAGGATATTGCGTACCCGCAGGATGGAGCCGAACAGGGCGATAAAATCCTTTTCGTTCTGTTCGCCCATGATGGGCTGATCCACCGGGAAGCGCGTCAGCAGGGCGTCTATCAATTCCTTGTAGCCTTCATTGTGTTTGAGGTCGCCGTTTGCCTTTTCTTCGTCAAAGCCGTTGTAATAGTCCTCATAGGTCTTCAGCAGCACAATGCCGCCTGCATCCTTGTTGCCGAACAGGGCAATGGCGTCATCAGTCTCTTTTTGCAGGTCACGGAAGCAGACGATATTGCCAAAGGTCTTGACCGAGTTGAGAATGCGGTTGGTGCGGGAATACGCCTGTATCAGACTGTGGAACCTGAGGTTCTTGTCCACCCAGAGGGTATTGAGGGTGGTTGCGTCAAAGCCCGTGAGGAACATATTAACCACCACAAGGAGGTCGATCTCACGGTTTTTCATACGTTGTGACAAGTCCTTGTAGTAGTTCTGGAACTTGTCGGCAGAAGTGTCGTAGTTGGTGCTGAACGTCCTGTTATAGTCGGCAATGGCACTTTCCAGAAAATCACGCGAAGTCGCATCAAGACTAGCAGTATCAAAGCTCTCATCGGCCATAGCGTCTTCAGGGTCAGCCTCGTTGGGGTTGTAGCTGAAGATGGTGGCAATGGTCAGCTCCCGCCGCAGCTCCGCTAACTGCTTTTGCAGTTCCCTGTAATAGACCTGAGCCATAGGGATGGAGCTGACCGCAAGGATGGAGTTGAACCCCGCCACGCGCTGGCCTTTCAGGGAGTAAAAGCTGTTGCGCTTGGTCTTCTGGTCAAAGTGTTCGATGATGTATCTGACTACTCCGGCAATGCGTTCCGGCGCGGCCAAAGCCTTTTCCACGTCAATGGCCTGCACCTTGTAGTCTTTGACGTTCTCTGCCATTTTGACGGTATTGATGTAGTCGATACGGAAGGGCAGCACATTACCGTCATTGATGGCGTTGACAATGGTATAGGTATGCAGCTTGTCGCCAAAAGCCTGTTCTGTGGTCTTGAGCAGCGGGTTGCCGCCTGTTCCTGCATTGACCGCAAAGATGGGCGTGCCGGTAAAGCCGAACAGATGGTATTTCCTGAATGCGTTGACAATGGCTGTATGCAGGTCACCGAACTGGGAACGGTGGCATTCGTCAAAAATCAGCACGATGCGTTGCTGATAAACGGCGTGTTTGGGATTGCGCTTGATAAAGATGCCCAGCTTCTGGATGGTGGTGATGATGATGCGGCAGGTGGGGTCTTCCAGTTGTCGGGTCAGCACCTTGACGGAATTATTGCCGTTGGCCGCGCCTTTTTCAAAGCGGTCGTATTCCCTGGTGGTCTGGTAGTCCAGATCCTTGCGGTCAACCACAAAAAGCACCTTGTCCACATAGGGCAGCCTTGTGGCCAGTTGCGCTGTTTTGAAGGAGGTCAGGGTTTTGCCGGAACCGGTGGTATGCCAGATATAGCCGCCGCCCTCCACAGTGCCTGCTTTCTTGTAGTTATGGGCAATTTCTATGCGCTGCAAAATGCGCTCGGTGGCGGTTATCTGGTAGGGCCGCATGACCAGCAACAGGCGTTCCGTCGTAAAGACGCAGAATCGGGTCAGAATGTGCAAAAGGCTGTGCCGGGCAAAAAAGGTCTTGGTAAAGTCCACAAGGTCGGCAATGATGGTATTATTGCCGTCCGCCCAGTAGGAGGTAAATTCAAAGGAATTGCTGGTCTTCCTGCTTTTGCGTCTGCCGCTGTCGTTCTGTTCCCTGATGTGGGCCTCGCGGGTAGTGTTGGAGTAGTATTTGGTGTGCGTACCGTTGGAGATGACGAATATCTGCACATACTCGTACAGGCCCGATCCTGCCCAGAAGCTGTCCCGCTGGTAGCGTTTTATCTGATTGAAGGCTTCGCAGATGGGTACGCCCCGGCGTTTCAGCTCCACATGGACAAGAGGAAAACCGTTGACCAGAATGGTCACGTCATAGCGCGTCTGATGTGCGCCCGTGCTTTCCTCATACTGGTTGATGACCTGAAGACGGTTGTTGTGGATGTTCTTCTTGTCCAGCAGGATGATATTCTTGGTGGAGCCGTCGTCTCTGGTCAGGTTGATGACGCTCTCTTCCTGAATACGGCAGGTCTTTTCCTCAATGCCTTCATTGGCGTTGGCAAGATGCTCCCGGAAAAAGTTCTGCCATTCGTTGTCCGTAAAGGTGTAGTTGTTGACCAGTTCCAACTGACGGCGCAGATTGCCCACCAGCCCGGCCTCGTCATGGATGGACAAATACTCGTAACCCTGACTGCCAAGCTGCCGGATAAATTCCTTTTCCAGATCGGCTTCGCTCTGGTAGGCATCGGAACGCACGGCAGAAGGCGTGTATTCGGCTACGACAGTGCTTTCAGGGCATTGGGCTACCAGATTGAAGGAGGTCATAACGCGGTTTCCTCAACAGTAAAATTTCATTTCACCAAAATGTGCCTGCCATTTCTGCAAAACTTCATTGCTTCTGGCCTCAATCACCTTCATCAGATTGCTCAATGTCCGTTCAGGGATTTGCGAGTTGTTATGGCAGAGATAACAGCCGCCTGCCTTGGTAATCCAGATTTTTGTCGCGCGGGCTGTAGGCGCACCCTGTGCAATGTGGACATGGACAGGCTCTAGAGGGTCGTTTTCGTTTGACCAGAAATACACCCAATAAGAGCCGATTTTAAAAACCTGCGGCACTTTCTACCCCTCCATCCTTGGAAAATTGCAGGATAAGATGGGCTGTGGATTCGATCACCTCAAGATAGCGGGCGATTTCTTCCTCTGAAAAACCGAACACATCTTCCCAGCGATAATCCGGGAGATAACAGGTAGCATGATGGAAGCAGTCTTTTGCGTCCGGGCGTTCCAGATAGATTTTTACTTTGCCATCAGCGCGCATTTCCGAATGAACGATCTCGGTGTTGTCATCCAATGTCATAAACGGATACATCATGGTATCAACTCCTCACACTTGGCTTTTCGGGAAAACTGAGCAGCTTGTCCCGATAATATTCATACTGCTTTTTGCGGGCTGCTATTTCCGCAGGCAGGCCGCTAGTTAAGTCATTGCAAAGGGCATCAAAGCGGTCTAGGATGGAGACGATGCGTTTTTGTTCTTCAAGGGGAGGAATACTAACATCAATATCAATAAAATCACTTACAGATAGATATGGCTGGTTTCCTTTTATTCTTCTATCTAAGTATAAAGATTGAAGTAGGTAATAAGAGTATTTTGATATTATTTTTTTATTATTGGGAATACACATTGTCCCGTTATATGTGACAAAATGTTTCCCATAACCCCAGTTTACAATACCAGCAGAGCCTATATGTCCTATGATAGGTGCGTCTTGGTTATTATACTCATTTGTTTTTCCAACAATCCCATTACTGCCATAAACTGGATAAATACCATCTTCCTTTGGAATGGTATTTCCTTTTCCGTATTTAAAAGCACAGACTTCACCCAATTTTTGTTTTGTAACTTTGGAAACACCGGAGAGGATAATATCTCTGTAATATTGATACTGTTGCTTTCTTTTGGTAAGCTCTGCGGTAAGCTCTGCGGTAAGCTCTGCGGTAAGCTCTGTAAATTTGTCTAAAATTCTTACTATCTCTTCCTGAATGGGGAGAGGAGGGATGGGGATTAAAATTTTGTTAAGAATTGATTGAGTTAAGCTTGGAACACCTCCGCCAGTATTCAACTTTTCAATATGTTGAACTTGAATTGCATAGAATACATATTTTTCCAAAACGATATTTCTATTAATTTTTGTATAAAAAATTGTGTCAACAGTCCAGAATGGACAGTCAACATAGTATATTTTATCAATAGAACCCTTTCTTGGAAGCAACACAGAAGGTTTGTCGTAAACAAATGTATCTATATATGCAATAATTCCTCCAGAACCATAAACAGGGATATTTCCTGAATTAAATTCTTTGTAGTCTTTACCATTTTTTATCGTTAAAATTTCGGAAAGCTGTTTATACTCCACCCCATCAGGGCACAATTCCGCGATCAATTCTTCAAGTCGGCTCATTTTTTTCTCAATCTCAGGCTGGGAAGGCATACATTCTTTCCGTTCCGTGCTCGGCATATCCAGCAAAGACCCTTGCTGTATGGCATGACGTTGCTTCATTGTCAGGCTCGTTTTTTCAACCATTTTCGTGATGTCACGAAAATGGTCATAACCTATTGGTTTTGTTTGTTATACCTTCATAAAAATACGACTGCTCAATGCCCTTGAAGATGACTTCGCGGTCAGAGGTTTTGTCGGTCAGGTGAGGCAGGATGAGATGTCGCAACTCCAGATCATTGACCGGGCTGCGTTCCATGGCCTGCAAATAGGCGTCCTTGTCTATGTGCTGCCAGTCCACCACCCTGCCAAGGTTTTTCTTGAGCATCATGTCCAGCCAGATGCGCGTAGCGCGGCCATTGCCTTCACGGAAGGGGTGGGCAATGTTCATCTCCACATATTTGGCGATGATTTCTTCAAAGGTGGATTCCGGCATCTTCTCGATGACGGGCAGGATTTCCTTCAGATACAGGCAGTTGGCAAAACGGAAATTGCCCTTGGCAAGGTTCACCTCTCGAATCTGCCCGGCAAAATCGTACAGCCCGCCGAACAGGTACTGGTGGATCTGTTGCAGCCCTCTGGTCGTGCCCACTTCCATCCTGTCAATATCGCCGCTTTCAAAGAGACGAAGGGCGTTGTTCAGGCTCTGCTGGTCAATACTCATGCGTCCCCCGTCAGCCTTCGATTTCTGCCACGATCTTGTCGATTTCCGCCCGCAAGACCTGCTGGCGAGCCACAATGGCGGCGATTTCTTCATTCAGTTTAGTGATGTCGATCTGCTCGCGTGTGTCTTCCTGCTCCACATAGGTACTGACGGAAAGGTTGTAGTCCTGTTCCTCTATTTCGCTGCTCCTGACCACTCTGGCAAAGTGCGCCACATCCTGCCGCTCGGTGAAGGCGGCAAGGATTTTTGCGGTATTGGCCTCGGTCAGCTTGTTGGAGTTGGTGACTTTCACACATTCGGCAGAGGCGTCGATAAACAGGACGGTATTGTCCTTCTTGGACTTCTTCAGCACCATGATGCAGGTGGCAATGGTCGTGCCGAAAAAGAGATTGTCCGGCAACTGGATGACGCAATCCACATAGTTGTTGTCTATGAGGTACTTGCGTATCTTGCCCTCCTTGCCGCCCCGGTACATGACACCGGGAAAGCAGACAATGGCCGCTGTGCCGTCTGTGGCCAGCCATGACAGGGCGTGCATGATGAAGGCCAGGTCTGCCTTGGATTTGGGAGCCAGCACCCCGGCGGGCGCGTAGCGTGGGTCGTTGATGAGCAGGGTATTGCCTTCGCCTGCCCATTTGATGGAATAGGGCGGATTGGAAACAATGGCCTCAAAGGGTTCATCATCCCAGTGCTGCGGCTCGGTGAGCGTATCGCCAAGGGCAATGTCAAACTTGTCATAGCCCACATCGTGCAAAAACATGTTGATGCGGCAGAGGTTGTAGGTGGTGATGTTGATTTCCTGCCCGAAAAAACCGTTACGCACGTTATCCGTACCCAGGATCTTGGCGAATTTGAGCAGGAGGGAGCCGGAACCGCAGGCCGGGTCATAGACCTTGTTGACCGTGGTTTTTCCCACGGTGGCGATGCGGGCCAGAAGCTCCGAAACCTCCTGCGGCGTGTAGTATTCGCCGCCGCTCTTGCCCGCGTTGGAGGCATACATACCCATGAGAAACTCATAGGCATCGCCGAAAGCGTCAATGGTGTTGTTCTGATAGTCGCTGCCGAGATTCATGCTCTGGACGCCGTGCAGCAGCTTGACCAGCTTTTCATTGCGTTTGGCAACGGTAGTGCCCAGCTTTGCGCTGTTCACATCAATATCGTCAAAGAGACCTTTGAAATTGTCTTCACTTTCCGAACCAATGGCAGACTGTTCTATGTGCCTGAACGCCTGTTCAAGTGTTTCGTTCAGATTGTCGTTATTGGCGGCATTACGGCAGACATTGGCAAACAACTCACTGGGCAGGATAAAAAAGCCCTTGTCGTTCACCATTGATGTGCGAGCGGCCTCGGCATCGGCATCCGACATCTGCGTATAGTCGAATCCTGTTTCGCCGTAGGCTTCCATGCTCTCGTTGAGATAGGCGGTCAGGTTTTCGGAAATATAGCGGTAGAACAGCATCCCCAGCACATACTGCTTGAAGTCCCAGCCGTCCACGCTGCCGCGCAGGTCATTGGCGATATTCCAGATAACGCGGTGAAGTTCCGCGCGTTCCTGCTCTTTCTTATTGTCAGCCATAGGGCGTATCTCCTGACGAAACGGAAAATCTGTTTCTTTTGGGATAGCAAGACAAAGGCCGGTTTTCAATCGTTTTCAAATGTGTAGCAATGCGGCTGAAATCATGAAAAAAGCCCGCCCCGGAAATATCTCTCGGAACGGGCTTGCAGCGTTCAGATCACAGTATCCTTACAGCTCATCATCGGGTAGATCCGGCCTGACAAAACTGCCGCTGTAGCTGGACGGCTGGCGGTTCATGGGGATGTCCTTCTGCGGTGCAGATCCCTGAGACTGAGGCGGCGGGGGTGTGTCTCTCTTCTTTGTCTTCTGGCTGTCCTTCTGGCGTCTGTATTCCTTGAGGTATTTGGCAAGGGTCGGTGGCTTGATGTCGATACCCTTTTCGTGCAGACGTTCCACGATCTCCTGAGTCTCGAAGCCACGCTTCTTCATCCGCTCCAAGGTCGGAGCAAGGGCGAAGATGGCCTCCTTGATGGTCATGGGCCTGTGCCCGGCCAGTGTAACGGTGGCGGGCTTGAGCCTGGCGAACTCCTGTCTGATAGCCTTGATTTGTTCTGTGGTAATGGGCATGGTATTTTCTCCTGTGGTTGGCTGGGGTTTTTCCGGCATTGCCTTTTGCCTTTGAGCGGTCAAGCGGCACGCTTGCCCACGGTTTTACGCAGTAAAGCCTAGTGGGCTATAGCTCTCCTGTGAGCCAGAACTACCGACAGACGGTCAGCGCATCCTCATGAAGCGACGTTGCGATTGGGCTTCGACCTCCAGTTGACGCAACCGCTCCTCTTCCTGCCGCTGCTGAAGCTGTTCGGCCTGCTTGCGTTCCACAAATTCCTGATGCAGTGGCCGGATTTCCGGCAGAATCAAAAATTCCCTGTATCCCCCCATAATCGCCTTCATTTTCTTCAACTGTGCCTCCAGATTTTTTCTTTCCTCAAGGCTCTGTTTTTTGTGGGCTGCGAGTTCAGCTTCAAGGCTCATCTGCTTGCGGCGTAGAGATACTACGTTCCGTTGCAGACGTTCCTCACTCTCCTGGAGCATGTGTTTGTCGGCGAGGGCCTTTTTCAGTTCTCTGATGATCGAAGAGGCTTTTTCCAATACAGAGGGGTAGTTGAAAATAGTAGCCTTCGGCAGAGGAGCATCCTCCTGAAGAACTTTTTCCGCCTGTTCGGCCTGTCGTACATACTCTTCAATACGATTTTTCAATTCTTCCTTCCTCTGTTCCAGTTCGGTGACAGCTTGGCGGGCATTTTGAGTAAGCTCGTCATACTCCAGGGTCAGTCTGTTCACAGCCTCCTGCTGTTGTTTGAACTCGCGGGTATCCAAATGCTTTTTGGCAGAGCCGGGCTTCTGCTCCACACCACGCTGGATGTGGAAGCCCCTGTTTTGCAGATAGCGGGGCAAATCGCTTTGCAGCTTTTTCAGACTGGC
>JAFQED010000055.1 GCA_017415765.1 Desulfovibrio sp. | reverse complement strand
TTTTGATTGAAACACTCCGTGTTTCAATCCATACGCTGCCTACGCTTCGCGGAAAAAACGCGGTTTTTCCGCTTGCTTACGGCGCGGGCGTCCGCTTTGCGTCCGCCAGAGCGATGCCATTTTCAATGGCATTTCGCTCTAACCGATAAAACGCTCAGCAAGGAAGGTGATCCAGAGGACTGAAACCACCACATGCAGGATAAAGAGCTGGCGTCGCTCTGGCGTCAGGCTGAGCCAGATGCCCACAGCGTACCAGAGGCTTTCCAGTGTTGGTACCAGCAGCCGGGACAGGCCTGACGGATCCCCGCCCCACTGAAAATCGGGCATATGAAGTGTATTGACCACTTTGATCAGGCTCATGGCACAGAAGGCAGAAGTTGTAATAAGCCAGAGCAGCCGTTGCAGGCGACCAAAGCGACCCATCACCTCGTCTGGCGTTGGCCCGGCGGGTTTGCTGTCATGCTCGGCCATGTGCTAACCTTCTTCCTTGAGCAGTTTTTCCAGAAAGACAATGGCGTCTTTCTGCAAGGCGCACAATGCCTCCTGACCCTTGAAACCTTCTGTATAGACCTTGCAGATGGCTTCTGTGCCGGAGGGGCGTACTGCAAACCAGCCATCCTGGCTGACCACCTTCACGCCACCAATGGGGGCATCGTTGCCGGGAGCATGTGTCAGAACCGCCGTTACAGGAGATCCCCCCAGGGTTTTCATGTTGACGCTTTCCGGCGTCAGAGCTTTGAGCAGGGCACGGGTGCGGTCGTCAGCCGGGGCATCAAGACGCTGATAGACGGGGGCCCCCAGCCGTTCCGCAAGCCGGGCATAGACTTCGCTGGGCGAGACGCCTTCTCTGGCCATCACTTCTGCCGCAAGCAGACACATCAGCGGGCCGTCCTTGTCCGTGCTCCACGGGCTGCCGTCAAAGCAGAGGAAGGATGCCCCGGCACTTTCCTCACAGCCCATGCCGCAACGCCGACTGTGCAGATACGGCACAAACCACTTGAAGCCCACCGGCACCTCAACGACCGGTCTGCCCAGTTCTGCGGCCACTCGGTCAATCATGGCACTGGTCACAAGGGTTTTGCCGATGCCACACTGCGTGGGCCATGCTGTACGGGTACGGAAGAGATGCCAGGCAGCTACCGTAAGGTAGTGGTTGGGGTTCATCAGCTCCTGTGAGGTGACGATACCGTGGCGGTCAGCGTCCGGGTCACAGGCAAAGGCCAGGTCAAAGTCCCCGCGTATTTCCAGCAGACGGCTCATGGCATAGGGAGAGGAACAATCCATGCGGATTTGCCCGTCCTTGTCACACGGTACAAAGCGGAAGGTGGGATCCACCTCCCTGTTGACTACGGTAAGGTTCAGGCCATAGGTCTCGGCAATAGGTCCCCACAGGGGCAGACTGGCCCCACCAAGTGGGTCAACGCCCAGCTTCAGCCCGGCTGCGGCAATGGCTTTCATGTCCAGTACCTTGGACAGGTCTTCCACATAGGCTCGGGTAAAATCAAATTCTTCAACCAGCGGAGAGGCCAGGGCTGCACGCAAATGCGTCAGTTGCACCTGCCGATTGCTATTATCCAGATGTGCATTGGCATTTTTTTCAATCCAGGCGGTTACTTCTGTATCTGCAGGGCCACCGTGCGGGGGATTGTACTTGAAGCCGCCATCACGGGGGGGATTGTGGGACGGGGTGATGATGATACCATCCGCCAGCCCGGAGGTACGCCCCACATTCCAGCGCAGGATGGCGTGCGAGACGGCCGGGGTGGCTGTATATTCGCCCCGTGGGGCAATACGGACACTGACGCCGTTGGCAACCAGCACTTCAAGGGCAGAGCGGAAGGCAGCCTCCGAAAGAGCGTGAGTGTCCCCGCCAAGGAAGAGCGGGCCATCAATGCCGTGAGCCTTGCGATAATCACACACGGCCTGGGTGATGGCATAGATATGTTCTTCATTGAACGTGTGCTGCAGGGAGGAGCCACGATGCCCGGATGTGCCAAAGGAGACACGCTGCCCGGCTATCTGGGGGTCAGGATATTCGGTATAATAGGCACTGATAAGTGCCGGGATACGTTCCAGCTTGTCTGCGGCAGGCAGACGACCGGCGTCGCAATGGACTACAGACATATGTACCTCCAACGTTATTAGCCCAGTTTACGCTGGAATGGCGCAGGGCGCAACAGATCGCGCTGTTTTGGAAAAAGACTTCGCCCTTGCGACACCGATACAGAAAAGGGCCACCCCGCAGGGTGGCCCGATGGATACTTCAGTTTGGCGTTGGGTTTACTTACCAAGGGGTACGGTGCGGAAGTAGGTACTCCCGCGCCGCAGGATCTGCAGCATGATACTGCCGCGCTTGAGGCCTTCTTCCTTGATGATTTTGGCAAGGGCCTCAATGCTGTTGACGGGTTTGAGGTTGGCCTTGAGGATGACATCCCCTTTGCGCAGATCGGACTCTGCCGCAGGCTTGTCGGGGTCAATGCCCAGGATCAGCAGTCCTTCATCGGCAGAGAGCTTGAGGTCACGGCGTTCCTCTTCATTCAGGGGGCGCAGGCTCAGACCAAGACGAGCTTCATCCTTTTCGGCCGGGGCAAGGGCGGAGCGGCTGGCCTGGCTGCTCTTGCGCTCACCCAGCACCACCTTGAGTTCAAGATCCTTGCCATTGCGCCAGATGGTCAGCCTGGCAACGCTGCCTGGAGCTTTGTCGGCAATGGCCCGCAACAGGGCACTGGAGTCTGCTACGGGCTGGCCGTCCACAGCAAGGATGATGTCTCCATCCTTGACGCCAGCCTTGGCGGCAGGCTCATTGTCCATGACTCCGGCGATGAGGGCCCCTTTGGCCTCCTTGAGGCCCAGAGCCTTGGCAATATCCTCGCTCACATCCTGGATGTTGACGCCCATCCAGCCACGACTGACCTTTTTGCCAGTCTTGATCTGTTCGATGATCTTGGCGGCCATATTGCTGGGGATGGCAAAGCCAATGCCCTGCCCGCTGGCAATGATGGCGGTATTAATGCCCACTACCTCTCCAGCCATGTTCAGCAGCGGGCCGCCACTATTGCCGGGGTTGATGGAGGCATCCGTCTGCAGGAAGTTGTCAAAGGGGCCGGAATGGATGTTGCGGTTCTTGGCAGAAAGGATGCCCGCTGTCACCGTATGGTCCAGACCAAAGGGATTGCCGATGGCCAGCAGCCATTCGCCAACCCTCAGGGCGTCCGAATTACCAAAGGTCAGGAAGGGCAGGGCCTTTTTAGCCTCAACCTTGAGCAGAGCGAGGTCGGTTTCTTCGTCAGAGCCGATAAGCCTGGCCTGGAAGGTCTCGCTCTTGCCGTTTTTTTCGTCCAGCGTGATGTTGATGACATCGGCATCAGCCACCACATGGTTGTTGGTGACGATATAACCGTCTGCCGACACGATAAAGCCGGAACCCAGTGACGTTTGTTTCATGGAAGGACGCTTGCTGCCACGGCCGGGATGCCCGCCAAACTGCTCGAAGAATTTTTCAAAGCCAGGGGGCATATTGCGGAACATCTCGCCAAAAAAGTCTTCAGGCCCACCTGTGCTGGCCTTGCGCTCCGTGCCGATGTTGACCACGGCCGGCCCGCACTTGTCCGCCAGATCGCTGAAGTTCGGCAAGTCGGCAGCCATTGCCATGTGTGCAGTTGTCACAAGGATGGCTGTCAGCAGGGCTGCCAGATATTTTTTGCAGAACATTGTGGTTACCTCGCTACTTTTTTTGCAAGGCTTTTTGCAAGGCTTGTGCCATAATGCCCAGTCCGCCAGCGGCAGCAGGGGCACCCACGCTGGCATGCTGCTTCCAGGCTTTGTCTTCGGTTTCATCCACAAGCTCGCTGCCTACGGGGGCAAGGCTGATGCGGCGGGCAGCAGTGTCCAGATTCTGGACAGTCAGAGTAACTTCCGCGCCCTTGTCCAGCTTGCTGAATTCGCTGCCATTTTTGCTGTTCTTGATGACACCGGCAGGCAAAAGACCCGTGATGCCCGGAGCCAGACTGACAAAAAGGCCATACTGGCTGCGGCTTTCCACGATGCCAGTCACGTTGCTGCCCACGGCAAAACGCTGGGTGGCATCCTGCCAGGGGTCGCCTTCAGCATCACGCAGACTGAGCGAAATACGGCGGGAGGCAGTGTTGATGTCCTTGATTTTGACAGAAACAGTCTCACCAGTGGTCAGAACATCCTCCGGTTTGGCAACCCGCTTTGCCCACGACATTTCCGAAATATGTACCAGCCCTTCGATACCGGGCAAAAGCTCCACAAAAGCCCCAAAGGGGAGAAGACGCACCACCTTGCCCTGCACCACCGCACCGGCAGCAAGGCGTTGGTCCACATCCTGCCAGGGGTCGCCTTCGGCCTGCTTGCGCGACAGCGAAATACGCACCTGTCCCCTGTCATTACGAGTGATACCCAGAACCTTGGCGCGCACCAGCTCGCCGGGCGCAACAGCCTCATCCGGCGCACCAACACGCGCCCAGGAGAGCTCAGAAAGGTGGATCATCCCTTCCACGGCGGGGGCCAGCTCCACAAAGGCACCAAAGGCGGCCAGACGGCTGATACGCCCTTCAACGGTGTCCCCTTCGTTAAGGTTTTCCAGCAGCTTGGCGAGGTTTTCTTCCCGTTCACGTTCCAGCAGGGCACGGCGGGAAACCACAATGTTGCGGCCACGGTTTTCCACACGGGTCACAAGGAACTGCATGGTGCGCCCCACCAGCGACTCGGCATCGCCCGGCGCGGTGGCCTCCATCTGGCTGCCGGGGCAAAACGCAGTCTTGCCCAACACTTCCACGCTGTACCCCCCTTTGACAGTGCCGGTGACACGCCCGTCAACGGGCAGGGCTGCATCACGGGCTTCTTCCAGAGCGGCCACGCCGCTGCCGCTCATGGAGCGGGAAAGCCGGATCTCCTGTGCAGAAACGCCAATGACCCAGGCCTCTATGGTATCACCGGGGGCGGCGGTTTCCTTGCCTTCGGCGTCCAGGATGTCCTTGCGTTCCATGATGCCGTCAACCTTGATACCTACATCTACAAAAACGCTGTCGCCAGCAATGGTGATGATGGTTCCGCTGACCTTTTGTCCGGCCTGCAAGCGGCTGGAAGTCGTTTCATGGGCCGCCAGCATGGCGGCAAAATCCTCGACCATGTCTTCCTGGCCGGGCGTTTCAAGCTGCTCTGGGGTCATATACGTCCTCCAAGGGGATTTATTGAGCGCGGAATAATAGCCCAAGGCGTGCAAGAACACAATGCGCCAGACAGCACAGACCTTGCTGTCAAATTTTTATACCATGTATGGATTTTTGACAGCTATGGCCATAGCGGCAGACGCAAAAAAGTTCGGAAACTTTTCAGCTCATGCTCCATATCCCCTCAAAAATTGGAGCAGGTATGGCGCGGAGAGTGCGAGAAGTCACTTGCTCAGCAGAAGAAGAACGTGTTTTACACAACATTGCGAGTATTCTGAAGTTTTGCGGCTTTACTCTCTATCTTCAATAAAAAGACGGTATTATATGAAAGTCACTATCCTCTCGAATCAGGATTTTGGGGCAGTGTGGTGTCGCGACTCCAGCAGGCGCAGCAGGTATTGCCCATATTCTGTCTTGCTGAAGCTGTGCCCAGCCTGCTCTATGGCAGCATCATCTATCCAGCCCTTGCTCCAGGCTATTTCCTCAAGACAGGCAACCTTGAGTCCCTGACGTTCCTGTATGGTCTGGACATAGGCTGCTGCCTCCAAGAGGCTGTCATGCGTACCTGTGTCAAGCCACGCAAAGCCACGCCCCAGACGTTCTACCCGCAGTTGGCCGCGCTCAAGATAGGCCTGGTTGACGCTTGTTATTTCAAGTTCGCCACGGGCCGAGGGGCGGATACTTTGGGCAATATCAACAACGGTATTATCATAAAAATACAGGCCGGTCACGGCATAGGGGGATTTGGGCCGTTCGGGCTTCTCCTCAATGGAGAGGGGGCGTCCTTCCCCATCAAAGTTGATGACGCCAAAGCGGTGCGGATCCCTGACCATATAGCCAAAGATCGTGGCACCTTCCGTATGGGAAACAGCGGCTTGCAGCTTGGGGGTAAAGTGCTGACCGTGGAAGATATTGTCCCCCAGTATCAGGCAGACCGGCGACCCCGCTAGGAATCCTTCTGCCAAAAGAAAAGCCTGGGCAATGCCATCGGGGCTGGGTTGCACTGTATAGGAGATCTCCACGCCAAACTGTTCGCCACTGCCCAAAAGACGCTGATATTGTGGCAGGTCAGCAGGGGTGGAGATGAGCATGATTTCCCTGATACCGGCCAGCATCAGCACTGACAAGGGATAATAGATCATGGGTTTGTCGTAGATGGGTAGAAGCTGCTTGGAAACCCCCTTGGTAATGGGATGCAAGCGTGTGCCACTACCACCAGCCAGAACTATGCCCTTGTATTGCATGCTGCCTCCCGATCCTGGATGCTGACGGTTGCATCTAAACCTTGATACCAAGCCGTTGACAGCGGTATGTACCATCAAGGATGGGACGCCACCAGTCTTGATTATCCAGATACCAGCGCACGGTTTGTCGCAGCCCGTCTTCAAAATCGAAACGCGGCCGCCAGCCCAGCTCCCGTGCCACCTTGGATGCGTCAATAGCGTACCGGCCATCATGGCCGGGCCTGTCCGTCACAAAGCGTATCAGGTCGGTATAGTGGGAGACACCAGCGGGTTTGCTGGGTTGCATCTCCTCCAGGAGCAGACAGATCTGCTGTACCACATCAATATTACGCATTTCGTTCCAGCCGCCAATGGCATAGGTTTCGCCAATTTTTCCTCTGGCCAGCACCAGCAGGAGAGCGCGAACATGGTCTTCCACATGCAGCCAATCACGTATCTGGCTCCCGTCACCATAAACGGGCAGCTCCCGCCCGCCTATGGCATTGAGGATGGTCAGAGGAATGAGCTTTTCCGGGAATTGGCGTGGCCCATAATTGTTGGAACAGTTGGTGATGAGCGTTGGCAACCCGTATGTACGCTGCCATGCACGTACCAGATGATCCGAGGCCGCCTTGCTGGCGGAGTACGGGGAGCTGGGTGCGTATGGTGTTTCCTCGTTGAAGGTGGCATCACCGTCCTTGAGGTCACCAAAAACCTCGTCGGTTGAAATATGATGGAAGCGGAAGTCCCGCCCCTTGGGAGTACCGGCAGCCAGATGGGCTTTCCAATAGCGGCGGGCCTCTTCCAGCAAGACAAATGTCCCCCGGATATTGGTGTCAATGAATGGCGAGGGACTGTCTATAGATCTATCCACATGGCTTTCTGCAGCAAGGTGCATGACTGCGTCTGGCTCAAAAACCTCAAAGGCGGCGCGCATGGCAGCGGCGTCTGCAATATCGGCCTGGATAAAGTGGTATCTCGGATCATCCTCCACTTCGGCCAATGAGGCCACATTGCCGGAATAGGTCAATTTGTCGATATTGACGACCCGCCAGGCACTGGCGTGAAGGGCTTCGCGCACCAGCGCGGAACCTATAAAACCGGCACCGCCTGTTATCAGCAATGTGGGCATGGAGCTAGCCTCTCCCTCAATAAGGTGTGATGCAGTATAAACACAAAATATCAAAAGCCGTCTGCCAAGGCAATGTGCCAAGATGGCCAAGCTGACGCCTTATCAAGGGATCATGATGAGGATGTATCGTAACTCGTGCTGTCTTTATTCGTAGCTTCCTACATCGCAACAGCTAAAGCAATGACTGCTATTTTTCAATAGCATTTCGTTTTAACACGAGAAACGCGACTTATTGCGAGGGCATTACGAAATGCCGAACGTAAAAAACGTTGATAATCGTCCTTTGTCTTGCTATCTCGAAAGGAAGCAGTTTTCCGTATCCTCAATGGACTTTATACTGCTATAAAATATAGTACCTTTATTTTTGCAACTAGACACTAGTTGTACGCTTGTCACACCTATACAGCGAGGAAGTTAGGGCAAGTCACTACGGGGAATGTTTACGGAGAATACGCTCCCGCTGCCTGGCGAGCTTTTTACGCTTATTTCCGCACCGATACGCTGTGCAGCGTGCTTCACGATGGATAGGCCGAGGCCAGTGCCTCCCGTAGAGCGGGAGTGGCTCTTATCCACACGGTAGAATCGCTCAAAGATACGTTCCTGTTCCTCCTGCGGAATACCGATGCCGCTGTCAGCCACTGAAATTACTGCTCGCCCGTCACGTTCCAGCAGCGTCATGCTGACAGTACCGTTTTCCACATTATATCTGATAGCATTATCACAGAGGTTACTCACGATTTCTTTCAGCAGAGGACGGACACTGTGCAACCTGACCGATCCCCCATCAACGTGCAGTGCAATACCGCGTGAAGCCGCAGCATCGTGGAAATCCAGTGCAACTTCGGAAAGAACATCCTTGGCATCAAAAGTCGTGGCAGGGAGATCCATACCTTCCTCAAGACGGGACAGGTGGATGATGTCATCGATGAGTGCCACAAGTCTCAACCCTTCACGGCGTATATTTCCTGCAAAACGTACCAGGTCTCCCTGAGTGACAAGGCCATGTTCGAGCAACTCCGCACTACCGATGATGGTCTGGAGTGGCGTTTTCAGCTCATGGGAAACATGAGCCGAGAATTCACGACGACGACGCTCATTCTCGGCCTGTTCCGTTACATCAAAGGCCAGCAGAACAAAACCTTCCGTGCGCTTCTCCCGGCTGATGCAGGTAATATCGAGCTGGAACTCTCGCCCGTTACGCATCGTCCTGCTCTGGCTGTGACCATGCTCCTGCGCTTCAAGTATCGCATCCTGAAGCTTGCGGCTCCGGTCAATAAGCAGGATGTCACGCCCCAAAAAGTCTCCTTCTACACAGAAAAAAGCCTGTGCCGCAGGGTTGATGCTCAAGACTGAGCGTGAGGCATCAAGAAGGACAAGCCCTTCTTTCATGGCTTCCGTAATGAGGGAAAACTCTTCGGTACGGCTGGTCAACGCTGCAAGTTGTTGCTCGATTTGTCTGTGCTGGTGACTAATTCGCTTCAGAAGGGGGGAAAGTTCTTCATAGGTATCATTTTCCATAGGTCTGTCGAGATCCAGTCTGTTGAATGGCTCCACGATGCGCCGCGCCATACTCCGTGCCAGAAAGCCGGAAAAAAACATACCGATGAGAGCCACCAGAATAATGGGCTGTATCAAGCCCAGAGCGAGAGAAAGTGCTGTCTCCGATGTCACGGACATACGAAGGACACTTCCGTCTTTCAACTGACGGGCAAGATACAAGGTT
>JAFQED010000054.1 GCA_017415765.1 Desulfovibrio sp. | reverse complement strand
CCAGCGCGGAAAAGGCTGTTTTTGACGGAGACTTGTGACAATATCAAGACTACCAAAGCCAAAACAGCATTTCCCAAGTCTGCCAATCAAACAAAATCCACTGTCTGTAAAGAGTAATTGC
This sequence comes from Desulfovibrio sp., assembly GCA_017415765.1. Lineage (GTDB taxonomy): Bacteria > Desulfobacterota > Desulfovibrionia > Desulfovibrionales > Desulfovibrionaceae > Desulfovibrio. The sequence goes on along the minus strand of JAFQED010000054.1, from coordinate 53,582 downwards.
CCTTCACGCGATTGCCCTGCGGCTGGAGCTGATTGCCTTTACAAGCTCTGCCAGCCAGAAGGAGCTGTCCATCATGTACGCGCTGTACCGGGGCTGCGGTAAGTGCTTACTCAGTGCAATACTGTTTCAGAACATGTAGCTTTTTCGGTCTCAGGCATAGGTGCTACCTTGCATCAAAGCTGGCCTACCATTGGGAAGGCTGTTCGCGACTGGTATGGAACAGACGGAGGATTTCCACGACATTGTTTTTTACGCGATACGGAATGATATAGGGATAGCGTTCCAGCACCAGCTCTCTGGTACCGAACACCCGACCGGGTCTGCCAAGGTCAGGGAACCGGGCAAGGAGTGTCGTCCGCTCACGCGCAAGCGTGTACAAGCGCACAGCGGCTTCCTGATTTTGTTCTGCGATGCAGGCCACTTCGGCATCAAGGTCACGCAGGGCAGCACGAAGCCATCTAACCTGCATGATAGCCCCACTTGGCATCCAGAGCGGCTATTTCTTCATCAGTGGCAAAATCACCGGCATCGGCTTCTTCAAGGGCTTTTTGGATAGCGGCTATCTGCCACGCCTCACGTTCAATAAATTCGCGCATGGCCTGATTGATAAGAAAACTGCGGCTGCGGCCCGTGGCTTCGGCCAGCAAGGAAAACTGGCCGAGCAGGTCGTCATCGGTGCGGATGGAAACGAGAGAAGACATGATACCCTCCTTGGAAGGATACAGTGTATTTGTTTGTATTACATTGCGTCAAGGGGGATAGAATCCTGAGAGTTTCACTTTTTGAATGAAAAGTAGTCTGCAACTCATTGAAATACCAATAGAAATTTTACCAAAATCATCAGTAAAGTGAATGTCTCCTCTTGGAGCATTTCTTGACAGATCATGTCCTCTGTGTGAAAAAAGGGACAAACCAACCACAAGGGAGGACGTGGTATGAAGCGTTCCTGTGTCGCACTGGCTGCACTGGGCATGGTCGTCATGCTTGGTGGGCCTGTCCAGGCTTCCGGCGGGATGCCCCCCGCTATGGAAAAATTTGCCAAGGTTTCCAAAACCGTGCAGGACAAGTGCATGGCCTGTCACACGCAGGGCTATGACCTGCCGTTCTATTCCAAGGTGCCCGGCATCCGCGAGATCATCGAAAAGGATTATCGCGATGGGCTGCGCGCCATGGATCTTAACACCGAAATGTTGCAGGCCAAGGGCAAACCCATTGGGGAAACCGTGCTGGCCAAGATGGAATGGGTGGTGCTGAACGACAGTATGCCGCCAGCCAAGTTTGCCCTTGTGCATTGGGGCAGCCGTCTGTCCGACCAGGAAAAGAAGGACATCCTTGAGTGGGTAAAGAGCTCGCGCAAGGCCCACTACGCTACGGATGCCGCCCCCAAACACGCCAACGAGCCTATCCAGCCCATCCCGCTGTCCATCAAGGTCGATGAAGCCAAGGCCGCTGTGGGCGACAAGCTCTTCAACGACAAGCGTCTCTCCACGGACAGTACGCTTTCCTGCGCTGGCTGCCACTTCTATGACCGTGGCGGTACTGACAACCAGCGTTTCTCCGAAGGCATCCGCAAGCAGTTTGGCGATATCAACCCGCCCAGCACCTATAATGCGGTCTTCAACTTTGCCCAGTTCTGGGATGGGCGCGCTGCCGACCTTCAGGAACAGGCCGGTGGCCCGCCCATGAACCCCATCGAAATGGGCAGCAAGAACTGGGAAGAGATCATCGGACGTCTGTCCAAGGATGAGGCTCTGACTGCTGAATTCAAGGCTGTCTATCCTGATGGCTGGTCTGGTGACAATATCACCAACGCCATTGCCGAATACGAAAAGACCCTGATCACCCCCAACAGCCGCTTTGACAAGTGGCTGCGCGGTGACGACAAGGCCATCAGCGACAAGGAAAAGCAGGGCTATGAACGCTTCAAGGCCTATCGCTGCGCCTCCTGCCATGTGGGCAAGAGCGTGGGTGGACAGTCCTATGAATACATGGATCTGAAGAAGGACTACTTTGCCGATCGTGGCGGTGAAGCACTTGGCTCTGACAAGGGCCGCTACAACTTCACCAAGAAGGATGTGGACATGCACCGCTTCAAGGTGCCCAACCTGCGCAACGTGGAGCTGACTGCCCCCTATCTGCACGACGGTACGGTGGACACGCTGGATGAAGCCGTGCGCATCATGGGCATCTACTGCGCCGGCCTTGATGTGCCTCAGGGCGACCGTGACCTTATCGTGGCCTTCATGCGCAGCCTGACCGGTGAGCATCCCATGCTGGCGGGCAAGGCTGTCGCCAAGTAGGGGAGGACGCGCACAGGCGCGACAAGATGCCATCCATGGCGGGACTTCCCTTGAAGTCCCGCTTTTTCTGCACGGAGGAAGCAATGCCCAACCAACGAGCCGAACAGAACGAACAGCAAATTTTTTCTGCCTTCCTGACATGGCTGCGAGAGCGTCATGCCACTGTCATGGCAGCCGAGGCCGAGGCCCTGCGCCTGCTGGAAAGCGGAGACACTGCCGCCCACCGCAGCCATATGCAGCGCAAGGCCGAACTTGTGGCCAGTATGTGTGAGGATGCCCGCCCCCATCTGGAAGGGCTGCCGGGCCCCTGGCGTTTTGCCCTTACTGCGGCACTGGAAAAATTTTCACGCAGTGCCAGCATGGGGCTGCGGCTTGGTTCCATTTTTTACATGTCGGCCCTACTGTACCCGGATGACCACCAGCCCGGCCAGCCTGATAATCTCCAGCTCTGCATCGAGCGCATGGCCGAACAGGGGCAGGACTTTAGCGGGTAGTGGTAAGCGTTTCGGGGCTTAGCAGGGGCAAGCACTGGACAAAACGGGAAAGGGGCTTAACTTGGCTGCATCCCGCCAGCGTGCTTGCGGCGGGGATCTAACCAAGGAGAACATCATGACGCGTCAACTGCGTTTTGCCACATTGCTCGTATTGTCCGGTTTACTGGCCCTGCCTACGGCTGTCCAGGCCAAGCCCGATCACGCTGCTGCATCCTTCAAACGTATGGATACAAACAAGGACGATCAAATCGTCCTGGAAGAGTTTACCATTGCCTTCCCCAACATGCGTGAAGCCGCCTTCGCCGCCATTGACAGCAATGGAGACAAGGTCATCGGGCAGGAAGAATGGGCAGTTTTTGTCAAAAACCACGGGGCCGACATGAAGGATCGGAAAAAGGTCGGCCATATGGGGGGGCAAAACCCCAACAACGTGGGGGGCAGCCCCAATATGCCCCAGCCCGGTAATGCTGACCTGCCCCTGATAACGCCGCCCAGCGGCAAATAATGCTGTCCTTGCATGGGCAAGCAAACAGCGCGCGATCCTTTTCCACCACATGCGCCCGTCATGCGTGATGGGCGCATGGATGGTGCTGCGCATCCCTGTAGCCGGGGCACGCGACCCGGCTCGGCCCATGCTTGCGGGGGGGATGGGGCTGCAAGTAAACAGCCTGCCCCTCCGCCCTCTGCCGCTTCCTTTCCACAGGCTTTGCCACAGCCGCGCTTTCTGCCCATGAGCCGCCGGGAGATGACGGCCCTGGGCTGGGATGAACTGGATGTGCTCTTTGTGAGCGGCGATGCCTATGTAGATCACGCTTCCTTTGGCTGTGTGCTTCTGGCGCGCTGGCTGATAGCGCACGGTTTTCGGGTCGGGCTGGTGCCCCAGCCGCGCTGGGACAGGCCCGATGATGTCCTGGTCATGGGCAGGCCGCGCCTGTTTGCCGGTATCAGTGCCGGAGCGGTAGATTCCCTGCTGGCCCACTATACGGCCTTCCGCAAGAAGCGGCGGGATGACGCCTATACCCCCGGCGGCAAGGCAGGTGCGCGCCCCAATCGGGCCTGTCTGGTCTATGCCAATCTGGTTCGCCGGGCCTTCCCCGGTCTGCCGCTGGTGCTGGGTGGCATCGAGGCTTCGCTACGGCGGGTCAGCCACTATGATTTCTGGTCAGACAGTCTGCGCCGTCCTATCCTTATGGACGCCAAGGCCGATCTGCTGGTCTGGGGTATGGGCGAACACGCTGTGCTGGAATGTGCCCGCAGGCTTGCTGCGGGTGCAGAGCGCACAGCCTTGGCGGGTATCCCCGGTACGGCCTGGCTGGACAGGCTGGACGCCAACGGAGAACCGGCCAATTTGCCCAAAAATTTGCGTAACCAGCCCGGTGTGCGCCTGCCCTCGCATCAGGAAATACTGGCCGAACCGTTTTCTCTGCTCCATCTGACCCGGCAGCTTGAGGAGCAAGTCCATCAGGGTGTGGACTGGGCCTTCCAGCCGGTGGAAGGCCGTGCCCTGGTGCTGGCCCCACCTGCCCCACCGCTGACCTCAGCGGAGATGGATGCCCTCTACTCCCTGCCCTTTACTCGCGAAGCACACCCTTCCTACCGCAAGCCCGTGCCCGCTGCCGAGATGCTGCGTACCAGCATCACCAGCCACCGGGGCTGCGGCGGGGGCTGTTCGTTTTGCTCGCTGGCCCTGCATCAGGGGCGGGCCATAAGCTCGCGGTCGCAGGATTCCATCGTGGCCGAGGCTGCTGCCTTACCGCGTCTGTTGGGGCGGGGACGCCGCAGCAAGGAAGGCATTGCCATTTCAGACGTGGGAGGCCCCACAGCCAATATGTGGCAGGGCAGTTGTGCCCTGCGCAACAAACAGGACAAGCACGGCAGGGAAGATGCGGAAAGCTGCGCGGGCAGTGGTACGCGGCACGGCTGTACGCGGGCTTCCTGCTGCTATCCTGATGTATGCAAGGCCTTTTTGACCCCCCAGCAGGAGCATGTGGCCTTATTGCGCTGCGTGGCCGGGCTGCCGGGCATCAAACAGGTGCGCGTGGCCAGCGGCATCCGGGCAGATCTGGCCCGACGTGAGCCACACGCCCTGGCCGCCTATACGGGAGAATTTACCGGCGGGCAGCTCAAACTGGCCCCGGAACACTGCGCCCCCACAGTGCTGGATCTGATGCGCAAGCCCTCACTGGAGGTGTTTGAGGAGTTTTTGGCCAGTTTTACGCGGCAAAGTCGGCAAATGGGGCGGGAGCAGTTTGTGGTTCCCTATCTGATGAGTGCCTTTCCCGGCTGCACCGATGACGATATGCGCGCCCTGGCCCGCTGGTTACGGCAACGCCATTGGCAGCCGCGCCAGACGCAATGCTTTATCCCCACGCCGGGCACCATAGCCACAGCCATGTTCTATTGCGGCAAGAACGAAGCTGGTGAGCAGATCTACGTGGCCCGCAGCGATGCTGAACGACTGCGGCAGCACCGCATCCTCATGCCACAGGAGGATAGGAGCCGTGCGGGATATTGAAGAGCGTCTGGCCCGACTTGAGGAAGGTCAGTTCTTTCAGGAAGAACGCCTCAGAGAGCTGGATGCGGCCCTTGTCTCCCAGCAGGCACAGTTGGACAGGCTGGAAGCCCAGCTTGCCGATGCCGTAAACCTGCTGCGCCTTCTGCGAGACAGGCTGGACGAATCCAACAAGCCGGAAAACAGCCTGCCACCCCACTTTATGCCCGAACGCTATTGAGCTGTTTGGGGATAATACAGCCGAAAGCAGTGCAGATACCAGAGCGACTACCATTTTCAATGGCATTTCGCTCTATCAGTGGGACTTTGCCCCCGCAGCCAAAAGCTGCACTGCCGCCAAGTGTTCCAACTCCTCGCTCATGCAGAGGGCCGTATCCACATCTGGCCCAAAGCAGCACAGGCCGTGCCCGGCCAGCCAGACAGCACCCGCATCAGTGCCTGGCAAACTCAGGGCAGCCGTGGCACACGCCTGGGCCAGCTCCTGCCCGCCGGGAGGCAGGGCCGGGACAAAGGCCAGTTTGGCGCGCCAGACGTCCGCCTCAAACAAGGGCAGGCGCAAAAAATCCGCCTCTTCGCACAGTGTGAGGCTCAGGGCCAGCAGGTGACGGGGATGGGTATGCAGCACCGCCGCGCAGTGTGGCAGAGCAGCATAGAGGGCAAGGTGCAGCCCCAGCTCGCTGGACGGTTTGGCACCGGCCAGATGGCAGCCGCTGTCAGCCTCCACCAGACAGCAGTGGGCAGGAGTAAGGCGGCCCTTGGCCGAGCCGCTGGCAGTAACGCACAACAGCCCTGCGTGTGGCGCAGGCAAACGGCAACTGGCATTGCTGTTGCAGCCAGAGACCAGATGCTGTTGCCATGCCTCCCGGCAGACACGGGCCAGCTCTCCGGCACTGGCCGCAAAGAGCGGGCCTTGATGGATGGCAAGAGCGTCAGCTGTTGTCAGCACCGTTTTCCTCCGTTGCAAAATGGTCAAAACCACACAGGCCTGTCAGGGGCGCATTGTTGCAGGACAGTACGCCGTCATCCGTGACCGTGCCGATACTGTACAGGGCGGGGATGGCCGCATGCAGCACAGGCAGCATATCCGGCGCACAGGAGCCCAGCAGAGCGTAGTCCTCCCCACCGCGCAGGGCCTCCTGCACCGGATCCAGATCCTGGGTCAGGGCATGGCGGATGACTTCCGGGTGGAGCAGGTGGTGCGGCAGCACAAGGCTGGCCCCCAAACGCTGCCCTATGGCTGCCGGTGCGGCCAGCTCCCCGTTTTGGCCAAGCAGACGCGGCAGGTCGCGGATCAGCCCGTCAGATATATCCATCAGGGCCGGGGGCCGGGCATTGCGGGCCGCGCGGCCCAGTAGCATACCCGCCTCCACCTGTGGTTCGGGGCGCAGATGGGCAGCACAGGCAAAGGGCCAGAGCGTGGCCGCATCAGGCCCGTGCGCCTCCAGCTCGTGCAGCCCCACACGGGCCAGCCCCAACGTGCCCACCACAAAGATGGTATCACCGGGCATACTGCCACCGCGCACCAGAAACGTACCCGTATCCGGGCATTCCCCCCAAATGGTGATGCTTATATGCAGGTGTGGGCTGCGGGCCAGGTCACCACCGGCCAGGGCAAGGCGATAGCGTCGGGCCAGGCTGGCCATACCGCCAAAAAAATCTTCCAGCCAGGGCATATCTGCCCAGTCGGGCAGGCCGAGACCAAGGCAGAAGGCCAGGGGCCGCCCGCCGCAGGCCGCAATATCGCTGACATTGACGGCCAGAGCCTTGTAGCCCGTGTCGGCCGGGCTGAAATAGGCCCGGCGAAAGTGGATGTCCTCCAGAAAGAGGTCGCTGCTCATGCAGAGGGGCTGCCCGGCCTTGAGGATGGTACAGTCGTCACCGCGCCCCAGCAAAAGCGAGGGATGGGCCAGCGGAAAATGGCGGCCTATGCAGGCAAGGATGCCATCCTCAGACAGGGTGGGGGGATGAAGCTGGGGGGATATGTTCACGCGCACACGACCTCACAACAGGGCTGTGTGCAAGATGCCATGAAACGTGCTTGCAGGCAATTACCCCTGCCGGCAGGGCCAGGGCAATCACATGAAAGAGGAGGCATTAAAAATTTAGATATTTTCTAAAATAGGGTATTCCCTTCTCGCGGAGGGAGCCAATGGAAGCACACACATCAATTGCGGCTATGGACTTTTCTGCAGAACTGCCTGACCCGAGACAGGCTGGGATGACAACTTCCTGCTCTCCGTTCTGGCAGCTACTCCTGCCCTTTGATTTCATGCGATTGCCCTGACTGCTTACTGCAGACGCTGCCACTAAATTCCCTCGCATGCTATGCGGCGGCAAGTGCTGCGACTCACAGTAGAAACAAAATCTTTTTTCAACAAGAAATACAGGGACAACAGGGAGCTTGCCGATACTGTTACTGACTGTACTATCGGAGATTCCCAGCCAGAGAGATAGCCGCCATATCTCCCCGCTTTACGGAATTTTCAAGGCAGTGATAATGTGTTGCTAACATGTTGAAATGACAGAATGTCATCGACAGACGTACTGTCAGTGAAACAGGGGACTACACAACGATAACTAGCTTGAATTGTTTGTAGTTTTATTTTGAGAGGAAGAAATAAGAAATTTTTGTGGCGACATATTGTCAAAATATAGCCTTTGGGGTTATTGAAAAACAAAGACTTATTGAATGTACGTCTGTCGATGTTGTGATCCGCAGAATAGCCCGTTCTGCATCGTTGTGAGTCAGATATGAGAGTATTAGCAGGATCAGGCTTTCTGATTTATATTCTCCTTATATTTACGGTAGTTGTGATTTTTCCGCAAGGCTTTGCTTTTGCTGCCAGCACCTTGGATATTCTGGACAGGCAGCGCGACCAAAGTCTGCCTGCACCTCGCTCCCAACCCAAAATCCGTATTAGTGAGGACGGCGCACCTACTGGTGCAGGAGCGGCAGCGCAATTTACCCTTCGCTCGCTCCACATTGTCGGCGCGACAGCATTTTCGGAAGAAGAACTGCTGGCCCCTTACAACAACCAGTTTGGTCAGCGTATCAGTCTGGCACAGCTTTATGCCATCACAGCGGAGCTGACCAAAAAATATCGGGATGCCGGATACCTGCTTTCCCGCGTCATCATTCCTGAGCAGCAGGTGGAACAGGCAGGGGCGAGCATTCGTTTGCTGGTGGTGGAGGGTTTTATTGAATCCATCCAGTACACGGGTGACAGCCGCATCCTTGAACGCTTCAAAAACTATTTTGCTCCGATGGAAAAGCGGCTTGTGGGCAAAAAGCCGCTCCGGCACGGCCTTTTTGAACGCTGTATGCTCCTGATGCAGGATGTGCCGGGCATAGAGGTAGCCTCCCGCTTTCAAAAGGGTACGGCAGCAGGGGCATCCATTCTTGTGCTGGATGTGCAGGGCGATTTTGCGGATGCCAGCCTTGGTTGGGGCAATACCGGCACAGAGGCTTCCGGCCCCGGCATCGCTTCTGCCAGTCTGGGGCTCAACACACTCCCGGTAATTGGTGCCAGAACAACACTCAACTATTCACAGGCCAACCAGCATCAGGAATACTGGTCGTTGCAAATCTCCCAAAGCTACCAGATGTGGAATGGCCTGAGTTTCAGTGCCTCCTACGCCTACAGTGACAGCCCGGAAATGGATACGGAATTTGCCCGGCTTTTTGACTATACGACCAAAAGCAATACCTTTAATCTGGGGGCCTCCTACCCGGTCATCCGAAGCCGCGATATAAATTTGAGTTTGGGGCTGAACTACGAGCACAGGAACAGTGATTCCTATATTTTTGCTGAACGGTTCACCAAGGACAGGCTGCGAACGCTGAGCACCCATGCAAATTTTGACTTTTCCGACAGTCTGGGCGGGGTAACGCAAGTTATTCCCACCCTGTCACGAGGCCTGAAGGTTTTTGACGCTACGGACAAGGATTTTACTGCCTCCAACTCTCTGGCTCCTGCCGAATTCTGGAAGTTTGGCATCTATGCTTCGCGTGATCAGCAACTGCCGCATAAATTCAGTCTGTTCACGGCAGCAGAAGCACAGTTTGCGGACAAGTCCCTGGCCTCGTACAACAAATTTTTTCTGGGCGGCTCACGTTTCGGGCGCGGTTATGAACCCGGTATCATCGAAGGTGACAACGGTTTTGCCGCCACTCTTGAACCACGTTGGACGCATTACCTGACAGATAAGGCGGCAGTGCAACTGTTTGCCTTTGTGGACTGGGGAACCGTCTGGACAAGCAGAAGTGTATGGGGAGTGCCTGATACGCAGGATGCCTCGTCTGTGGGCGGTGGTGTCCGCCTGTGGGGGCATCTGGGCGATGAACGCTTCCCCGATTTTAACATAACGGCTTTTGTCGGCCAGCCCCTGGAACGGGCTGGTGATAACGCTGGGGACAGCCCCCGCTTTGTCGTGCAGTTTGGCGTGTTTTTTTAGCCCCTTGCCGGGTAGAGCATAGAACCTCTGTTACAAGAGAGTTGCAGTATGAACAGCATCAGAGAATCCCTTGTGTTGAGTCTTTGCCTTAGCCTGATTTTTGCTCCTTCCATAGTTTGGGCAGCTCCACAGGGTGGCAAGGTGGTGGGGGGCAGTGCCAGCATCCAACAGTCCGGCGCAAATACCACCATCAATCAGAGTAGCGACCGGGCAGTCATCAACTGGCACTCTTTTGACATCGCCAAACATGAAGCCGTCCGGCACAATATGCCTTCCTCAAGTTCCGCAGCCCTGCACCGCGTGGTGGGCGGTGGTGGTGCCAGCCAGATTGAAGGGTTACTGCAATCCAATGGCAATATCTATCTGGTCAATCCTGCTGGTGTGGTCATCCACAAGGGGGCGCGGATCGATACCAATGGCTTTGTGGCCACAAGCCGGGACATCAGCAACAGCAATTTTATGAACGGCAAGATGGTCTTTGACAAGCCAGGGCTTGCTGGTGCCCAAGTCATCAATCAGGGCGAGATCACGGTCAGGGAAAGCGGCCTTGCTGCACTCGTGGCCCCTTCTGTGCGTAATGAAGGTCTGATTGCGGCCAAACTTGGCAAGGTAGCCCTGGCTTCGGCTGATGCCGCATGGTCGCTGGATATGCACGGGGATGACCTGATTACCTTTACGCTGGATGAGAAGGCCGTCAACAGCCTGCACGGGGCCGATGGCAAACCCCTTGCCAGTGTTGCCAACAACGGCTCCATCAAGGCCGAAGGCGGCGTGGTGGTGCTGACTGCCGCGCAGCTGGATGGCATTGTGGGTTCTGTGGTCAACAGTGGGGAGGTTTCCGCTGCTTCTGCAGAAATTGCGGGCGGCATGATTACCTTTAAGGGCCAGGGTTCCGGGGTGGACATCAGCAACACTGGTATGCTGGATGTGTCATCTGCCGTTGCCGATGCTGGCAGCGTGCGTATGGACACGGACGGTAAAGTAAGCTCCTCCGGCTCCATTACAGCTACTGGCGGGAAGAAAGGCGGTAAGGTGACGCTGACGGGCAGGGATATAGCCCTGAAGGATGGTGCTAAAATTGACGCCTCCGGCAATAGCGGCGGCGGCACAGTACTTGTGGGCGGCAATGCCCTTGGCAAGGGGCCGGAACGTAATGCCCGGACAACCAATGTGGAAAAACGGGCTGTCATCCATGCCGATGCCAAAGTAAAGGGGGACGGCGGTCAGGTCGTTGTGTGGAGTGACGAAACAACGACCTTTGACGGAACAGTTACCGCCAAGGGTGGCAGCGAGGGCGGCAACGGCGGGCAGGTGGAAACCTCCGGCAAAAGCCTGAAGATTGGCGATACTGCGCGGGTGAGTACTCTTGCGCCCAAGGGCCTGTTTGGGGAATGGCTGCTTGACCCGGTGGATTTTGTCATAGCGGAAAGCGGCGGCAATGTCACCGGTGATGTTATTTCTACATTGCTTGCAGAGAACAATATGGTTTTTACCAGTGATGGCGGCAGCGTATATGTAAATGATGATATTATTTGGACATCTGCGGCAACACTTACCTTAAATGCCTATAAGAATATAGATATAAATAAAACAATCACAGCTACCCATGATAACGCTGGATTATGGCTGAACGCGAAAAATGGAGATATAAATTTTCGGGCAAAAATTACCTTGTCCGGGGAAAATCCAACCCTGGTCATGGATGGAAAGAAATATACTGTTATCAACACCATAGAACAGCTTCAGGATATAAATAAATCTGCTATTGATAAATCTACAGATGAGTGGAAGTTAAATGGATATTATGCACTTGGCTCAGATATAGATGCCACTGATACAAAAAATTGGAATGATGGAAAGGGATTTTGTCCCTTGGGGGGATATTTTGACAGGATCGTCTCGGGCAGAGGCGTATATTTTGCTGGTGTATTCAATGGTTTAGGCCATGTTATAAATAATCTTACGATAAACAGACCCACGGAAGACCATGTAGGGCTGTTTGGCATAACGCGGAGCGGGGCTCGCATCAGCAATCTGGGCTTGAATAATGTATCTTTTGTCGGATATTCACAAGCCGGTGGATTGGTGGGATGTGCATATACAGCAGAAATAAAAAATTGTTATGTAACCGGGAACCTTACAGCACATAGATACTCTGGTGGATTTGTTGGCAGGGTATATGGTGGTAACAGCAATGATAGTGCCTGGACAAATTCAATTGTTAATTGCTTTGCAGATGTTGATATAACAAAATTATATTCTGACTCAGAGTACTTAGGAAGTTTTACGGCATTAGTAGATGGCACTAGCGCTCCGCGGATTGTCAATTCATATAGTGTTGGGCGTGTCCCATCAAGAACCAATGAAGCTGGATTTTGTGTTGACAAAGGTATTGCAGTAAGAGGTTTTGAGAATTGCTTCTTTGACAAGTATGCAGCAAACTCAAACTATAGCGTAGGTGGTGCTCTTGCCCGAACAACAAGTCAAATGATGCAAGCATCAAATTATACAGGGTGGGATTTTACAAATACATGGACTATTGATGAGGGAAAATCTTATCCAAAACTCAAAATTTTTACTACAGTCGCTCCTGAAATTCCGGTTCCACCTGCGGGGGATGCTTCTGGTATAGGGGGAGGCTCTATAGGGGCTACATCCAGCACCAATAGAGACAAATTTAATATCATTAGCAATAAAATATATGCAGATGCTTATGATACAATTTACCTTGATAAGAATAATAATATAAATATGATCAGATCATACCCAGACATAAATTCTGATAATTTATTAAATACAAATACAATACTATCAGAAGATGCTGTTATCAATATTCACAATGCATTGGGTGGTTTTATAATAGAACACACTGGACCTGCACTTATTAGTCTCAATGATAGCTTTTCAGATATAAATACAACATATCTTCATGCAGAACGCTTCAAAAATGGTGTGGCTACTTTTCTAGGGTCTGCTATTGAACTAATAACATCGGATCCTTTTAGCGGGGCAATTGGTGCTGCAAAAATTATTATTGACAATACTTTAGATTATTCAACAAATGCAGGTATTTTTTCTGCAGTAATGGCAAATACATATTTTGAAAAGTCAAAGCAAGCTTATAATGAGTTTATTACATTATATAATTCACAACAAAACTACAGCATAGAAAATACTATAAAAATGCTTGAGATTTATAAACTGTCAATTGCCTATAGTATAGGAGCGCAATATCTTTCAGGAGAAGCATGTGACAGCATTGATAAAGATTTACAAATAAAAGAAAAGTATGGATTTATAGGTTCTGTTATATATAATGCTAGTTCTATAGCCGTTGATGCATTTGCATTTGATGATCTTGGTGATTTATCAGTCAGCGGAGCAATTCTTGCTAGCTTATATAATGTGGTAAGTAAATGGGATGATACGATAGAGTTCGGGGAGAATTTTTTCGGATGGACAGATATTGTATTATTCCCTCAAGAAGTTCAAGACAAAATAGATGAACGGCTTGCACCGATAAATAAGATGATAAAAAAATTAGAACTAGCATTATAAACAAGAATCACTATATCTTTAAAGGTTATTCCTGCCCCTCCCCTTATTAGCCCCGGCGGGGCTGGCCCCCCCTGAATAACCAACGGCGCGGCTGCAATTCTGGCAGCAGGGGAATCTGGACAGGGATGCCAGCCACGTTATCATGCACACGGAGGAGACGGAAACGATTGCGCAGCAGTCTGGTTTTACGCCACAGCGATTACAGTTTGCTCATCCTATCTGTACCCGACATCTGCCCTTTGCGGACAGCCGATAGAGTTGGACGGGGCTGCGCGGTGTACCCGGCAAGGTTCGCATGACAAGTCCGTTTTCCAGAGCGGGATTCAGATAGTTTTTACGGAATGTCGGGGTATGACGCAGGGACAATGCCGCCATAAGTTCGGTGGCACTTTTATCTCTCCCAAGCAAGGCTCCCAAAAGACGGGGAACTTGATTGCTGGCTTGATCGTTTTCTTGGTCGCTCCGCAATCTCTCCACTGCATCCTGAAGGGTGGCAAGCATGAATTCAATAAAGGGAGAAGCGTCTCCCTGCTGGTCAGCAAGCCCCAGTGCGGGGCTTTCCTTTTACAAAAAAACCGACCACGCGCTCCAGACCAGGGCCAGGCCCATGATGGCATTGACCAAACCATGCCAGCGCAGGAAAAAATTTTGCAGCGCAGCCCCGGCAGCAGCCCAGGTAAACATCCCGGCTACCGCCAGTACAGCAAAGATAAAGGAATATCCCAGCATAGCCACGATACTTCCCGCTGCTGCGATCAGAACAGACGTTAGCGTTGCTACATAGAGATAGTATTTGGGATTGACAAATTGCAGCACAAAGCCGGTCATGAAGGATGCAGAGTGTATCGTGCCAGCGGCCCTGCCGGGCCTGGCCGTAACGACCTGCCAGGCCAACCACAGCAGATAGGTGCAGCCAATGTATTTCATGGTAGAAACAAGGCTGGGGAGCAGGTTTTGCAGCCATGCACCCAAGAGGAAAAAGACCATCGGAATGGCAAAACAGGCCAGCCCCGCCCCAAGCTGGTAGCCAAGAGTAGAGCGGAGCCCCTGCCTGATGCCCTGTGTCATCACCAGGATGTTGTTGGGGCCGGGTGTGAATGAGGCAATACAGGCAAAGGGCAGCAGGGTCAGTATCAGGTCAACATCCATGCAAGAATGATCATTGCCTTTTTTGCATCTGATCCATGAAGTCCTGCAATGTCTCTGCATGGTATGCAGCAAGCGTCAATTTTCGCAGGGCTGTTGCGTCTGAAGAGCTGGCAATACACGAAGTAACGGATGGGGGAAGGAGACCGAAACGGGCTTCCAGCAAATCCTGCAAGGCCAGGGCAATCCCCCTTATTTCCCCTCTGGCTTCTCCTCTGGTTTCTCCAATCAGCACCCCTTGCCGGATATAATCGTCTTTCCACTGAGCGGCACGTTCTTCCAACATGGCGTCCACCTCTTGCAGGTCTCGTCCCGGCTATGGCACCATATCGTGCCGCTTGAGCAGCTCATACCAATGCCCGCGAGAGATCCCCGCAATGCTGGCGGCCTGTCGGGCATCCCCCCCGCTCTCGTGCATGACCCGCCGCACATAGTCAGCCTCGGCGCGGGCCTTCCATTCCCGCAGACCGGGCAGGGCATTCTCGCTGTCCTGCCTGTCAAGGTTGCCCTGTTCCGGCAAGGCAGCAGAAAAGACTGTCTGCTCCCGTCCCTGTCCCACGCGGTGGCGGGCCACACTCACGCGCATCTGGGTGGGCAGGTGCGCCGGCAAAAGGATCTCGGCATGACCTGCGGCCAGACAGGCCCGTTCCATGGCATGGACAAGTTCCCGCACATTGCCGGGCCAGGCGTAGGTTTGCAGCATTTCCAGGGCGGTATCGCTCAGGGACTTGCGGGGCAGGGCGTGCTGGAGGCAATAACGAGCAATGGTCTGCTGGGCAATGGGGGCGATCTCATCCTGTCGCTGGCGCAGGGGGGGGATGGTGATGGTGATGCCCTGCAGGCGGTAGAGCAGGTCTCCCCGAAACCTCTCCTGCTGCACCATTTCCTCAAGGTCACGGTTGGTTGCTGCCACAAGCCGAAAATCGCTGTCCAGCTCCCGCACTTCACCCACGGGCCGAAAACGCCGCAGCTCCAGCGCGCGCAAGAAAGCCCCCTGCATGGGCAGGGGCAGATCGCCCACTTCATCCAGAAAGAGCGTCCCCCTGTGGGCGGCCAGCAACAAGCCTTCGCGTGCCCTGTCTGCCCCGGTGAAGGCCCCACGGCTGTGCCCGAACAAATGGCTTTCCACCAGATTTTCCGGCAGGGAAGCGCAGTCCACGGTCACAAAGGGCTGGGCTGCACGGCTGCTGTTGCGGTAGAGTGCCTTGGCAAAAAGCTCCTTGCCCACGCCGGTCTCGCCCAGCAGCAGGACATTGACCTCACTCTGCGCCGCCTGTGCCAGAAGTTTCAGCACCTGCGACATGGCTGGCCCTGTGCCAAGGATATGCCCGCTGTCCACCGTAAGCCGGGCCGTGTTGCGCTGCCGCTCATGCCGATAGGCCAGCACATGGCGCAGACATTGCTCCACATCGCGGATCTGCAGGGGCTTGGTGAGGAACTCCCACGCGCCAGAGCGCAATGCGGCCTCGGCCGTGTCGCCATCGCCGTGGCCGGTGATGATGACCATATCCGGTTCCGAGGGCAGTTCCGCAAACTCGCGCTGATGTTCCAGCCCATTGCCGTCCGGCAGACAAACATCCAGCAAAACCACGTCCACACCGGTCCTGGCCAGGCGCATCCCGTCAGCCAGATTTGCAGCACACAGGGGCTGATGCCCCATGCGGTTGCAGACCACCTCCACCATCGTCCGCATCAGGCCTTCATCATCAATGACCAGGATCCGTGCCATCAGTCCCTCCTTCTGGCCGGGGCGTCCCCTCTGTATGTTCTGCAAGTAGGTCTAAGGCTTGCGTGATGGCGGCCAGCAGTTCCTGCCCGGCCTGTGGCAGATGTTGCTGCTCTGCCTTTTCAGCAAGGGCAGCCACGGCGTGCAGACGATCCAGCCGCATGGTGCCAGCAGAATTCTTGCAGGCATGGGCCAGTCGGCGCACGCTGCCTGTAGCATCCGGCCCGCCTGCAGGCGCGAGGGCAGTCGCCAGCTCCTCCCGCATCCGCAGCAGATCCTGCTGTAAGACCGCAAGCAATCGTACAAAAATCTCCCTGTCCCCGTCCATGGCCGCCAGAGCGGCTGACACATCCCAGACAGGCAGGGCATCGGGCTTTGGCGGCATAGGCAGCTCCTGTGCCGTCTGGCTTGGCGCATCAGCTGTGGCAGTGTCCGGCGCGTTGCCGGTGCTGGTATCCATCAGCAGGGCCAGACGCTGGCTGAGGCTGGCAAAATCCAGTGGTTTGATGATGACGGCATCCGGCTGCAATCCCTTGCAGGCCAGCCGCGCATCCTCGTCCAGTGCCGCAGTGTACAGGGCCACTTTCTGGTCAGCAGGCAAAAGCGTCCTGCCGTGGCGTATCTCCCGCAGGACATCCAGCCCGCTGCCGTGCGGCATATTGACATCCAGCAGGACAAGATCCCACTGGTGGCTGTGCTGCTGTTCGCGCATGGCTGTCAGGGCTGCCCGGCCATCTTCCAGCAGCAGGGTCTTGCAGCCCGCCTTGCGCAGAGCCTGTGCCAGATAGTAACGGCTGGCGGCATTGTCTTCCGCAATGAGGATACGTTTGCCGTGCAGCTGGCTGGCGGTGTGGGGGCTGGCCTTGCCCTGTGGGCTGCCCGTTGCAGCTGTGCCGTCCTGCCCCTCGCGCACGAGGACTGTCAGAACAAAGACAGAACCGCCGCCCTCACGGGGCTGCACGCGCACATCCCCGCCCATCCGACGGGCAATGGTACGGGCGATATTCAGGCCCAGGCCTGTGCCGGGCTGACGCACAGCCTGTGCGCCCCGCTCGAAGCTGTCGAAAATGTGCCGGATCTCGCCCGGTTCCAGGCCCGGCCCGCTGTCCTCCACGGTGATGCTCAGTTCCAGACGGCCGGGACGGGGCAGCTTGCAGGGCCGGGTGGCGGCCCTGACCGCAATGCCGCCCCTGTCCGTAAACTTCACCGCATTGCTGACAAGGTTACCCAGGGCCTGGCGCAGGCGAAAATCATCCCCGTGCAGACTGTCCACGGCATCCGGCGCGATGACGAGGCCGAAATCCAGCTCCTTGGCTGTAATGGCTGGCTGGTAGATCTCCATACACTGGCTGATACACTGGCCCAGGCTGAAATCCCGCTCCCGAAGCTGGATACTGCCCTGTTCCAGCGAGCCGTGGTCAGTGATGTCGTTGACCATTTCCAGCAGGGTATCGCCCGCGTGCAGCAGGTAGCGTAGGGCGCGGTCTCTTTCTTCCGGGCTGCACTGTCCGTCACGCAGCAACTCGCCCATGCCGTTGATGGCCATGAGCGGCGTCCGCATATCGTGACTGAGCCGTGCCATGAAGGCACTTTTCATGCGGCTGGTCTCCTCGGCCTTCCAGCGGCGGCGGCTGAGGTTGAGGGTCAGCCCGCCAACGGCCAGCACGCCGGTCAGCCCCAACAGGCCGTGGAACATGCGCAGGTTGGCAAGGTGGCGTTCTATGTCCAGTGTAAAGCCGGTGGCGTCCTGACTGATGCTGATGCCGCCCAGCACATCGCCCTCCCTGCTTCCCGTATGGCAACGCAGACAGGAGGGCTGGGCAACAAGTACGGACAGTAAGCGCAGACTGTTGTCGTCCGTTTGCTCTGGCGGGCTGAAGACTTCCTGCGCTCCCAGCATGCAGTCATCCAGGGCGCGTGTTTCCCACAGGTCGGAGTGATTGTTCTGTCGCAGGGGCTGCTTGCTGATAATGGCGATACGCACACCCGGCCAGGAAGAGCGTTCTGCCAGTTGACGGCTCATATAGGCAGGGTTCATCCGCACCAGGGTCAGCCCATCCGTGGTGGTGACGGTGCGTTCTGCCTCCGGCAGCCAGGGGTTGGGCTGGCCGTATTCACTTTGCAGCACAAAAACGCCACCGTGTGCGGCATTCCAGTTACGGGCATCCATGGTCTGCCGCGCCACTGTGGAAAGGCGGGTGTGTTCCAGCTCCAGCCGATGCGCCACGGCCAGTTCTGCCGCATTGCCATAAAGGGCAGCCACAAAGCCCAGCCAGAGGATACAGGCCAGTGCCGGCAAGCCCCAGATGCGGACGCCGCGCCAATGTGTCGGTTTTGTCATGCCTTCCCCGCACAAAATGTCATTTTTTTATGATTTTTTGTCCTTTTTTTCGGAAAAAGGCAAGCCCTAACTCTGCCATGGCTACCAGATACGGCATTTTGTGACTGGTATCACTGTTTTTTTGCTGTAACCAATCTTGGCATGTTTTTTGATTCACAAACTACTGCTTTGGTGGCTGTCATGGGGACAGCCGCGAGGGGAGCTATGAAGGAGGCTCTTATGGGTACACCCCGCAATGGACCCTGGCTCAAATTGTTTTTGGGTGGCGTTGCGGCGGGCGTGGTGCTTGTCGGTGTGCTGGCCTATGCCATGACGGTAACAGACCAGCGGCCTTTCTGCGCCAGTTGTCATATCATGCAGGAAGCGGCTGTGACCCACAAGATGGGCACACATGCCGACAGGGCCTGCAATGAATGTCACGCCCCGCACAATCTGCTGGCCAAGCTGCCGTACAAGGCAAAGGCTGGCTTGAAGGACGTTATGGCCAATATGTCCGGCAAGGACGTACCGCATCCCGCCAGTCTGGAAACGCGCGATGTGGTCAACGCCAACTGCATTGCCTGTCATACCCAGACCAACGTCAATGTTGCCAGCATGAACACCAAGACGTATTGCGTTGACTGCCACCGCAACGTGGCGCACATGCGCAAGAAGCCCATCAGCACAAGGACGGTAGCCTATGAATAAGCAACTTCGCAGCATGACCCTTGCGGTATCGGCGTTGCTGGCAGCGGCATTTTTATGCGGCTGCAACGATGTCAGCACGGAACTGAAGCCCCCGACCTACAAGAGCGGACTCAAGCAGGACGAGTTGAAAATGTCCGCCTTCAAGGCCGACTTCCCTGACCAGTATAACTCGTATATGAAAAACAATGAAAGCGAAGTCATGACCGAGTACAAGGGCTCGGTGGAATTTCGCAAGCATGATAATGTGAATCCGCTGCCCAAGGGCTACAAGCATGCCCAGCCCTACCTCAAGAACCTCTGGCTGGGCTATCCCTTCATGTACGAGTACAATGAAGCTCGCGGGCATACCTATGCGGTCAAGGACTTTGTCAATATCGACCGTATCAACCGCTATGCCGAAAAGGGTGTTCTGCCCGCCACCTGCTGGAACTGCAAGACCCCCAAGATGATGGAATGGGTCGGCCAGTACGGCGACAAGTTCTGGTCAATGGATGTCAATGCCTTCCGGGGCAAGGACAAGATCCATGCTGATGACCACACTATCGGGTGTGCCAACTGCCATGATCCCCAGAACATGGAACTGCGCCTCTATTCCGAACCGCTCAAGGACTGGCTGGCCCGCAGCGGCAAGGACTGGAACAAGCTGTCGCGCAACGAAAAGCGCAGCCTTGTCTGTGCCCAGTGCCATGTGGAATACTACTTTACCCACAAGGACAACGGCCCGGCTGCCAAGCCCGTCTTCCCCTGGGATAAGGGCATGAGCCCTGAAGACATGTACCAGTACTACACCAGCCACGGTGCCAAGGGTGCTGACGGCAAGCCCGGCCAGTTTGTGGACTGGGTACACGCCGCTTCCAAGGTCCCCATGATCAAGATGCAGCATCCCGAATACGAAACCTGGATCGACGGGCCGCACGGTGCTGCCGGTGTCTCCTGCGCAGACTGCCATATGCAGTACCAGCGTGTGGACGGCAAGAAGATGTCCAGCCACTGGATGACCTCGCCCCTCAAGGACAAGGAAATGCGCGCCTGCCGTCAGTGCCATGCCGACAAGAGCCCGGAATTCCTGCGTGAGCGCGTGCTCTACACCCAGAAGAAGACCTTTGACCAGCTGCTGAAGGCTCAGGATATGTCCGTCAAGGCGCACGAAGCCGTGCGGCTTGCCAATGCCTGGCAAGGCGACCGCAGCCCCGAATACGACAAGCTGATGGCCGAAGCCCGCCAGATGGTACGCAAGGGCCAGTTGTTCTGGGACTATGTGTCTGCCGAAAACAGCGTGGGCTTCCACAATCCTGCCAAGGCTCTGGACACCCTGATGAGCTCTGCCGAGTTCAGCCAGAAGGCTGTTGACCTTGCCGAACAGGCTACCAATTACGGCATTGCCCCGGCCCTTGCCGGTGACATCAAGCAGATCGTGCCGCCCATCCTCGAGATGAGCCGCAAGCTGCAACAGGATGCAGACTTCCTCCAGCAAAACCCGTGGACGAAGCTGCTGCCTGTGCTGCCCAAGGCTGATCAGGTTTGGGATGGTCAGGAACGCCTGACCTCTGCCAAGTAGCCGCTCTTTGCATCACGACTGCCAAGCCCCTGCAACATGCAGGGGCTTTTTTTTGTGTATTTTTCAGCCTTCGGTGGGATGATCTATTGCTTTTTGCCCTTGGATATGAGAGGAGGTTCTTATATGCAAAGCAACTACAGGTTTTATACTGAGATCTGATCAGAAAATCATGATAGATAATAGTTACAGGGAAGGTATAAAGATATATTAGACAATCTCTAAACTTTCTCGAGAGCGATGATGTATTCCAGAACTTCTTCCCGACTGTCCTCATGCGTGGTTTTGCTGTTTGCTGTAGGACTTGTGCTTTCTCTTTCTGGCTGCGGCTTTCTTATGCACCAGGAGAGCAGCGGGCCTACACCAGCCCAGGCGCAACGTGTCGTCAAAACAGCTTCCAGTCAGATGGGTAAAAAATATCGCCTGGGGGGAGCTTCGCCCAGCAAGGGCTTTGACTGTTCCGGGCTGGTGTACTGGGCATACCAGAAAAACGGCTTCAAAGTCCCCCGTGTAACAAAAGATCAGGCTCGTGCCGGCCGGGCGGTATCTCGCAATCAGCTACGCCCCGGGGATATTGTGGTCTTCCGTACCAGTCGCAGTCCCCGTGGTCTGCACACGGGTATTTATGCCGGAGATGGTACCTTCATCCACAGCCCGCGTGCCGGGCAGCGTGTACGCAAGGAAAGCCTGGAGATCAAGTACTGGAAAAGCAAGCTGATCACGGCACGGCGCATCATACGCTGACATCCCCTCACAACGATGCTTTTGTAAAGATCCCGGTTCTGCCGGGATCTTTTGTCACATTTCGCCCATTTTCCGCAAATCCGCGCTTGCCTTGCTGTGTCCTTTCAAGTAATGCTGTGCAAAGCTCCAGCGTAAATTCAGCACGGCACAGGTAATGTATGAGCAAGGCAGCCCCCAATCCGGAAGGCCTTTTGAGCATTGCGGATATTTCGCGTCATTTTTCTTTGCCTGAATCCACCACGCGGTATTACTGCAAGCGTTTTTCCCTGTATATCCCCAGTGTAGGGGATGGACGGCGCAAACGCTACCGGCGAGAGACCCTTGATGTCATCAGCACCATTCTGGAACACATGGAAAAGTCCCGCACTGCTTCTGCGGTAGAGGAAGCCCTGCAGGAGCGTTTCCCCAGCAATGCCGTTGCCCTGGCAGAGGCCCACCCGGTCGAACCAGCCCAAACCGATGCCGTGGGCAGTGCTTTATCCGCAGCAGCCCTGCAGTTCATGGAACGCCAGACCCGTGCCATGGAGAACATCGCCCACGTTATGGGCCTGATGGCTGAAAGGCTTCAAGCCTTGCCCGCACAGGACAGAGCAGAGCTGCCCCCAGCGGCTTTGGATGCAGAACAGCAAAAAATGCGCAAGGACCTGGACAACCTGAAGATTTTGCTTGATTCCGCCGAAAAGACCCAGCAAGCCGACCTTGAACAACTGCGTCAATGGATGGGCCGGCTAGTGCAACAGCGGTTGACAGCAGGCGGGGAGTAGAGGGTTTATCTATAATTTTGTCAGCACGACACAGCAGTAAAAAGGGGTATCCTCTGGATACCCCTTTCTTGCTGTATGCTCAAAACAGCTATTTGCCCTTGCGAGCCATATCTATGGCAGCCTTGAACAAGTCCGCTGGCAAGGCTCCACGCACAACGAGGTCGTTGACCAGAAAATGCGGTGTGCCTTCCACGCCAAGGGCCTGGGCATCCTTGATGTCCTCTGCAAGGATGGTGCTTACCTTTCTGCTGCGCAGATCCTTGTTCAGACGCTTCATGTCCACGCCAAGGCCCTCGGCAGTTTTCTTGAGAAAGGCATCCCCCTGGCCAAGCAGGGCATCCCGCTGGGCAAAAAGAATGTCATGGAACTGCCAGGCCTTGGCTGCGTCCTGCATACCAATGGCAATAAAGTAGCGTGAGGCCCTGGCAGAGATGCCATCCTCATCCATGGGGAAATGCTTGAAAACAAGGCTGACATCCTTGCCATACTGGTTCAGCAAGCCTGTGAGGGATTGCGAGGCCTGACGGCAAAAATGGCAGGTAAAATCAGAAAATGCGACTATCCTTACCTTGGCTCCCGCATTGCCCAGTACCGGCCTGTCCTCCAGGGCAACCTTTTTCGGCGTTTTCATATCCTGTTTCCACTGGGCTTCAAGGTTGCGTTTGCGGCGCACATTGGAACCCTGCTGGGCAATATCCAGTACAGCTTCGCTGTTTTGCCGCAGCACATCCAAAACAAGCTCAGGATGCTCTTGCAGGATCTTTTCCAGCACGGCTGGCAAATCACGTTCCGTCAGCCCCTGGGCGTTTGCCTGTGTGGGCTGCCCCCAGTAGAACAGTGTTATGGCTGCCATTATTATCAATGATTTAAACATGTTATTCATATCTACCTCATGTTTGCAAATTGCTTTTCCCATAGGACATACACTTCTTAGCCCGAAAAACTCCCTGTTGCAAGGAGTGAGGGGTAAGTCTTGTTCTCGGCCTTCTGGCCCTTTTTGCTGCAAGCTATTTGCCATACGTTTTCAGCGTATGGCAAATTTGCCTTGACGCGAAAGGGTTCATTTTTTACATCAAACATGTTTGCAGGTTGTGCGCGGCTCACTATGTTTCATGTGAAACATATGCCAGTCTGCAAGAAACCCTATCACCAATGACGGCAGCCCGGAGGAAGGATGGCCAGGATCATTGCAATCGCAAACCAAAAGGGCGGAGTGGGTAAAACCACCACGGCCATCAACCTTGCGGCAGCACTGGCTGTCATGGAAAAAAAGGTGCTCCTAGTGGATTGTGACCCACAGGCCAACAGCACCAGCGGTATAGGTGTCAATCAGGCGGAGCTGGAAAATGACCTCTACACGACTATCTATACCCCAGAAAAAACAGCTCAGAGCATTTGCAAAACCAGAACACCATTTTTGGATATTTTGCCAGCCAGCACCAACCTTGTGGCCGTGGAACTGGAACTGGTGGACAAGATGGCGCGAGAATTTTTTTTGGATGAATGTCTGAAGCAGGTAGAAGGCAACTACGACTATATCATCATGGACTGCCCGCCGTCACTGGGCTTGCTCACACTCAATGCCCTTTGCGCCGCACGAGAACTGCTCATCCCGCTGCAATGCGAGTTTTTTGCACTGGAAGGGATAGTCAAGCTGCTGCAAACCTTTGACCAGATCCGAAAGCGGCTCAACAATAAGCTGGCCTTGCTCGGCGTCGTCCTTACCATGTATGACACGCGCAATCGT
This sequence comes from Desulfovibrio sp., assembly GCA_017415765.1. Lineage (GTDB taxonomy): Bacteria > Desulfobacterota > Desulfovibrionia > Desulfovibrionales > Desulfovibrionaceae > Desulfovibrio. The sequence goes on along the minus strand of JAFQED010000054.1, from coordinate 29,553 downwards.
CTGACCCGTGAGGTCAAGAATGAAGTCCGCCGCTGCTTCCCGGATCATCTGTTTGAAACAGTCATCCCGCGCAACGTGCGCCTGTCAGAAGCACCAAGCCACGGCAAGTCCGTCATACACTACGACATAAAATCAAGAGGTGCCGAAGCCTATCTTGGTCTTGCCAAGGAAATAGTCTTGCGACGCCCACCAGAAAAAGGGGCTGTCCTGCAGTAGGCAGCCCCAGGGATAATGGCAGGGTATCACGCGGGCGGGGTATGTTCGTGGGCCACATGATCCCTGAAATGCTTTTGCCTGATAGTACAGCCACAGGCCTTGCAGCGAAAAACCAGCAATCCCCCCACATTAGCGTTGGTCAGGTGGAAGGGATGGCCCTCAGCAGTACGCCAGTCCTCGCAGGCAACACCGCAATGCGGACAACGTACTGCCGGGTCATAGGCATAACGGAAATCCCAGAACTGCAAGAACTCTTCAAAGGCAGAGAGCGGTTCTGGCGGCAGGGCAGGGCGGCTATCAGCAGTGCCAAGCAGGGCAGCGGCAGCGGGTTCAAGTTTTTTCCAAACATCCCAGGGCAGCTGCACCGCAAGGATGTTACCTTCTGTGTCCGTCAGATAGCGCAATGCGTTTTTTGCAGACATGGCTTGCCTTTGCTGTTGGCAGATACAAAAACAGGCTTGTACGGCCAACCAGGGTTGAAGGTTGATTTTTAACAAGCTGCCCTTATGCGGGTCGCTTGTCAACTCCGCCAGAAGTGAAGACGGGAGATATAGGCATGAGCAAGGGACTTGGCCGGGGGCTGGATGCCCTGTTTGGGGGAAGCGAAACAATTGTTGCAAATGACGATTCAGGCACGATGCTGGCAATCGATCTGCTCAGTCCCAATCCATACCAGCCCCGCAGGTTTTTTGACAAGGAAGCACTGGCAGAACTGGCCGCTTCCATCAGTGCGCAGGGGATCATCCAGCCCTTGCTGGTACGGCCCGTGTCCGGGGGAAAATATCAGATAGTGGCGGGAGAACGCCGCTGGCGTGCAGCCCGTCTTGCCGGACTGAAGGAAGTGCCTGTGTATGTTCGGCAGATGGGCGAACAGGACGTGATGGCCGCAGCCCTGATAGAAAATCTGCAACGCGAAGACCTTAACCCGCTGGAAGAAGCCCAGGCTCTGCACTCCCTCAAGGAAATGCTGCAACTCACGCAGGAGGAGCTGGCCGCCCGCCTGGGCAAAAGCCGTCCGGCCATCACCAACGCACTGCGGCTGCTCCAGCTCAGCCCGGAAGCACAAAGAGACCTTGAACAGGGGCGGCTGACTGCAGGCCATGCCCGCTGTCTGCTGGGTATTGCTGACAGTACAGCCGCCGAGACGCTACGCGAGGCCATCATCACACAGGGACTGACCGTGCGCGAAGCAGAAGACGCCCTTGCCTTCTGGAAAGCGGAAGGCCGTCTGCCCGGGCAACTTGCGGACAACACCGAAGTGCAGCAAAGGGTAGTACCAGCCCCTGCACGTCCGCAAGGCCGCCGCAAGAAAGACCCCGCCCTCAAGGCAATGGAGATGGGCATACGCCAAAGTGCAGCTTGTGCGGCACAGGTACGGGGCAATCTTGACTGTGGCAAAATCACCCTTGCCTATACCAGTCGTGATGAATTGTGCAATATATTGCGGATGTTTGGGCTGGAACCACCAGAGGGCTAGAGCGTATCAGTCCTTGCGCAGGACAGCCCCGTACATGCCCTCAAGCCAGGGATGCTCGTGCGGGGTCTGCCACTGGCGTACAAGGCTGAAGCCCTTGTGACGGGCCAGAAAAGCCTGTACACGATCCTCATTTTCGGCAGGGTTGAGGGTACAGGTGATATAGGCCAGCTCCCTACCCGGTTTGAGCAGGTCTGCAAGCCCGTCAAGGATGGCCCGCTGGCTGGCAAGGTTGGCAGCAATGTTCTTGCGGTCAAGACGTTTTCGCAAATCCGGCCTGCGTGCCAGCACCCCCAGCCCGGAGCAGGGAACATCCGCAAGGATATGCCCGTGCCAATGACGGATACAGGGACGTGAAGCGTCAGAAAGAGCCAGAAGAGGGCTGGGCACAGCAAGGCGATGGCACTGGCGCGGCAGTTGCGCTAAACGCTCCCGGCTGACATCAGTTGCAAGGGCTACGTTCCGACCAGATTCCAGCAGACAGTGGCTTTTGCCACCATAGCCAGCACAGGCATCCCAGACAGGCCCAGTCCAGTCCAGACAGCCCAGGGCTTCCAGCACAAGCTGAGAAGCTGCGGACTGCATACTGAGGAGACCTGTCTGCTGCCAGGATGCCACATCCCTGCCCAAGATGACTTGCGGCATCCTGCCCGGAGCCACGGCAAGCCCGCTGCGCCCCACAGGTACGCTATCCTCCGGCCCTGCAAGCCGTATAAACTCCTGCCGCAAGTCCGTAAGGTCATGCCCCTGCCATGCGGCCGCGCTGGCAGACGAATTCAGGCGTACACCCGTCCACGGACGGGACAAGGATCGGCGCATGAGCGCGAGGGCTGCGCTTTCGCCGTAGGCATTCTCCCACAATGTGCATACACACGCTGGCAGACTGTAATAGGCAGCCAGCCGCGCTAGGCCCTTCTGCCCCTGCAGGAGATAGAAATCCTCCTGCAGGACGGCATCACCCAGACGTTGCACAGAGCGCAAAACCGCATTCACCAGCCTTGCCATGGCCTGACCAGCCAGCGCACGGGCCAACTCTACTGCGCTGTGCACAACGGCATGATGTGGTGTGTGCAGAAATAGCAGAGAATGGAGTGAAAAACGTAAAATCACAAGGATCTCAGGTGGCAAGCCAGCAGGACGGGGCAGGAGCTTGCGGAGCAGAAAGCCAAGGCGCAATTCATGACGCAAGCTGCCATAGACCAGCTCCGAGCAAAGGTGGCGATCCTGTGCGGACAGGGCTGTGTCCGATGGAGTCGCAAGAGTTCGCGCCAGAGCTGCCTGGGCAGTGTCCCCTGCCTCTACCAGCAGCAGGGCATGCAAGGCAGCCGCACGGGCCGTGCGCGGCAAGCGGGCTGTCTTGTGCAGGGTACGGGTAAGGGCAGCCATCAGGCGGAAGCCTCCCCGTGCATCGGCTCTCCCGTGTCCCCCTGCCTGGTCGGGGCTGTGCCCTCCTGCATGCCGTCACCTATTGCAGAAAGCGGAGGGAGGCCCAGAAACTGTCGGATAAGGGCTTCCAGTTTGGCAAGCGGCACAAGCGTATCCATGCAGGGGCCGTGCGGGCGTTCATTGAGCAAGCCATAGACTGCCAGCGGATAACTGTCCTGTATGCCCGAAACCAGATCACGCTCACAGGCCACCGCTAGGATGAGCGCAGGTCGCCTCTGCACCACGATGCGGCGGGCAATGGTACCACCAGAAGCTATGGCAAAGCCGAAACCATAACGGTCACGCAGACGGAGCAGGGAAGCGATGGGGCAGAAGCCGCACCGTGTGCAATTGTCCACAGCATGGCTCAGGCGATGCGGGCAACGGCTGGACTGAACGCAATGCGGCAAAAGCAGAAGCAGTTTGTGCGGGCTGACAGGCCGAAATGTGGCCAGCATGAGTTCATTGTTGACCTTGATGAAGGAACGCCGCACCTTGTCCCGCTCCACGCCCACAAGTTTTGCCAGCAATTCCATCAGGGGAAAGAAAAGGCGAATGGTCAGATGCCGCAAGGCGTGTACACCAGGAAAGGAACGCCCGGTGTAGATATGGATGATCAGGGCCAGAGAGATCCAGCACAGGAGCGCGATGGCGCAAAGCCCCAGACCGATGGACAGGCGCGGCAACCACCAGGCCACAGCAGCAAAACCGAGCCAGGGCAGGATCAGAAAGACAAAGAGAGCCAGACAGAGTATAAGGCAGCTTCCGCCCATCAGGCCAAGGAAAAGCCGCTTGCGCGCCCCCCCATACTCTGAAGAAGGCAAAGAATGGGGTGACTTCTGCAACATAGCAAACTACCGTCCAAACTCAAGAGCGTGACCGCAAAGCCCCTGGGACACGCCACGCAGATACCCGTTGCAAAACTCCTGTACGCGCATGAACTTGCGGCCTTGCGGCTTTACCTCTCCCAGACGGTAGACACCATCGGCACAGGCAACAGCCAAACCCTGCGCATCCAGCAAGATCTCGCCTGGACTGACAGTGTACCCTGGTTGCTCCAGGCCAAGGCTACCGGGCAACAACATAAGCTCACAGGCTTCATCCATACCCGTAAAGTGAAAACGGGCGCGGGCACCGGGCCATGGCGTCACACCACGGATCTGGGCATCCACCGCTGCCACAGGCAAAGACCAGTCCACCATGCCGTCAGATTTCTGCATCTTGGCGGCATAGCTGATACCATCAGCCGATTGTTCCACGCAAACGGCAGTACCGTCCAGCAATCCCCGCAAAACGGATATGATGGCCTCGCCACCAAGGGCGGCCAGGACATCGTGCAGACTGCCCGCTGTATGCCCGGCCAAGGCTACACTGCGCATGGCATAGACAGGCCCGGCATCCAGCTCCCGTACCATGTGCATGATGGAAACACCACTCACAGCGTCTGGCTGCCAGTTTTCCATAATGGCGCGCTGGATGGGCGCAGCTCCACGATAGCGCGGCAGCAGCGAGGCATGCACATTGAGCGGGGCCAGACGGGGTGTATCCAGCACGGCTTGCGGCAAGATCAGGCCGTAGGCAGCCACCACCAGTACATCCGGCCGCAGGTCTGCCAAAGCCTGCACATCCTCCGCATTGCGAAAGTCAGGGGGTTGCCGCACAGACAGCCCCAATTCTGTAGCCAATACCTTTACAGGAGAGGGTGTCAGCTTGTGCCCGCGCCCAGCCGGTCTGTCAGGCTGGGTATAGACCGCAACGATCTGCCCGACTGGCCAGCGGGCCAATGCGCCGAGGATACACGCCGCAAAGTCCGGCGTACCCATGAAGACTATGCGGCAGTTTTGCGCTTGAGCCATTTTTTGACCTTGCTGTCATAGAGACCGCGACGCAGACGGCTTATCCTGTCGATGAAAAGAACCCCCTCAAGGTGGTCATATTCGTGCTGCACCACGATGGCCGGGAAGTCCTCCAATTCCTCGTCAATGGGTTTTCCGTCAAGGTCTGTGGCCCGCAAGCGCACACGGCTGCTGCGGCTGACATTGGCGCGATAACCAAGCGGTACGGAGAGGCAGCCTTCCTTTTCGCTGCACACCTCTTCCCCCAGAAGCTCCAGCTCCGGGTTGACCAGTACCCGTGGTCGCGGTTCTTCGTCCTTTGCGGCAGGGTCCATGACCAGCAGTCGGATATTGCGGCCCACCTGCGGTGCGGCCAGACCCACGCCAGGGGCCGCGTACATGGTTTCGAGCATGTCTGCGGCCAGTTGGCGTATCTCGTCTGTGATTTCGGCTATGGGCTGACAAGGCTCTTTCAGCCGGGGGTCAGGATAGCTGACAATGTCCAGAATCATGCGTTCTCCTGCTTGCCGGTGTCCTGCGCGGCAGCATCCTTCTGCGCAGCTTCTGCTGCCTTTTCGCGCAGCCGCAGCCCCAGCTCTCGTAACTGGCTGGCTGCCACCGGGGAAGGTGCCTGGGTCAGCAGACAGGTGGCCTTTTGCGTCTTGGGGAAGGCAATGACATCACGGATGCTGGAACTGCCCGAAAGCAGCATCACCAGACGGTCAAGGCCAAACGCCAAGCCACCGTGCGGCGGTGCGCCCTGGGCCAGAGCCTGGAGCAAAAAGCCAAACTGCTCCTCAGCTTCTGCCTGACTGAAGCCAAGGGCCTCAAACATCCTGCGCTGTACAGACTCACTGTGGATACGGATGGAGCCGCCGCCAACCTCATTGCCGTTGAGCACCATGTCATAGGCACGGGCAAGCACAGTATCCGGCTCGCTGACCATGCGCTCCAGATGCCCGGGCGCAGGTGCGGTAAAGGGATGGTGACGCGCCACATGGCGGTTGGCCTCGGCATCATATTCATACAGCGGGAAATCCGTCACCCAGAGGAAGTTGAAGCTGTCTTCGGGAATCAGGCCAAGATGTTCGGCCAGATGCACACGCAAATTGCCCAAGGCAGCATTGACCATGTCCGGTTCACCAGCCTGGAAGAAGGCAATATCACCCACTTCCAGTTCCAGCGCATCCGCAATGCCCTTGCGTTCCTCATCGGAAAGGAACTTGGCTATGGGCGACTGCCATTCGTCTGCCTTGACCTTGATCCAGGCAAGGCCCTGCGCCCCGTAAATTTTTACAAATTCCGTGAAGGCATCGATTTCCTTGCGGGTGAGCTTTTCCCCACCGGGGACTTTCAGCCCCTTGACCAGCCGTGCCTGGGCAAACAGCTTGAAACCAGAGCCGCGCACGATATGGGTAAGATCTTTCAGCTCAAGCCCAAAACGGGTATCAGGCTTGTCCACCCCGTAGCGGGACATGGCCTCGGCCCACGTCATGCGCGGGAAGGGCAGGGCAAGCTCCTGTCCCTTGACAGCCTTGAAGACGCTGGCCATCAGCCCCTCGGCCATCTGCATGACCTGCTCTTCGTCCACAAAGCTCATTTCCATGTCGACCTGCGTAAACTCAGGCTGACGGTCGGCACGCAAGTCTTCATCGCGGAAGCAGCGCACCACCTGAAAATACCTGTCAAAACCGGAGACCATCAGCATCTGCTTGAAAAGCTGGGGCGACTGCGGTAGGGCGTAAAATTCGCCATTGTTCAGGCGGCTGGGCACCAGGAAGTCCCGCGCCCCTTCCGGTGTGGACTTGGTCAGGATGGGCGTTTCGATTTCAATGAAGCCCGCATCATCCAGATAGCGGCGGATGGTCTGGCTTACCTTGTGGCGCAACATAAGATTGCCCTGCATACGGGGGCGGCGCAGATCCAGATACCGCCAGCTCAGGCGCAGGTTCTCCCCGGCATCGCAGCGATCCTCAATGGGGAAGGGCGGTGTTTTGGAGGTATTGAGCAGCTTCCATTCCAGCGCGACCACTTCAATGGCACCAGTCACCATATTGGCATTGACCATGCCTTCAGGGCGCGGGCGCACCTTGCCGCGCACAGCCAGCACGTATTCGGAACGCAGGATGTGTGCGTTTTCATGGGCGGCAGGGGCCATGTCCGGGCTGAAGACTACCTGTGTCAGACCGTCACGGTCGCGCAGGTCAACAAAAATCAGACCGCCGTGGTCGCGGCGATACTGCACCCACCCCATCAGGCAGACTTCCTCGCCGTCATTGGCAAGGGTCAGTTGACCACAGGAATGGCTGCGATGCCAACCTGCCAGATCAGCCAGATATTTCTGGTGTTCCTGCTGGAGATCCTGAATTTGCTCAATCATCGTTCTTTTCCGTTGTGAGATAGGTAATGGCCTCAGCCTGGGGTATGGTCTGCTGCTGGCCTCTTTCCAGGTGCTTTACGGTAACACTGGCTGCCTGGGCCTCATCCTGCCCAAGTATCAGGCAATAGCGTGCCCCGGACTTGCCTGCCTGACGCATCAGGCTCTTGAAACTGGCCCGGCTGTAATTCAGCTCACCGCCCAGGCCAGCCATCCGCAGTTGCTGGGCCAGGGCAAACGCCTGTGCCTGCCCGGCTTCGTCAGGTGCAAAAAGATAAAAGTCGGTCAGGTCGGTCCGGGCTTCGCCCAAAAGCAGGGCCAACCGCTCCATGCCACAAGCAAAACCCACACCAGGTACGTCCGGCCCACCGAGACTCTGCACAAGCCCATCATAACGCCCACCACCGGCAATGGCTGTTTGCGCGCCTATCCTGCCACTGACCACCTCGAAGGTGGTACGGCAATAGTAATCCAGACCGCGCACCAGACGATGATCCAGCTCCAGCGGTATGCCCTCTGCCGCAAGGCAGTCCAGCACGGTCTGGAAATGGGCCTTGCAGTCCGGGCAGTTGTGCTCAAGCAGAACAGGGGCATTTTGCGTCAGTTCACGGCATGTCGGCTGCTTGCAGTCCAACACCCGCAGGGGATTGCTCTCCACCCTCCGGGCGCAGTCCTCGCAGAGGGCAGATCTGTCGATGCCAGACAAAAAATCCAGCAGAGCCTTGCGGAATTGCGGACGGCACTGGCTGCAACCCAGAGAATTGATTTTCAGGGAAGGCTCTTCCAGTCCCAGGGCACGCAGGAAGCGCATCAGCATGATGATCAGTTCGGCATCGGCCAGGGGCGATGGTGAACCGAGACATTCACAATTTATCTGGTGAAACTGCCGCATCCGGCCGGTTTGTGGCCGTTCGTAGCGAAACATGGGCCCTGTGGTGAAGAGACGGCTCACGGCTTCCCTGTTCACGAGGCCAGCTTCGATATAGGCCCGCATCACCCCTGCCGTGGCCTCGGGCCGCAGGGTCAGCATACGCCCCTTGCGGTCAGGAAAGGTGTACATTTCCTTCTGCACCACGTCCGTCTGTTCGCCAATGGAACGCTGGAACAGTTCGGTAAATTCCAGCAGGGGCGTACGCAATTCCACAAAACCGTAACGCCCGAAAATCTCACGCGCACAGGCTTCCATGCGGGTAAAGTGATCGCTTTGCGGCGGGAACATATCCGCAAAGCCCTTGATACGTTTGTATGCCTTGCCCATGTCCTACCCCTTGCCCAGACAGCATTTGCCCTGCTGTTCGGCACAGGGCACCGGATAGTCACCGTTGAAACAGGCAAGACAGTAACTGTCCGAGTGCATGACCGAGCGCAACAGCCCTTCAATGCTCAGATAGTGCAAAGAATCCACATCCAGTTGCCGGGCGATCGCATCCACATCATGCCGGGCTGCGATCAGCTCTCCACGCGAGGAAAAATCTATGCCATAGCGGCAGGGAAATTTGACCGGCGGGCAGGAAATACGGATGTGTACCTCTTTGGCACCCAGTTCCCGCAGCTTTTTGACACGGGTCATCATGGTGGTGCCGCGCACGATGGAATCATCCACGATGCAGATCTTCTTGCCTTCGATCATGGCCCGCACCGGGTTGATCTTTACCCGCACGCCAAAATTGCGCATGCTCTGTGTGGGCTGGATAAAGGTACGCCCTACATAGTGGTTACGGATATTGGCATGCTCGTAAGGCAGTTCGGCGCACTGGGCAAAACCCACAGCGGCATAGACGCCCGAATCCGGGAAGGGCAGGATAAAGTCCACATCCGGTGTGGACTCGTGGGCCAGTTGCCAACCCATCTGCTTGCGGCAGACATAGACCTGCTCATTGAAAACATAGGAATCAGGCCGGGCAAAATAGACCAGTTCAAAAATGCACTGGCTGGGCTTTTGCGGCAGGGGTTCGCGCAGCTTTTCGCTGCGTTCGCCGTTGGCATCCACAATGACCATTTCTCCGGCTTCGATGGAACGCTCGTACTCGGCTTCCAGCAGGTCAAAGGCGCAGGTCTCGGAAGCAAAGACAGGGCAACCGTCCAGACGACCCAGTGCCAGAGGGTGGAAACCGTGCGGGTCACGCACGGCGATCAGGGTATTGCCCACCATGAACAGAAGACAATAGGCCCCGCGTATCTGTGAACAGACCTCGCGCACGGCTTCGGGCAGCTCCTTTTCACGCAGGGCACGCACCAGAAGGTGCATGATGACTTCCGTATCATTGCCGGTAGAAAAAATGGCCCCGCGATTTTCCAGCATTTCGCGCAGTTCTGTGCAGTTGACCAGATTGCCGTTGTGGGCAAGGGCAATATCCATGCCCTTGTAATGCGCCACAAAGGGCTGGGCATTGCTGAAGGAGGAACGCCCGGTGGTGGAATAACGCACATGGCCGATGGCAGTCTTGCCCGCCAGTTTTTGCAGATGCGCCTCACTGAACACATCCGGGACAAGGCCCATGCCCTTGTGTTCGTGCATACCGTCCGTGTCCATACTGACGATACCGGCACTCTCCTGCCCTCGGTGCTGCTGGGCATACAGACCAAAATAGGCCAGACGGGCCGCATCCTTATGTTCATAAATGCCAAAAAGGCCGCATTCGTGTCGGATCATGGCTCACTTCTTCTTTGGTTTTCGCAAGTGCATTATGCGGTTTTCCACCACAGCCGGATTGGGGTAGGATGCGCGGGCCAGCTCAAACTGGCGCAGGGCTTCTCCTGTCTGTCCCAACTGTTCAAGGGCATCGCCCCTGAGAAAATGGGCAAGTCCCTGTAAACCCTTGTTATCCTTCCCGTCAAGGTTTTCCAGTATCTGCTGGCAGAGGTCTGCCGCCTCCTGCCAGTGCTCCTGAGCCAGGTTCTGTTCGGCAAGGTCATACATACACATGATCTTGTCGCCGTCAGCTATGGGCAGGGCCAGGCATTGTTGCAGGGTCTCTTCCATTGCCTCAAAGTTACGGAGGCGAAACTGGGCGGCAGCAAGGTTGCGATAGCCTCTGACCATATCCTCTGCGTCAAGCCAGCCCAAGCCCACATAATTGCCCCAAATCTCTGCGGCGCGCTCATTCTGGCGCAACTGGCCCGCCAGCAAGCCCATTTGCTCCAGGATCAGCTTGCTGCGCTGGTCGTCATCGGCAAATTCGTCGCGCATGGCTTCCAGATAATCCAGTGTCGTGCGCGGTTCCGGGCTGATGGCATTGACGACCGACAAAAGGGCTGTCCAGGCTTCCCAGCGGCGGGCACTGTCGTGCTCGTTACGCAGCACGCGCTCCAGAAGACGCTCGGCCAGAGGCCAATTATGCTCTTCCACGGCCTGTCGGGCGGTCTCCAGATCATCCCCAAGGACTGCCCGTGTGGGCAGACTGTCACAGCCACTGCAAAGCGCAAGACAGAGACAGAAGGAGGCTACGAACTTGCCCCCTGTCTTGCTGTACAACACCCTGCCCATGTCGGTCATACGCACGACTACTCGCTGTCAGGAGAAGTCGTGTTCTCAGGTAGTTCAGTTACCTCAGGGTCGTCGGCTCCACGCTCGCTCACGCCAGCTTCATCCACGCGGTCAAAGCCCACGACGCGCGCACCTTCGTCCAGGCGTACCAGCATAACGCCCATGGTGGCGCGGCCCTTGCTGCGTACCTCGTCCACGCTGATACGCACCACCTTGTTGGCCGAGGTCAGCAGGATCAGGCCGTCCGTATCGTGTACTGGCATGGCTCCTACCACCGGCCCTGTTTTGGCCGTTACCTTGAAGTTGATGATGCCCTTGCCGCCACGGGATTGCAGGCGGTACAAGTCCACGCTGGTGCGCTTGCCATAGCCATTGGCAGATATGGACATGATTTCTGTGGTCTGGTCCACATCCTTGATGATGACCCCGGCCACCACGCTGTCCTGCCGACGCAGGGCCACACCCTTGACCCCTGTGGCCACACGACCCATGGGACGGATGTCCGCGCAGGAAAAACGGATGGCGAAACCGTCTGCCGTGGCCAGCACGATATGGCTGTCCTCCCGGATGGGACGTACCACCACCAGCTCATCATCTTCTCGCAGCCCCACAGCCATAAGTCCGGTCTTGCGGCAACGCGCATAGAGTGAGGCCGAGGAACGCTTGACCATGCCGCGCCGGGTAACAAAGAGAAAATACTTGTCTTCGGCAAATTCGCGCAGGGCCAGTACCGTGGTCACCCATTCGCCTTCCTCCAGCGGCAGGAGGTTGTTGATATGGACTCCCTTGGCAGTACGGCTGCCTTCTGGCACCTGATGCACCTTGAGCTGGTGCATGCGGCCCTTGTTGGTAAAGAGGCAGAGATACTGGTGATTGCTGGTGGTCAAAAATTCCTGCACATAGTCGTCTTCTGCCGTGTGCAGAGCAGCTATCCCCTTGCCGCCGCGCTTCTGCTGCTGGTAATTTTCCAGATTTGTCCGCTTCATGTAACCACGCCGCGACAAGGTGATGACCACTTCGTCATCGGGGATAAGATCCTCGATATCGATGCCCGTAAGGGCTTCGGTCAGCACTTCCGTACGCCGGGGAGTGGCAAAGGTCTCGCGCAGTTCGCGTATCTCGCGCTTCATCTCGCCGCGCAACACTTCGGCATTGCCAAGGATAGACTTGTAGAATTCGATTTTTTGCAGCAGATCCCGATACTCGGCCAGCAGTTCTTCACGTTGCAGACCGGTCAGGCGTTGCAGGCGCATTTCAAGGATAGCACGGGCCTGCACTTCGGTCAGGTCAAATGTTTCCATAAGGCCCTGCCGGGCTTCCTCTGGATTGGCCGAAACGCGGATCAGGGCCACTACCCTGTCGATATTGTCAATGGCTATCCGCAATCCCTCAAGGATATGGGCGCGGGCCTCGGCTTTTTCCAGATCATGCCGGGTGCGGCGTATGACCACCTCCCGCCGGTGATCCACAAAGCAGGAAAGGGCCGACTTGAGGTTGAGCAGCATGGGCCTGTTGTCCACCACCGCCAGCATATTGATACCAAAACTGGATTCCAGAGGTGTGTACTTGTACAGGGCATTGGTCACGATATCCGGGATGACCCCGCGTTTCAGATCAATGACGATGCGGATGCCCTTGCGGTCTGACTCATCGCGCAAGTCCGCAATACCGTCTATCTTGCGGTCATTTACCAGGGCGGCGATCTTTTCCACCAGGCTGGATTTGTTCAGGCCAAAGGGTATTTCCCGGATGACCACGGATTGGAGCCCTTTCTTGCGTTCCTCCAGCTCCACACGGCCACGCATCTTCACCGTACCGCGCCCGGTATGGTAGGCATCGTACAGGCCCTTGCCCGCATAGACGTAGCCGGCGGTGGGGAAGTCCGGCCCCTTGACCAACTCCATCAGGTCGTCAACGCTGCATTGGGGGTCGTCCAGCAAAAGCTGGATGGCATCACACAGCTCCCCCAGATTGTGCGGCGGGATGTTGGTAGCCATGCCCACCGCAATACCTGATGAACCGTTGAGCAAGAGATTGGGAACCTTGGTGGGCATGACCGAAGGTTCCTGCAGGGTATTGTCGTAGTTGGGTCTGAAATCAACGGTATCCTTGTCCAGATCGCCCAAGAATTCCTGCGCCAGACGTGACATCCGCACTTCGGTGTAGCGCATGGCCGCTGCAGAGTCCCCGTCAATGGAACCAAAGTTGCCCTGACCGTCCACCAGCGGGTCGCGCATGGAAAAATCCTGTGCCATACGCACCAGCGCGTCATACACAGCAGAATCACCGTGAGGGTGATATTTACCGATAACGTCACCCACAATACGGGCCGACTTCTTGTGCGGACGATTGTAGTTGTTGGCCAGTTCGTACTGGGCAAACATGATGCGCCTGTGTACGGGTTTCAGACCGTCGCGGGCATCCGGGATGGCACGGCCGATGATGACTGACAGACTGTATTCCAGATAGGACTGGCGCAGTTCTGTTTCTATATTGATTTGCGGATGTTGGGCTTGTTGTTCTTCAGACACATCGGCCTCACGGGTAGTTTAGCTTGTATGGTGCAGATCCAGACTGCTCAGGCCCAATGCCGCGCTGCATAGTACAGGCCCAGCAAAAGCAGCCCCTCGGTCAGGCAAATGCGGATCACGGCAGTGGCCAGTCCTTTGAGGTCATGCTTCAGGCGCATGGGCACAAAGACGAAGACGGCCAGATTACTGAACAAAACCGCTAAAATCGCGGGTAGGGCCAAATCATAGGCAGCGGGCCAGGCCTCCAGACTGATGGTCAGCCAGAGGCAGAAGCTGGCACAGATAAACCAGCCCGCAATGGCCATGCCCCCACCCATCAGCAGTTGCTGTTTGACAGAAGGAAGCGTTGCTTGATTTTTTTGCATTGGTTTACCTGCCACTGCTCCATGTTTCATGTGGAACGTACAAAGGGGTCTCGACATGGCCCGGCAAAGCCTGCCATTTTCAATGGCATTTCGCTCTAAATATCCAAATCCTGCACGGCAAGGGCATTGCGCTCAATAAAATCGCGCCGAGGTTCCACCCTGTCGCCCATCAGCTCTTCAAAGGCTTCGGAAGCAGAAAGGGCGTCTTCTACCGAAACCTGCAAAAGCACACGGTTTTCCGGGTTCATGGTGGTCACCCAAAGCTGATCGGGGTTCATTTCACCAAGGCCCTTGTAGCGTTGGATATTGATGCCCCTGCGGGCTTCATCCAGCACAAGCTGGAAGAGTTCAAAAACGCTTTCCACCTTCTGCTCGCCGTCTTTGCGCTTCAGGCTGAAGGAAAGCCCCCCGCAGTTTTCGCGCATATCGGCAAAAAGCTGCCATGTCTGGCGATAGAGGCGCGAGGCAAAGAACTCCATGCCACGCCGGGTCTGATGGCTGCCCGCGTTTTCAAAGATGGCAAAAAGCCGCCCTTCGTCATCGTCCTCGCTGCACTGCCGCTCCAGGCTGAAGAGATAGCCACGGCTGTTCAGCCACTCGGCAAGCTGGCTGTCGGACTGTTGCAGACTTTCGGCATCGATGCGTTCAGGATAGGTGGCCAGGGCAAGAAAGAGATCCTTCGGTGTGCCGGAGCTTTCGGCATCAGTCAGGCGGCTGGCCAGTTTTTCTATCTCGCGCATCAGCTGTACAAGTTCCTTGCCCTGGAATTCCTTGCCATTTTGGGCCAGCACGCTCACATCTTCGCTTACCCGTGAAAGCAGGAAGCTGTTCAGTTCGGCATCATCCTTGATAAACTTTTCCATGCGGGAATTGTGTACCCGGTAGAGGGGCGGCTGGGCTATATAGACATAGCCTTTTTCCACCATTTCCTGGAATTGCCGGAAAAAGAAGGTCAGCAGCAGGGTGCGGATGTGCGCACCGTCCACGTCTGCGTCTGTCATGATGATGATTTTGTGGTAGCGCAAACGCGAGAGGTCAAGCTCGTCCTGGATACCCGCGCCCATAGCCGTAATAAGGGCCTTGACTTCCTTGTTGGCCAGCATCCGGTCAAAGCGGGTGCGTTCTGTATTCAGTATCTTGCCGCGCAAGGGCAGGATGGCCTGATGCCTGGGATTGCGCCCCTGCTTGGCAGAACCACCTGCCGAATCACCTTCCACGATGAAGAGTTCGGATTCGGCCGGATCCTTGCTCTGGCAGTCGGCCAGCTTGCCGGGCAGGGCATTGTCAGACAACGCGCCCTTGCGGCGTACCAGCTCCTTGGCGCGCCGGGCGGCATCACGGGCGCGGGCAGCGTCCACGGCCTTGTCAATGATCAGGCGGATGTCCTTGGGGTTTTCCTCAAAATGGACGTTGAGCCGCTCATAGACCACACCGGCCACGATGCCCGCCACTTCACTGTTGCCCAGTTTGGTCTTGGTCTGGCCTTCAAACTGGGGTTGGGGCAGTTTGACACTGATGACAGCCGTGAGCCCCTCACGCACATCATCACCGGAAAGGGCGGTATTCTTGAGTTTTTTGACCAGATCGGCCTGTCCCTTGATATAGGCATTGATGGCGCGGGTCAGGGCCGTGCGGAAACCCACCAGATGGGTGCCACCTTCCTTGGTGCGGATATTGTTGGCAAAGGTGAGGATATTTTCCTTATAGCCGGCGTTGTATTGCAGGGCAAAATCCACGGTGACATTTTCCACCAGGCCTTCGGCCTCGATAATGGCGTGGATGCCGTTTTCACCGGAATTGAGGTCAGACACGAATTGACGGATGCCGCCCTCGGCCTTGAAGACATGGGTTTCCCCAATACGTTCATCCACACATTCGATGGTCAGCCCACGGTTGAGATAGGCCAGCTCCTCAAAACGCTTTTTCAGGGTTTCGTAAGAAAATTCCAGGGTCTCAAAAATTTCCTCATCGGGCTTGAAGCGCACCGAGGTGCCGTGCCCATCCACCTCACCGATGACAGTGAGCTGATCCTGCGGTATGCCACGGGAATAGTGTTGGCGGTATCGTTTGCCATTGCGTCGCACCGTCACCACAAGCTCCTCGGAAAGGGCGTTGACGCAGGAAACCCCCACCCCATGCAAACCGCCGGAAACCTTGTAGCTGTTGTTGTCAAACTTGCCGCCAGCGTGCAGCTTGGTCATGACCACCTGCACGGCAGGCACGCCTTCCTTGGGGTGGATGTCCACAGGGATACCGCGCCCGTCATCACGCACTGTCACCGAATTGTCGTCATGCAGCACCACGGTGATATGGCTGCAAAAACCGGCCATGGCCTCGTCTATGGAGTTGTCCACCACTTCATAGACAAGATGGTGCAGACCGCGTGTGTCCGTGGAGCCGATATACATGGCCGGCCGCTTGCGGACGGCGGAAAGCCCTTCCAGGATAGTGATGGAAGAAGCGTCATAGCTGGTGTTGGCGGGTGTGGTCATCAATGCTTCCTTATTCTGCGTCAGACGGTCGCCCCTGTGGCCTAGACGTCTTCCTCGCTGTAGTAGGTGGCTTCCGATACCTTCATGGGCATGATGATAACGGTATAGTCCGGGTCTTCCGCGCCACGGATACCGCAGGGGCCTTCAGGCCCGGTCAGCAACATGTCCAGCCGCCCGGAAGAAAAATGCCCGAAAACATCCAGCAGGTTGCGCGTGGGGAAGGCGATGCGTTTTATGTCACCGCCGTAGCTCACTTCAAGGCTTTCCGAGGCAGACCCCACGTCCTGCCCCTGGGCAGAAAGGCTGACTTCCCCTTCACCCATGTCCATATAGGTACAACGGTCGCTTTCCGTATTAAAGATCAAAATACGGCTCAGGGCATCCATGCCTTCCTTGCGGTCAAGGTTCATGGCACTGACCCCGTCTTCGGAAAGTTTGGACATGAAAACAGTATAATCCGGGTACTGATGGGCAGCCCGTGGCAGGCTGAGGCTTTCGCTCCTGTCAATACTGCGCAGGTACAGGCGTTTTTCCGTGATGTTCAGTTCTATCTCGTCACTGCCAAGCCATTTCTTCATATCCTGAAGATATTTTTTCTGGATCAGCATCCCGGCTTCGGGCAGGCGCGCTGCCAGCTCGTCATGGCTGAAGGAGACCAGGGCAAATTGATGCCCGTTCAGCCCGCAGACATCTATCCTCCCGTTCTGACCGGGCTTCATGCAGAGGCAGGCAATGGCGTCCATGGCGTCATCATCGCTGATGCAAAAAGTGACCCTGTCCAGCAGATCCTGCAAAAAGTCGCCGGACCAGACCACAGGTTCATCCTCTGGAAAGCTGGAAAAATTCTGGAACCAGTCAGCCCCGCTCACAGGCAATTTGTAGGAACGCCGGCCCTGCTTCAGCAAAAGGGTATTGCTGGTGGCGTCCAGCGTCAGGCTCATCTCACCGGGGGGGAGCTGCCGGACAAGGTCCACAAAGGCACGGCCCTGCACTCCTATCAGGCCTTCTTCCACGATCTGGGCGGGATATTTACCGATAAATTCGATATTGGCATCCGTGGCCATGACAGCAAGGCTGCCGTCAACGGCATGGAGCCAGATGGAACGCAGATAGGTGGCTCCGGCCTTGGCCGGGATGATGGCAGCAGCCTTTTGCAGCCCTTCGATGATGTTTTCCTTGCTGATGGTAAGTTTCATAGTAGTTCCTTTATACATTCCTTGTTATTTTTATTAGTACTCGGTTTTTGTCGGTAACTCTTGTAACCTGTTGAAAATACATATTTTTTGATGTCGGTTACTTTAGCCATCCTGGGCAGGTCGGGCCACTTGGCAAAGCCTGACCGCGCTTTGGGCGATTTATATGGCCCTGTTTTCCAGTTCTGTCACCAGTCTGTAGACAGTTTTGTCGATTTCCATCAATTTCTTAATTTTTTTAATGGCATGGATGACAGTGCTGTGATCCTTGCCACCAAAGGCCCGCCCCAGTTCAGGATAGGAAAGGCCCAGTCGCTGCCGACAGAGGTACATGGCCATTTGCCGGGCAAAGACAAGGTCTGCGCGGCGTTTGTTGCCCAGGATATCCTCTGGCCGCAGATTGAGACTGCCGGCCACAGTGCTTAAAATGTCCCGGCAGCCGGGCAGACGTTCCACCCCGCCCGTGCGGACGATATTTTCCAGATCCGTAGGGCTGATCTCCCTGCCGCGCATACTGACAAAGGCTTCCAGCTTCAGGGACAGGCCCTGCAGAAGTCGAAATTGCGAACATCGCTGGGCCAGATAGAGCAGCTGCTCCCGCTTGAGAGAGACCTGCCGCTCCTTGCAGAGCTGTTGCAGGTAGCGCACACGGATGTCAAGGTCAGGTTCCAGCAGTTCCAGCACAAGGCCGCTTTCCAGCCTGCTGTGCAGCCGTTCGTCAAGGTGTTTCAGGTCTTGCGAAGGCCCGGCATGGGCAAAGACCATCTGTCCGGAAAAACCTTCAGCAAAATGTCCGCTACTGCGGGCTGGCGTCGGGCAGGCGTCCATCAGGGCCGCAAGCTGCTGCTGCCACAAGTCGTGCCCTGCCAGCTCCTGCATGTCGTCCAGGATGAGGACAGTGCAGCTTTGCCAGAAAAATTCGGGACGGGAAAGCAGGGCACTGCGCTCACGGCAAAAGCGCAAGGCTTTTTGCCGTATGACACGGCCCTGCCCGTAACGGGCGGCAAAGCAGTTTTCCACAGCCCGCAAAAGATGGCTCTTGCCGGTACCACTGCGCCCGCACAGTACGAGGGGATTGTACAGGCTGCCCGCTTCCTGTACTGCCATATTCCTAGCTGCTTCCAGCGGAAAGGCATTCTTGTCATTGGTCAGAAAACTGGCAAAAAGCCCGTCCTGCGGTTCTGTGACGTGTGCCTGTCTGTGCCGAGCTGCACTGTCCTGCCCGTCTGCCGTAGCCGGCAGAGAAAATCCGCAACATGTATCGGAGGTGACAGCTGCGGGAGATCCCGGCAGGATATGCCCCTCCTGTTGTCGGGCCTGATAGCAGATGCGCGGGGGCTTGTCCTTGAAAGAGCGTTTGAGGGCTTCTTCAAACAGGACGCGCTTGTGCTGCGAAAACCAGACCGCAAAATATCTGTGCGGAAAGGTGACAGTAACGGTGTCACCTTCCAGACAGAGGCCAAGACTGTCAAACCAGCTTTGTTCCCTGTGATCGCTGTCTGTGGGCAAGTATTGCCGCAAGGTGGTTTTCAGCATGGTGTGAGGACTACCCTTTTCGGACAGGCCACCGGGAACAGCCAGCAGGGCTTGTGGAAAGCCCTTGTAAGAACCGTATGGCAACCTGAAACAACATAAAAAGATACCATATAATCCCGTCAGAAACAAGCCCTGCCGTGTCTCTCCGGCTGCTGGCCGGGCCAGAGGCAGAAGAAGGAGCAAAAGGGCAGCAAGGGGCGAGAGTGCAGACAGGATGCGGAAAACGCTGTGGAAAAAACCTTGGATCTGTTCTCCCTGCGCCTGTCAGCACATGGCTGGACAAGAGGATAGAGGGCAGATATAGTACAGTATGGAGTAAAGGATGAAAGGTTTTTGGCTGCTGCTTGTTGTCGCACTGCTGGCTGTACCCCTCCTTCTGACAGGGGAACTTGGGCAGCACGGTACGCAGCAGGATCTGCAAACAGAAGGTACAGATGTCCCGGCTGGTGGTATGGCTGCTTCGTCTGTGGAGCAGACAGGGCAGACCCCTGCCGTCACAGATGGGCAGACTGACACCCCAGCCCCCGCATCAGCTTCGACGGCAGACACGTCCGCTACGGAGGCCGCTGAGGCCGTACACAAGGGCACAGTGGAAAAGGGCGATACCATTGCTCAACTCTTGCAGGAAAAGGGCAGCGGTGGCACGCATGACTATGTAAGCGCGGCACAGCAGGTTTTTTCCCTGCGTTCCTTCCGGGCTGGGCAGCCCTACCTGATCGTGACAGATACCGCCACAGGGCGCATCAAGCGTTTTGAGTATGAGATAGACCAAAGCCGTCGGCTGGTGGTGGAAGGGGCAGAAGACCCCGTAGCCCGCGTGGAGGCCATTGAGTACACCATATTGCTGGATCGTGTGGAAGCCACCATCAACGACAGCCTGTTCATGGCTGTGGCTGATGTGGGGGAAAGTCCACAACTGGCTTTGCAACTGGCCGAGATGTTTGGCTCGGAAATCAATTTTATCCGGCATATCCAGGAAGGCGACTCCTTCACGGCCCTGGTGGAAAAACGCTATCGCGAAGGCGAATACAAGGGCTATGGTCGGCTGCTGGCGGCACGCTTCACCAACCGGGGCAAGACCTTTGAAGGCTATTTTTTCCGCGATGGCAAGGGAAGATCTGGCTACTACAATCAGCGTGGAGAAAACTTGCGCAAAACCCTCCTGCAGGCACCGCTGGCCTTTACCCGCCTGAGTTCGCGTTTTTCCTACAGCCGCAAGCATCCCGTGCTGGGTATTCGGCGACCCCATCTGGGGGTGGACTATGCCGCGCCCACAGGGACCCCGGTCAAGGCTGTGGGCGATGGCGTGGTGACCCGGCGCGGCTGGGCGGGTGGCTATGGCAATCAGATCACCATCAGGCACGATGCCGGGCTGGAATCCATGTACGCCCATTTATCCGGCTATGCGCGCGGTCTGAAAAAGGGCAATCGGGTGCGGCAGGGGCAGGTCATAGGCTTTGTGGGCAGTACAGGGCTTTCCACCGGGCCACATCTGGATTTTCGTCTGCGGCAGAACGGCAAGTTCATCGATCCCACCAAGGCCATAAACCCGCGTAGCAAGCCCGTGGCCAAACAGGATATGGCCGACTTCAGGGCTGTCATGGCAGAGTGCCAGGCCTGGCTTGACGGCAAGAAGCCCTTGACCGCCTATAGCGCAGCAAGCCACACAGCCGGAAAGAAGTAAGCTGTCCTGTCCATTCCTGTAAAGCGCGTTTTTCAATCATTCCACCCACTTTTTGCATCGCCTTGTACCTTCCGGGATAAACCATACCGGATACTGTTCCTGATACTTGCGTGGGGAAAAAAGCTCGGATAGAAAGGAAAAAACAGGGGAGTTGCTGCCCTTCAACCGTGGGATGGATCTGACGAAGGGGCTGCCCTGTTGCCATCTTAAACGTAGGGGGATGTCAATGGTTCGGATCCTATCATCGCTGGCTCTTGTGTTGTTGAGCGCATCGCTCTGTTTTGCCGCGCCTCTGACCCTGAAACTCGGACATATCGCCGAGCCTGAAAACCCGTATGGGCAGGGGGCTGACTATTTTGCCAAACTGGTCAAAGAACGGACCAATGGCGAAGTCGAGATCAAGGTCTATCCTTCCAGCCAGCTCGGCAACCAGCGCGATCTGGTGGAAGGTCTGACCTTCGGCACGGTGGATATGACCCTGACCGGCACAGCGGTCATGGGTAATTTTGTTCCTGAAGTGGCTGTATTTGACCTGCCCTTTATCTTCCGCGATGTGCAGCATGCCTACAAGGCTCTGGACACCGTGGGCATGGAGCTGTGCAAGAAGGGTGAAGCCCGTGGCATGATAACGCTGGCTATCTGGGAAAACGGCGTGCGCCACATGACCAATAACGCCCGCCCCATCCGTAAGCCCGAAGATATGAAGGGGCTCAAGTTCCGCGTCATGGAACAGCCTGTCTATATCGAAATGATGCGCTCTCTGGGCGCAAGCCCCACGCCCATGGCTATGAGCGAACTCTATACGGCCTTGCAGAAGGGCGTCATCGACGGGCAGGAAAATCCGCTGGCGCACATTGCCACCAAGCGTTTCTACGAAGTGCAGAAGCACATCTCCCTTTCCGGGCATACCTATGCGGCAGAACCTGTGCTCATCAGCACCATTGCATGGAAGAAGCTCACCCCGGCCCAGCAGGAGATACTCCGCAAGGCCGCCGAAGATACGCGCGACTGGCAGCGTCAGCTCTGCCGCGATCTGGAAGGCAAGTTCATGCAGACCATCCTTGACAGTGGCAAGAGTGAGGTCAACGCGGATGTGGACAAGGCTGCCTTTGCCGAAGCCACACGCGGCGTGTGGGACATCTATATCAAGCGTTTCGGCGACTCCAGCATCAAGGCCATCCAGGCCATCCAATAGCATCTGACATATGGGCGGGGCACAAGTCCCGCCCATATGCTACGCGGAGGCGATCATGGCCGCTGTTCTGGCAGCACTTGAAAAAGTGCTGAAAATACTGGTTATCGTGTCAAACGGGCTGATGCTCCTGCTGGTGTTCGGGCAGGTCATCACCCGTTATGTGTTCGGCTGGACACCGCATTTTGGTGAGGAGCTGGCGCGTTATCTCTTTGTCTGGGTCGTGTTTCTGTCCCTGCCGCTGGTTGCCCGCACCGGCGGCCATATGTGCATAGAAACACTGACAAGCCGTGTCACAGGCAAGACCCTGAAAACCCTGAATATTCTGGCAGACATTTTTTCCATGGCCTTTCTGACCATCATGGTCTGGTGCGGTATCCGCATGGTCATGCTGGCCAACTTCCAGACTTCCCCCGCCATGCAGATCCCCATGTCATGGGTCTATGCGGTCATTCCCTTCGGTTGCGCTGTCATGCTGCTCTATGTGCTGGACAATCTTGTCCGCGTGCTGAAAACGCCTGCGGCTGAACTGGGATAGGAGGTTGCCATGACGCTTTGGGTAATCATGATTTCCTTTGTGGCGATCCTTGCCACAGGGGCATCCATTGGCGTGGCACTGGGTCTGTCCTCGGCCATTGTCCTCTATGCTGTCCTGGACATGCCGCTTGTCGTTGTGGTGCAGCGCATGTTCACCTCCGTGGATTCCTTTTCCTTCATGGCTGTGCCCTTCTTCATGCTGGCCGGGGCTTTCATGTCAGATGGCGGCGTGACGCGGCGGATCGTGGATTTTTCCATGTCGCTGGTGGGCGCGCTTGCTGGTGGCCTGGCACTTGTGGTGGCCGTGGCGGGCATGTTTTTTGCCGCGCTTTCGGGTTCTTCTGCCGCCACAACGGCGGCCATCGGTGCTTCCATGATCGATGAGATGGAACGGCGGGGCTATCCGCGTTCCTTTGCGGCAGCGGTGGTGGCCAGTGCCGGGACGGTGGGCATCGTCATCCCGCCCTCCATCACCATGGTGGTCTATGGTGCCATCGCCAATACTTCCATCGCGGATCTTTTTCTTGCGGGCTTCGCACCGGGCATACTCATGGGTGTGACCATGTGCGTGGTGAGCTGGGTCATTTCCAAGAAGCACGGCTACAAGGGAGAAGGGACGTTCTCTGTCAGAAAAGTCCTGCGTTCCTTTGTGGATTGCTTCTGGGCGTTGATGATGCCTGTCATCATCCTGGGTGGTATCTATTCGGGTATCTTCACGCCCACCGAGGCTGCTGCCGTGGCAGCGGTATATGGCGCGTTTGTCGGCTTTTTCATCTACAAGGAGCTTACCCTTGCCCACCTGCCCAAGACATTGCTGAGCGCGGCCTTCAATACCACCATGATCATGTTCGTGGTGGGCGCGGCCAATCTCTTTGGCTGGATACTGACCAATGCACAGGTGCCGCACATGCTGGCCGAGAGCTTTGCCTCCTTCACCAGCAGCCCGCTGGTCTTCCTGATGCTGGTGAACGTGCTGCTGCTCTTTATCGGCACATTGATCAATGCTTCGGCGGCCGTGGTCATCCTTACGCCCATCCTGCTGCCCGTGGCCCTGGGCCTGGGTATCGATCCCACGTTCTTCGGTGTGCTGATGGTCGTGAACCTGGCCATTGGCTGCATCACGCCGCCTGTGGGTCTGGATCTCTTTGTGGTGTCTTCCATCACGGGCATTTCCATAGACAAGGTCACGGCAAAGGTCATGCCCTATCTGATCATGCTGCTGGTGGACCTTGTTATCCTGACCTACTTCCCGTCCATCATCACCTTCCTGCCCGAAATGTTGCGCTGAGAGCGCGAGACTGGAAGGCCCGTTTGTACGGGCCTTCCAGCCCATTTCGCCCGTCTGCTCTTGCCGCGCTGTTGCAATATCCGCCGCTACACGTTACAAGTCAGCAAATGTCCAGTCACCGTATCCTTTTCCTTGCCCCTGCTCCGGCAGTTACTGCGGTATTCCCTGCCTTGCGGGATGCCGGTTTTGAGCTGGGCATTGCCGAAAACCTCAAGGGTGCGGCCATCTTTATCCGCAAGTCCGGCCCGGGCGTCATTCTTGCCCGGCCGACCTTGCCCGGCTTTAAGGTAGAAGACCTTTTGGCCGTCAGTGCCGATGACCCCAATTTTCCTCCTGTCATCGTCATTACCGACAAGGGCGATGCCGAAGAGGCCCAACGGCTGCTCAGCCTGGGGGCCCGTGATTACTGGCTGGAGCCCCTTGATGCCGAGCGCATCATAGCCCTGGCTCGTGAACCGCGCAAGGCCGCTCCCGCGCCGGAAACGAGCACCCTGGGAGGGCGCAAGCCCGGTGTTGCGGCAGGGGGGCCCAATATCGTGGGCAGGCATCCGGCAATAGCGCGAGTCTTGCAGCTGGCGCGGCAGGTGGCTGGTTCCAAGGCCACTGTGCTGATAACCGGCGAATCCGGCACCGGCAAGGAAATGTTTTCGCGCTATCTGCACGCCATGAGCAAACGCGTGCGAGGGCCGTTCGTGGCGGTCAACTGCGCGGCCCTGCCGGAACACCTGCTGGAAAGCGAGCTGTTCGGGCATGAAAAGGGAGCTTTTACCGGGGCCATTGCCCGCAAGCTGGGCAAGTTTGAACTGGCCAACGGCGGCACACTCCTGCTGGACGAAATTTCCGAAATGGATCTGGCCCTGCAAGCCAAACTGCTGCGCGTCCTGCAGGAAGGCGAAATAGACAGGGTGGGTGGTTCCGAAACGATCAGGGTGGATGTGCGCGTGCTGGCCACCACCAACCGTGATCTGGATGACTGGGTCAAGCAGGGCAAGTTCCGGCAGGATCTGTATTTCCGGCTCAATGTTATCCCCTTGCGTCTGCCCTCACTGCGTGAGCGTGGGGAGGATGTGCTGGAACTGGCCCGATTTTTCATGGACATGTATGTGCGGGAATACGGCCTTGCCTCTGGCGGGCTTGCCCCGGCTGCCGTGGACTGGCTGAGGCGGTATGACTTTCCCGGCAATGTGCGGGAATTGCAAAACCTTATGGAACGCGCCGTGCTGCTGGCCAACGGGCGGCCGGTAGAGCCGTGCCACTTTTTGCTGGAAGGCGATGCCTGGCCCCTGTTTGAGGAAAGCGCAGAGGACACAGGCACTGCTGTTGCCCAGGGCGGGAACACTGCCGAAACTCCTGCTGTGGCAGGGACAGCCGCCGGAAGTGGGGGAGAAAGTCCGCCAGCTCAGGCGGGAGACAGCTTTGCCGGGGCAGTTATCCCGCTGCACGAGATGGAACGCATCATGATCATCAAGGGTTTGGAAGTGACATCCGGCAACCGCACACAGGCAGCGGAACTTCTGGGTATCTCTGTGCGGACACTTCGTAATAAGCTCAATGAATACAGGGCGTTGGGTCTTGCTGTAGACTAGAAGTTTTTGAGTTGAGACATCCGTATCTGTACGTGGGCTAACGTCCAAAACCTTCGTGCGTCCTTACCCTGTTCTGCTTCTGTTCCTTTCTTGAATTTCTTGCTGTTTGTGGCTATCCTGACCCCTTGTACACGCCGCGCCGCCGGGTTTTCCGGGGCAATTCAGCGGCATGGGAGAACAGATGCTCGACTATATCCGCTCCAATGCGCAGTCCTTTGGCGTTAAACTGGCCTTTGGCCTGATAATCCTTGTCTTTGTCTTCTGGGGAGTGGGCAGCTTCACAGACACTGCCCCGGCCAATCTGGTGGCCCGCGTCAACGGAGAGGGTATTTCAGCCCAGCAGTTTGAGCAGGCCTACTACAATGCCGAGGAACGTATTTTGCGTTCCAATCCCGGCCTGACCCGCGAGGCACTGGAAAGCCAGAAAAAATTGCTGGGACAGCAGGTCTTGCGTGACCTTGTGCTGCAAAGTCTGCTTCGGCAGGAGGCCAAGCGACTTGGCTTCAGCGTCAGCCCGCAGGAATTGCGCCTTGCCGTGCAGCAAATGCCTGCCTTTCAGGATGCCAGCGGCAAGTTTGACGCTGCGGCCTACAAACGTGTGCTGGAAGCACAACGCCTGACCCCGGCCCAGTTTGAGCGGGATTTGTCGCAGCAGCTTTTGCAGGACAAGCTCTTTGCTGTCCTTGCCGGGCCAGCCTGGGTAGAACCGGGGGAAGCCCGCATCCGGCATGACTTTTTGCGGGAACGCCGCGCCGTGGACTATATCTTTGTACCTGCCGCAGACTTCAGCAAGGATGTTTCCATCCCGGAAGCAGACGTGAAAACGTGGTACGAAGGACATCAGCAGGAATTTGCCGTACCCGCCAGGGTGGATTTGGAATATGTCCGCATCAGCCCGCTGGCCCTGGTAAAACCCGAAAGCATCGACCCTGCCGCTGTCAAGGCCCGCTATGAGGCAGACAAGGCCCGTTATCAGGTGCCCAGAGCTGTGAAGGCCGCGCATATCCTGGTGCCTCTGGCAGAAAATGCCTCTGCAGAGGAGGAAGCCAAAGCCCGCGAGGCGATGGCTGCCATCCAGGCCGAGTTGAAGGCTGGTAAGGACTTTGCCAGCGTGGCCGATGCCCATAATGGGCCAAATGCCGCCGGGCCGGGCGGCGAGCTGGGCTGGGTGGAACCGGGCATGACCGTGGAGCCGTTTGAAAAGGCGGCCTTTGCCCTTGCTGCCGGGCAAATTTCAGAGCCTGTGCGCAGCCAGTTTGGTCTGCATATCATCAAGGTGGAAGAGATCCGGGAAGAAGGCACAAAGCCTCTTGCAGAGGTTGAAGACAAGGTGCGCCACCAGCTTGCCGAGGAACAGGGCAGCGAGAAATTGCAGGATGCCCTTGATGCCCTGATAGCCGACAACATCATGGGCAAGCCGCTGGCCGCCAGTGCGACCCGCTTTGGGCTTGCAGCCAGCCAGAGTGGCCTGTTGAGCGAGCAGGAACTGGTGGAAAAACTTGGGCTCAAGCCTGAAGGTGCGGCGGCTGTGCTGGCAGCGGGTGAAAGCCCCATCGACACTGCCCTGGAAAGTGGCGAAAGCTACCTGGTGGTACGGGTCAGCAAGATGGAAGCCGCCAGCGTCAGGCCGCTGGAAGCTGTCAGGGACGAAATCGTCAGGCGTCTTGTGGCCGAGGCCAGCCTCAAGGCCGCCATGCAGAAGGCTGCCGACATCCGCAAGGATTTGCAGGACGGCCCCCTGCCTGACGGCAGCATGGCAAAATGGGGCATCAAGAGTGTGCCCAGCGTGGAACGTGAAGCCCCGCTGGGGGACTTTTTGCCCGACGCCGCCTTGTCCAGGGCCATTTTTACGGCCAGGCCGCAAACCTGGCTGCCCGTGGCCTATGCCGTGACCATGCAGAAGGATGGGCAGAAAGCAGCTCAGGGCGCGTTGCTGTGCCGGGTGGCCGCCATCCTGCCTTCGGACAGTGAACAGTGGGACATGGTGCGTGACCTGATGACAAAGGCGGTGGAAAGCGAGCGGGCCGAAGGTCTGACCCGGCTTTTCATACAGGATGTCTTTGCCCGCGCCAGAGTGGAAGTACTCAATCCTGATCAGGTGGACAGGGTAAATATGTAGATCACCGGGCTGAGCAGGATCAAAACCGCTTTGGGCCGGATGGGCCACAGCCTGTCCGGCCTTTATCTTGATAGGTTTTGGGGATAGGGCCTCAGCAACAACGGCAACGGCAGGAGGGACTATGTGCGGGATTATCGGTTATGCGGGTCACAGGCCTGCCGTGCCTGTGGTGGTAGAGGGGCTGCGCCGTCTGGAATACCGGGGCTATGATTCCGCAGGTGTGGCCTTTGCCGGCCATGATGGTCTGCATGTACTGCGGGCCAAGGGCAAGCTGGCCGCCCTGGAGGAAAGACTGGCAGGGGAAGTCATCACCACAGCCACCTGCGCCATGGGCCATACCCGATGGGCGACCCACGGTGTACCGGCCGAGCGCAATGCCCACCCGCACACAAGCAATGATGGCCGCCTTGCCCTTGTCCACAATGGCATCATAGAAAATTATCAGGAAATCAAGTCCCGCCTTACTGCTGCGGGCTATGTCTTCCATTCCGAAACAGATACCGAAGTGCTGGTCAACCTGATTGCCGAAAAGCGCAAAACCGCACCCAGCCTGCTGGAGGCCTTTGCCGCTGCCCTGCGGGAGGCGCACGGGGCCTATGCCGTCTGTCTGATGGACACGGACGCGCCGGGCAGTATCCTGGCGGCGCGCATGTCTGCCCCCCTCCTGTTCGGGCTGGGCACGGGGGAAAACTTTGTGGCTTCGGATATTCCGGCCTTTTTGCCCTACACCCGTCAGGTCATCTTTCTGGAAGATGGCGAAATCGTGCGCGCCACGGCCAATGGCTATGAAATTTTGCGCCTTGCCGACCTCAGCCCGGTACAGCGTGAGGCGCAGACCATCCAATGGGATATGCAGGCCGCGCAAAAGGGCGGCTATCGGCACTTCATGCTCAAGGAGATCTTTGAGCAGCCCCGTGTCATCACCGATGGCCTGGCCGGTCGTCTGGACAACGCCGGGGGACAACAGGCTTGCAGCGTTCTGCTGCCGGAGCTGGATGATTTACCCGTGCCGGAGCGGCTGCACATCGTGGCCTGTGGCACCTCGTACCATTCGGGCCTGTGGGGGCGGCATTTGCTGGAGGAATGGGCCGGACTGCCCGTGCAGGTGGAAATAGCCTCGGAATTTCGCTATCGCGAGGGCCTTGCCCTGGGGCAAAAGGACATGGTGCTGGTCATCAGCCAGAGCGGTGAGACAGCGGACACCCTTGCAGCCCTGCGTATTGCGCGGGAGCGCGGTGTGCAGACCCTGGGCCTGTGCAATGTGGTAGGCTCGTCCATTGCGCGGGAGGCATCGGCTGTCATCTATACCCAGGCCGGGCCGGAAATCAGCGTGGCCTCCACCAAGGCCATGTGCAGCCAGATGCTGATGCTGGCCCTGATGGCCCTGTACTGGGCACAACGCCGGGGGAGCATGGACAGCCAAGCCCGTCAGGCCCGTCTGTCCCAACTGGAAAGCCTGCCCGCCCTGCTGGACGCTGCCCTGCCGGATATGCACGCCACAGCGCGGCAACTGGCCCGCAAATACGCGCAGGCAGACAGCTTCTTTTATCTGGGCCGGGGGCATTGCTTCCCCCTTGCGCTGGAAGGGGCACTCAAGCTCAAGGAGCTTTCCTACATCCATGCCGAAGGCTACGCCGCAGGCGAGATGAAGCACGGGCCCATAGCCCTGATCGACCCGGATTTCCCCACTTTTACGCTGGCACTGGATGATACTCTTTTCCCCAAGGTGCGTTCCAATATCGTGGAAGTACAGGCCCGCCAGGGCAAGGTCATTGCCCTGAGCAATCCGGGTATGGATCTCTCGGTGGACGACCTCTGGCTGGTGCCCCCCCTGCCTGCCCCCCTGGCCGGCTTTGTGGCCCTGCCCGCCTTGCAGCTTTTCAGCTATGAAATGGCCGATTATCTGGGCAAGGACGTGGACCAGCCGCGCAACCTCGCCAAGAGTGTGACGGTGGAGTAGGGAATATGTACCTACTGAGCCTGGTTTACCGATACTTGAAGTTGGCAGGATAAAATGGCAAACTGTAAGTTTGCCAAAAATTATAGCCAAAGCCCGACCATTTGGTCGGGCTTTATTGGTATGTAGAAAACCCCGCGCTAGGCGCGGGGTTCAGTAGAGCTTATAGCTTTGCAAATGTTATAAAACTCCTTTTGATTTGTTACAAGGGATGTGCGGTCTGGCAACTGCACTACAAACAAATCAAAAGGAGGTCACT
>JAFQED010000053.1 GCA_017415765.1 Desulfovibrio sp. | reverse complement strand
GTGGTCATCGACCTGAAGGCCGTACCGCGCAAGCTGCGCATGGTCCAGTCCGCTGACCGCAAGACCCTGGATGTGCGGGTGGATAAATAAGCCACATCAGTGCAACACATGACGCAAGACAGGGGAGCCTTGGCTCCCCTGTCTTTATGGAATATCAGGCCATCCTGCCGCCATGCACGCCGGTTCAGGCACACATTTCCAGAAAGTAGCGGTGCAGGCGGCTGTCGGCTGTCAGTTCAGGGTGGAAGGATGTTGCCAGCACATGCCCCTGCCGCACGGCCACGGCCTGTCCGTCCACTTCGGCCAGTACCTCCACCTGCGGCCCTACGCCCACAATGACAGGGGCTCGGATGAACACGGCCGGGAAGGGTGGGTTGTCCTCTCCGGGGCGGGCCAGAACAGGCAAGTCCAGCATGGTTTCAAAGCTGTCCACCTGTCGGCCAAAGGCATTGCGCCGTACCACGGCATCCAGCACCCCCAGGCGGGGCTGGCTGGAATTTTCTATCTCGCGGCACAGCAGTATCAGCCCGGCACAACTGCCATAGACAGGCATACCGGCCTCTATCCGGGCGCGGACAGGCCCCAGCATCTCCCAGTCTGTCAGCAGCTTGCCCATGGTGGTGCTTTCGCCACCGGGAATGACCAGTGCGTCCACACCGTCCATATCCTTCAGGCCGCGTACCTCACGGGTGGGCACACGCAGCCGCTCCAGCGAGGCGATATGCTCGCGGAAGGCCCCCTGCAGGGCCAGCACTCCCACACAGCCGGGCATCTTACCAGCCCCGTTCCTGCATGCGCTGGGCTTCGGGGATGGAAGAGATCTCGATACCAACCATCGGTTCACCCAGATCACGCGAAATTTCAGCCAGCAGGGCAAAATCCTTGTAGTTGGTCACGGCCTGCACGATGGACTTGGCCCGCTTGGCCGGGTCGCCGGACTTGAAGATGCCCGAACCCACAAAAACGCCATCACAGCCAAGGTGCATCATCAGGGCGGCATCGGCCGGGGTGGCTATGCCACCGGCGGCAAAGTTGACCACGGGCAGACGGCCTTCCTTGCGAACCATGAGGCATATTTCCAGCGGTGCGCCGATTTCCTTGGCGTAGTTGGCGACTTCGGCTTCAGGCAGGGCGCAGAGGAAACGGATCTCATCCATGACCTGACGGCAGTGGCGCACGGCTTCTACCACGTTGCCGGTACCCGGCTCACCCTTGGTGCGGATCATGGCAGCACCTTCGGCAATGCGGCGCAGGGCTTCACCCAGATTGCGGCAACCGCAGACAAAGGGCACGGTAAAGTCGCGCTTGTCGATATGATAGCGATCATCAGCCGGGGTCAGCACTTCGCTTTCATCGATATAGTCCACGCCCAGGGCTTCGAGGATGCGGGCTTCCACAAAGTGGCCGATACGGGCCTTGGCCATGACCGGGATGCTGACCACTTCCATTATTTTCTTGACGATGGTGGGATCGGCCATGCGAGCCACGCCGCCAGCAGCGCGGATGTCGGCAGGCACACGCTCCAGTGCCATAACGGCGCAGGCCCCGGCCTCCTCGGCGATTTTGGCTTGCTCAGGCGTGGTGACATCCATGATGACGCCGCCCTTGAGCATTTCGGCAAGGCCGGTCTTGAGGCGCAAAGTGCCCTGTTCCATAGTCGTGCTCCTTGTATGCCGGGCAGTCCCGGCGGTGATGTGGTGGCGTGTATATATGCGATAACGCCCGCCCTGACAATAGACACAGAAAGCCGCTTGCGCTCTTACGCGGGAGGAGCTATGCTGGACACTTGCAAGAAATCCACAGATAACGCTGATAACGCCGATGACGCCCAAGTTCTGTCTGCAACTGCCATTCTTACGCGGCCCTCTGCCCGATCCTGCCGCAAGCCCGGCCCTCTTTCCGGCCTGTCCCGCCGCCCTGCGCCTCTGGCCCGGTCTGCCAGTGCCGGATGCCAACGCCCTGGCCGGATACTATTGCCCGCCGGACTATCCGTTCAGCCCGGCCGAGGCAGCCGCCTGTCTTGAAGACCTGCGCCAGATGGACGCTGCGGCCCTTTCCGGCCTTGCCCTGGGGGCTACTGTCAGTGCCAATGCCCAGGCTGGCCGCCTTTTGGGAGAACTGGCCGGGCTGGACGGCCTGACCGCCCTTGCCGGGCCGACCGCCGCCCGCGAGGCCGAGGCCGCCCGCCGCAGACTGCTGGAACGCCAGCAGGCCCAAAAGGCCCTGCTCTGGCTGTGGTTGCAGGAGGAACGCCTGGCCGAGCTGGCCCGGCTGGCCGAGGGCTTCAGCCAGAATGCCCGCGCCCTTGCTGCCACGCTGACCGAAGACGTCAGCACAGCCAGCGATGACGGGATGCCCGCTACAGATCTTCAGGCTCTGACCCCAGGTTTCCTGGGGGCAGAACTGCGCCTTGATCCCACAGATCCCGCCCTTGTACCGCCATGGCGACTGGCTGTGCTCAATGCAGCCTGTTTCCTGCCGCCAGAAGCGGCTATCCTTGCCGAAGGCCCCATGCGGGACGATATCCTGGAACGCCTTCCCTTCCGCACAGCTGTGGAAGCAGCTCCGCTAGCCCATCAGGCCCTGCCCCCGCTTCTGGCCCGCCTGCTGGGCTGTCAGGAGGACGAGGCCGCCCGGATGCTTGTGGCCGAGGCCCCGCTCTGGCAGGCTCTGGGACAGCGCAGCCCGGCGATGACTGCCCCTCTTTACGAGCTGCTCTGCACGCCGCGCCTCTGGCTGGCTCTGCCCCAGCCTGGCAGCGGGGACACCCCCAGGGATGCCGCATGAGCAGCCCGGCCACAGTGCTTTTTGCCCGTGGGCTCAAGGGCGTCATCTTTGACTGCGATGGCGTCATGCTGGACTCGCGTGCGGGCAACAATGCCTTTTACAACAGCGTGCTGGCCTGTCTTGGGTTGCCGCCCATGAGCCGTGAGCAGGAAAATTACGTCTATATGGCTACTGTGGGGCAATCCCTGCGGCATATAGTCCCCCAGGCCCTGCACGGCGAGATCGACCGTGTCGTGCGGGAGGAAGTCAGCTATGAACGCGACATCATGCCCCTTTTACGCCTGATGCCGGGTTTTGCCGAGCTGAGCGCAGATCTGCACAGCCACGGACTGCGTCAGGCCATTGCCACCAACCGCAGCGCAGAAGGGATGCAAAGGGTTCTGGACTTTTTTGCCTTGCCCCCCTATTTTGAACCTGTCATCACCGCAAGCGATGCCGCCCCCAAGCCCTCCCCTGAGGGGGCCTTGCGTATTTGTGCGGCCTGGGATGTCACCCCGGAGCAGGTGCTCTTTGTGGGGGACAGCCCCAACGATGAACAGGCCGCCCATGCGGCGGGCATGCCCTTTGCGGCCTTTGACAACAACACCCTTGCCGGTGAGCTGCACGCGGCCGACCACGCTGCGTTGCGTCTTGCCCTGCGGCCCTGGCTGCCGTCAGGGGAATGAGGAGAAGATATGATCGTGCTTGCCAATACGCTGAGTGCCATTGCCATGGTGCTCGGTTCGTTGCTGAATCTCTATTTTTGGGTCGTCATCATTGCCTGTGTGCTGACATGGGTGCGCCCTGACCCGTACAACCCCATCGTCCGCGCCCTGCGCACCATGACAGAACCGGTCTTTTACCGTGTACGCAAGTGGCTGCCCTTTACCTATGCCAACGGCTTTGATTTTTCCCCTGTCATCGTGCTGCTGGCCATTGAGCTGATCAACCGCATCGTGGTGGCCTCGCTGGCGCAGTATGCCATGACATTGTCGTAAGACTGTTCTTTGCGTACCAGACGCAAAGTCGTTTCCTGCCAACATCTAACACTGGAGATTTCTTATGGATCAGCACGAAATCGATTTGCTGGAAAAGTATGCCCCCACTGATCCGGAGCTGAAATCCCTCTGGGAAGATCACGTCCTGTACGAAAAGCAGGTGGAAAAGCTGGAGTCCAAGAGCTTCCGTACCCCCACGGAAGAGCAGACTCTCAAGCAGCTCAAGAAGCAGAAGCTGGAAGGCAAGACCAGACTCATGGATATCCTGGACAATCTGAAGAAATCGGAAAACTAATCGCTTGTTGCAAGCGGCTGAGGAGCCGGCTTATGGAATACACTGGTGCACAAATCCTGCTCGAATCCCTGAAGCGTGAAGGTGTGGACGTGCTGTTCGGTTATCCGGGCGGTGCTGTCATCGACATCTATGATGAACTGCCGCGGCATCCTGAGATCCGCCATATACTCGTCCGCCATGAACAGGGGGCTGTACACGCGGCCGATGGCTACGCCCGTGCTTCGGGCAAGACAGGAGCCTGTCTGGTGACTTCCGGCCCCGGCGCGACCAATACGGTCACAGGTATTGCCACGGCCTATGCCGACTCCATCCCGCTGGTAGTCATCACGGGGCAGGTGCCTACGGCCCTTATCGGCAACGATGCCTTTCAGGAAGTGGACATCGTGGGCATCACCCGCCCCTGCACCAAGCACAATTTTCTGGTCAAGGACATCAACAAGCTGGCCCTGACCATCCGTCAGGCCTTCTACCTCGCCCGGTCGGGCCGCCCCGGCCCGGTGCTGGTGGATCTGCCCAAGGACATCGTACAGGCCAAGGCCGAATTTGTCTGGCCGGAAGACATCCACATGCGCAGCTACAATCCCACCTACAAGCCCAACCTGAATCAGTTGCGCCGTACGGTGGAAGAGCTGGCCCAGGCCAAGCGGCCGGTCATCCTGGCCGGTGGCGGCGTCATCATGGCCAATGCCGCAGAGGAGCTGACCAGCCTGGCCCGCAGCCTGAGTGTGCCCGTGACCTGTACCCTGATGGGCCTTGGCAGCTTCCCTGTCACCGACGAGCTTTCCCTGGGTATGGTGGGTATGCACGGCACCTATGCCGCCAACCTGGCCATCAACCATGCCGACCTGCTGCTCTGCGTGGGTGCGCGCTTTGACGACCGCGTTACCGGCAAGCTGGCAGCTTTTGCGCCCAAGTCGCGCATCGTGCATATCGACATCGACCCCACCTCCATCCGCAAGAATGTGGAAGTGGACGTCCCCGTGGTGGGGGATTGCAAGCAGGCCCTGAGCGGCATCCTTGAGATCTGTGAGGCCAAGCTGGCCGGGCATGACTGGATCGGACAGCACGCCGAATGGCTTGAAACCGTGGGCCAATGGAAGGCAAGCAAACCTCTCTCCTACCAGAAGGGTGAGAACATCAAGCCGCAGGAAGTCATTGAGGCATTGCGCCAGCTGACCAAGGGCGATGCCATTATCAGTACAGAGGTGGGCCAGCACCAGATGTGGGTGGCCCAGTTCTACAGCTTTACCAGACCGCGCACCCTGCTGACCAGCGGCGGGCTGGGTACCATGGGCTATGGCTTCCCGGCTGCCATCGGCGCGCAGATGGCCCTGCCCGACAAGCTGGTCATCACTGTGGCGGGGGATGGTTCGCTGCAAATGAATATCCAGGAGCTGGCCACAGCAGTCTCCAATCGGCTGCCCATCAAGGTCGTCATCCTGAACAACTGCTATCTGGGTATGGTGCGCCAGTGGCAGGAACTGTTCTACAACCACAACTACAGTGCCACCAATATGGAGGCCCAGCCCGACTTTGTGAAGCTGGCCGAGGCTTACGGGGCCGAAGGCTACCGCATCGAAAAGTCCGCTGACCTGTTGCCCGTGCTTGAAAAGGCCTTTGCCAGTGACAAGACGGCCTTTATCGATGTAGTTGTAGAGCGCGAAGAAAACGTCTATCCCATTGTGCCTGCTGGCGCGGCACTGGATGAAATGCTGCTGGTGTAGGAGGCCGCCCATGCAACGACACGTCCTTTCCGTACTGGTGGAAAACGAGCCTGGTGTCCTTTCACGGGTGGTGGGCCTGTTCAGCGGCCGTGGCTTCAACATCGACTCCCTCAATGTGGCCCCGGCCCTTGAGGAAGGCGTCTCGCACATGACCATCACCACCTATGGTGACAGCATGATCCTGGAGCAGATCATGAAGCAGCTCCACAAGATCGTGTCTGTCATCAAGGTCATGGATTTTGCTGATGTCCCTGCTGTGGAACGCGAGATGATGTTCCTCAAGATCCAGGCCGAAGGTTCCATGCGCGGCGAGATCCTGCGTACTGTAGAAATTTTCCGCTGCAAGGTAGTGGATGTCAGCCCCAATGAAATGACCATCGAGGCTACCGGCGACCATGAAAAGCTGGAGGCCATCATCAGCCTGTTCCAGCGTTTTGGCATCAAGGAGCTGATCCGTACAGGCTCCCTGGTCATGCGTCGCTCCAAAAAAGCAGACTAGGCTACCTGCATTTTAGCCAAATTGCAGGCAGCCTTCTTAACCTCATTGCACACAAGGATACACCAATGAAAGTTTATTACGATCAGGATGCCGACCTCAATGTCCTCAAGGACAAAACCGTGGCCATCATCGGCTACGGCAGCCAGGGCCATGCCCATGCCCAGAATCTGCGCGATTCTGGCGTCAAGGTGGTCATCGGCCAGCGGCCCGGCGGTGCCAACTATGAACTGGCCAAGGAACACGGCTTTGACCCTGTTTCTGCTGCGGAAGCCGCTGCCCAGGCCGACCTCATCATGATCCTCCTGCCTGATGAAGTGCAGGCCGCTGTCTATGAAAGCGACATCAAGCCCAACCTTGGCAAGGGCAAGGCCCTGCTCTTTGCCCACGGCTTCAACATCCACTTTGGCCAGATCCAGCCGCCCAGGGATGTGGACGTTTTCCTCATCGCCCCCAAGGGCCCCGGCCATCTGGTGCGCCGCACCTTTACCGAGGGCGGCGGTGTGCCCTGCCTTGTGGCCATTGCGCAGGACGCCACCGGCCAGGCCCTGAAGCTGGCCCTGGCCTATGCCAAGGGCATTGGCGGTGCCCGCTCCGGTGTTATTGAAACCAGCTTCCGCGAAGAAACGGAAACCGACCTCTTTGGTGAACAGGCCGTGCTGTGCGGCGGTGTGTCCGCCCTGATCAAGGCCGGTTTTGAAACCCTGGTGGAAGCCGGTTACCAGCCAGAAATGGCCTATTTTGAATGTCTGCACGAAATGAAGCTCATCGTGGATCTGATGTACGAGGGCGGCTTGTCGCGTATGCGTTACTCCATCAGCAACACGGCCGAATACGGCGACTACGTCACCGGCCCGCGCCTGATCACCGACGAGGTCAAGAAGGAAATGAAGGCCGTGCTCAAGGACATCCAGAGCGGTCGCTTTGCGCGTGACTTCATCCTTGAAGCCCGCGCCCGCTATCCCATGTTCCTCACCACGCGCCGCAACGAAAGCGAACACCAGATCGAACAGGTGGGGCGTGAACTGCGCGGCATGATGTCGTGGCTGAAAAAGGAAAAGAAAGACTAGGATTTGACTGGCCCGCAAGCCTGTCGGCCCCTTTCCGTGTCATACGCGGGGAGGGGCCGATGCGGGCAAGGACAGACAGCACCCTCTGCCCGCAATAGCAAGAATCGTCATGTTCCAGTCCCCGTCTTGCCCCGCTTTGCCATCCCCTCTGCCTTCTTGCCCCCGCCCCTGCCTGTGGGACGCGCTTTTCCTGCTGCTGGTCAGCTGCTATGCCTGGGCCATTCTTTGGGCCATGCCACAAATTTCGGCTGGCGGTGCCGTGCTGGACAGCGATCTCTGTACCTATGCCCAGGCCACGGCTGGTGGTGCCCACCCCGAACTCTTTGCTGCTGACCCGGTACTGCGTGAGGTAACGCCTTCCAGCAGTATCCAGAACCTGCAATCCTTTCTGGCACGTCTGCTGACACCGGGGGATGATTATCCGCTGGGGATATACCGCGCATCAGCCCTGATCATCCTTGTTTTCTACACAGCGTGGTATCTGCTGGGGCGCGTTCTTTTCAACAGTCCGGGGCTTGCCGCGCTTCTGTCTGTGCTGGCTGGTGTCACCATCTGGCTTGGCTGGGGAACGTTTTGGGGGCTTACCCATTCAGACCCCATACCGCGCACCTGTTTTGCGGCCATCTGGCCCTTTCTGCTTTTTCTGGTTCTTGCAGCGTGGGAACGTCCACTGTTACGCCCGTTGACCATGCTGCTCACAGGGCTGTGCATGTGGGTACACGGCATCAGCGCACTGAACAGCGGGGCCATGTTCTTTCTGGCCTTTGCCCTGCACCGCCCCCTGGATGCCCAGCAAACCTGGGGCAAGCATGCTCTCAACTGCCTTTACTGCCTGGTGGCCTTTCTTGCTCCTGTGGTGATCTTCCTTTGGCCCTCTGTATTCCAGTCTCGCCAATTCTCACCGGAGGACATGGCTGTTTTTCAGGAACTCTTCAGTCTGCGCTGGAAAAAGGACTACGGCAGACTGGCAGAACGCCTACTGGCCCTGCTGGACATCTCCCGTCCCTTCCTGCCCCTTGTCATCTGCGGCCTGTGCGGCTGGTTGCTGGTACTCTGGCGGGGCAGCGGGCTTGCCCGCAGACTGGCCGCCATGTATCCGGCCTTTGTGCTGGCCCTGGGGCTGGTGGTAGTGTTTTCCTGGCTGGAATCTCTTTATGCGCCACAGCTCGGTCGATTGCCGCTGGGGCATGAGCTGGTGCGCGGCCTGCGTTTTCTGGTTCCGCTGAGCTGGCTGATGCTACTTGCAGCAGTGGGCCTGATCTGGTGCAGGCTGCCCGGCCTCTTGCGTCTGGTACTGGTAGCCGCCACCATCCTGGGGATACTTTCGTTCAATCCTGACCGGCAAAATATGGCTGCACAGTATGGTTTCAGCCAGCTTACCGGTATCCCCCTGCCCGGCAGCCAGCGTGCCCAGGAGACCAGGGAAACAGCCCTGCGCTACCGTGAAGCCATAGATCAGGTCGCCCGGCTCGTCCCGCCCGGCCAACTGGTGGCTGCCAGCGGCAATGACATGGCCGTGCGTTATCTGGCTCTGCGCCCGCTCGTGCATACATTCAAGGACGGAGCATTCTTTTTTTATGATAAGAATGCAGAGTACGGTCGCCGGTGGCTGCACTACAACAGCATGATGCAGCAAGATCCTACCGGCTATGTGGATGTCTGGCTGGGATCCGGTGCACCCTGGCTGCTGACTCACCGCCCGCAGGACAAGGATCTGCTGCTCTCCCACGGCCAGGTGGTCTGGAGCAATGACGGATGGCTGATCGTTCGCAAGCAGCAAACGCAGGAGGCTGAATGAGCCTGCCCACCTGGACCTATGTTCTGCCGCTCATAGCCGTCAACGTCTGCGCCAGCTTGCTGCTCAAGGTGGGTGCGGGGGATAAGCCGGCCTGGCTTCTGTTGAACATCCTGAGCTGGCGTTCCTTTCTGGGGCTGGCCTGTTTCGGCCTTGGGGGGCTGGCCTATGCCATCGTGTTGCGCCATGTGGCCCTGAGCGTGGCCCAGGCCCTGCTGACCTCGCAATACGCCTTCACCGTACTGGGGGCATGGCTGCTGCTGCACGAACGCATTGATCCGCTGCAATGGCTGGGCTTTCTGTGCATCGGTGTGGGTATCGTGCTGGTGGTCTGGCGGCTGTAGAGCGAAAAAGCGATCTCCCATACCCCAAGTCTGCCAGGCGGGCTTGTCGGTCTCCCGTCCTTGGTGTATAGCAGAAACAGGAGATTCCCCAACAAACCAAGCCCCTGGGAGGAAGCATGCTCATACAGGACTGGATGACCAGTGAGGTCTTTTCCGTTACGCCTGACACGTCCTTGCTCAAGATCGGCAAGCTCATGCGCGACAACAGTCTGCGTCGCCTCGCTGTGGTGGACGAGAAAAACCGTGTGGTGGGCATCATCTCCGACCGTGACGTCAAGGATGCCTCGCCCTCCAAGGCCACCACGCTGGATATGTACGAGATGCACTACCTGCTGGCCGAACTCAAGGCCAAGGACATCATGACTGCCAAACCCATTACCGTCAAACCGACCGACAGTGTGGAACAGGCCGCCATGCTCATGCTGGACAACAAGATCAGCGGGCTGCCGGTGGTGGATGACCAGGGCTGCCTTGTGGGTATCCTCTCCGACCGCGATGTGTTCAAAACGCTGGTCAACATAACCGGGGTGCGCGAGGGCGGCATACAGGTGGGCTTTGAGATCATCAATGAACCGGGGGCCATGAAGCCTGTTTTTGACATGCTGCGCCAGCACGGGGCACGTTTGCTCTCTATCCTTTCGGCCAATAACCAGGCTGGCACCCGCCAGATGTTCCTGCGCTTGCGCCCCATGAGCGGAGCAGAAGAGACCGGCCTGAAGGAGCAGATGACAAAGATCGTAAACCTGCTGTACTGGAGCAGCAGCGAGCCGATGTAGCCCGAACGCTGTGTAGTGGGCGAACAGCAAAATGATTTTTGCAACAACTTGGTATTATTGGTAAAAATATCCGAGCTTGCCACTAAAATAGCGGGAAAAATGCCTTTGGGCTTGCCATCAACGCGGAGTTGTGGCATCCTACTTACAGAGTTTGTGGTTGTTTGGATGACCACGTTCCGAGTGAGGAAATCGGCCGGGCAAAGTCCGGCTGGCCCAGCGTCAGGGCATGTCGCCCCGGCGGATTGAGCAATAGGTCCAAGGAGGACAACACATGGCTGAGATCACCTATAAGGGCAAAAGTTTTGAAGTTGATGAAGACGGTTTCCTGCTTCGCTTTGACGACTGGTGCCCCGAATGGATGGATTTTGTGAAGGAATCCGAAGGTATTGCTGAAATCAATGCCGACCACCAGAAGATCCTGGACTTCCTGCAGGACTACTACAAGAAGAACGGCATCGCCCCCATGGTGCGCATCCTGTCCAAGAACACCGGCTACAAGCTGAAGGAAGTGTACGAACTCTTCCCCTCCGGCCCCGGCAAGGGTGCCTGCAAGATGGCCGGTCTGCCCAAGCCCACCGGCTGCGTGTAGTCCTGGCCTAATTTTCGGCAAAAGCGGAAGGGCATCCCTTCCGCTTTTTTGTTATGCAAAAGCCCTGAAAAAACCGAGGTCGTGCTGTTTTGGGGGAAACTGTTACCTATTTGAGCCATCCACGGTTGACGCCAATCACCACTGCCGTCACAACAAAAAACAATACTATGTAGTAGGACATGGCGTTATTCTCCATACCATTTTGCGCCCCAGTAGAGGCAGTAAATGCCGAGCAAGGTTCCCCAAAGCCAGCTATCACGGAAGACCGCTGTCGCAATCAGGGCAACCCCAGCATTGCAAAAACATGTGACCAGTATTTTTTCTTCATACCGCAACCCTTGCTAAAACTCTAAGCCGTTTCCCACCCCCCTGTCCATATTTCCCGCCCCTTTACGCGCGGTCAAAAAAACGGTAGTTCCTGCCCATGCAATGGAAATTTTCGTGGAAAAAACTGACCCTCTGGCTTTGCGGCATAGTCCTCTTTTGCGGGCTGGCTGCTGCTGGTGCGCTGGCTGCACTCTTTCACTGGGCATCACGTGATCTGCCGGATATTTCGCGTATTGCGGCCTATGACCCGGCACGGGCTACGGTCATCCTTGCGCGTGATGGCTCGCTGCTCGGCACCTTGTCCCACGAAAAACGCTATGTCATTGGCCTTGATGCCATGTCGCGCTTCATCCCGCTGTCATTTCTGGCAGCCGAGGACGACAACTTTTACAATCACCCCGGCTTCGACCTCATGGCCATTGGCCGTGCCGCCATCATCAATCTGCGCGCCGGGCGCAATGTGCAGGGTGGCAGTACCCTGACCCAGCAGATCATCAAGCAGCTCCTGCTCACTTCCGAACGCAGCTATGTCCGCAAGATGAAGGAGGCCCTGCTGGCCTACAGGCTGGAAAAGGATCTGAGCAAGGATGAGATCCTCCAGGTCTATCTGAACCAGATCTATCTGGGCGAACACGCCTACGGGGTGGAAGCCGCAGCACGGGCCTATTTTGGCAAGCACGCCTCGGACATCACCCTTGCGGAAAGTGCGGTCATTGCCGGGCTGCCCAAGGCCCCCAGTGCCTACAATCCCTTCCAGAACCCCAATGCGGCCAAGGAACGCCAGATGTATGTGCTGGGTCGTCTGCGGGCATTGAAGTGGATCAGTGAGGAGGAATACCAGCAGGCCGCCAACGAGCCACTGGTGTACTGGAGTATGCCCGACAGCCCTGGCGGTGCGGAACGCTGGTACTTTGAGGAAGCCCGCCGCCTGCTGATAGAATTCTTTACCGAACACAACCTCAAGGCCCTGGGGGTGGATACCCCAAAATACGGTGAGGATTATGTGTATGAGGCGGGCCTGACCGTGCGCACCGCCATGGACCCGCGCCATCAGATACCTGCCGGGCAGGCCCTGCGCCGTGGACTGGAAGAACTGGACAAGCGGCAGGGCTGGCGAGGCCCGCTGAAAAAACTGGACGCCGCCGACCAAAAGAAATTCTTGGAAACATCGGCCTTCTCTCCGCTGGATCTTGTGGGCAATGGCTGGGTCCGGGCAGTGGTCAGCAAGGTTACGCCCCAGGCAGCCCAGGTGGAGCTGGGGCAGGGCTACACCGGGCTTATCCCCGTGGCCAACATGAGTTGGGCGCGCAAGCCCAACCCCAGGGTGGCGGGTATTTACGCCCCGGCAGTCAAGAATGCCGTGCAGGTGCTTGCACCGGGTGATCTGATCTGGGTTTCTGCCGCCCCGGTCTCTGTTACCGAGACCGATGCCAGGGGGCGCAAGAAAAAGAAAACCCTGCCCTATGACGAGAACACCGTGCAGAAGGGCACGCCCATTCCCCTGCTCTTGCAGCAGGTGCCTGCCGTGCAGGGTGCTCTTGCCTCGCTGGAGCCGCAAAGCGGTGACGTGGTAGCCCTTGTGGGCGGCTATGACTTTGGTTCCAGCCATTTTAACCGGGCTACCCAGGCCCGGCGGCAACCCGGTTCCAGCTTCAAGCCCATCGTCTATTCCACCGCACTGGACTTTGGCTTTACTGCGGCCTCCACCCTGCTGGATGCTCCCTTTGTCTATATCAATCCCTACACCAACGAAGTCTGGCGGCCATCCAACTACGAACATAACTTCAAGGGAGAGCTTTCTCTGGCACAGGCCCTTGCCATGTCCCGCAATACCTGCACCGTGCGTGTGGCCCAGCAGGTGGGCATTGCCAATGTCATCCAGCGGGCCAAATCCCTGGGTCTGGAACCGGCCTTTCCCGAAGAGCTGGCCATCAGCCTTGGCGCGGTGGACGTCTCTCCCCTCAACCTGACCCAGGCCTATGCGGCCTTTGCCAATCAGGGGCTGGGGGTGCGCCCGCGCATCATTACCTCCATCGTGGATGCAC
This sequence comes from Desulfovibrio sp., assembly GCA_017415765.1. GTDB lineage: Bacteria > Desulfobacterota > Desulfovibrionia > Desulfovibrionales > Desulfovibrionaceae > Desulfovibrio. The sequence continues at coordinate 17,223 of JAFQED010000053.1, read as the reverse complement.
AGGGGCGCGAACTCTACCGGCAGGACCCGGAACACTGGCAAGCCATCAGCCCCCAGAATGCCTATATCATGGCCACCCTGCTCAAGAATGTGGTCAATGCCGGCACAGGCACGCGGGCGCGACTGGAAGGCCGCTCCATTGCCGGAAAAACCGGCACTACCAACGAGGAACGCGATACCTGGTTCGTGGGCTTTTCGCCCGATCTGGCCACAGGCGTCTATGTGGGCTACGATCAGGTGCGCTCGCTGGGGCGGCTGGAACAGGGGGGGCGTACAGCTACACCCATTTTCCGCTATTACCGCGAAAAGGTGGAGGATCTGTACGAGGCACGCGACTTCCCCATGCCCGAAGGCATCACCATGATAGACGGCATGGCCTACCGCTCTGACCTGCCCGTGCAGGGTGTTTCGGCCATCAGCCAGGCAGAGGGGGAAGACGCCCCCACCGACACCTCGCAGGACGGCGAAGACCTGATGCGCCAGATGTTCTAGACGGCATACACCTCAGCCAGCAAACAGGGTAGAGCATGATCCCCTACGGTTCTCTTGTTGTCTATGTCACGCCCAAGGGGCGACGCTACATCAAACGCCTTGAGGAAGGGCAGGACTGGCACAGCAATGACGGTGTGCTCCATGCCGCCACAGTGGCAGGGCTGGATTTTGGTTCTGAAGTCCGTACCAGCCTGGATGTCCCCATCCTCGTGCAGGAGGCCACCCTGTACGACCGTTTGCAGGGCCTGAAGCGGCAGACGCAGGTCATCTACGCCAAGGACATTGCCTATATCTGCCTCCGGTTGGGGGCGGGCCCTGGCCGCACCATCATCGAGGCCGGTTGCGGCTCTGGTGGGCTGACCACCGGCTTTTCCTGGTTTTGCGGGCCAACAGGGCGGGTCATCAGCCATGATGCGCGGGAGGAGTTTCTGAAGCTGGCCCGCCGCAATCTGGATTGGGCCGGACTGGGCGATAATGTGGAGCTGCACCAGCGCGATATAGCCGACGGCTTTGCCACCAGCGGGGCCGACGCGCTCTTTCTGGATGTCCGCACTCCCTGGGAATATCTGGAACACGCGGCCCGCGCCGTGCGGCCGGGGGCCATGCTGGGCTTTCTTCTGCCTACGGTGGATCAGGTCAGCCGTCTTTTGCTGGGCCTGGAGCAAGGCCCCTTTGCCGAACAGGAAGTCTGCGAGATACTCATCCGCCACTGGAAGCCGCTGGCCGACCGTCTGCGCCCCGAAGACAGGATGACCGCCCACACAGGCTTTCTGGTCTTTTGCCGCCAGCAGGAATGCAGTGAGGCCTTTGAGTCCCTCAAGCCCAAGGGGACACGAGAGCGCAAGCAGGAGGCCGCCCGTCTGGCCCGGCTGGGCCTTACACCAGAAGACCTGCCCTATGCCAATGCCATCAAGGCTGCTGCCAGGGATGCCGACAAGGGTGGAGCATGAACCCGTGGTTCGTTCTGGCGGCGGCCGGGCTTTTTGAGATCGGCTGGCCGCTGGGCTTCAAGCTGGCGCAGACAGCCCCGGTCTGGCGCATCCCCTGTATCGCGCTTTCGGTAGTGAGCATGGCCCTGAGCGGCTGGCTGCTCTTTCTGGCGCAGAAGCATATCCCCATTGGCACTGCCTACGCCGTCTGGACAGGTATCGGCGCGGCAGGCACATTTTTGCTGGGAGTAGCACTGTTTGGCGATACCCTGAACTGGAGCCGACTTGCAGGAGTGCTGCTGATCGTGGCCGGGGTAGCCCTGCTCAAGGCATGACGTCCCGGCTTACGCTTCCAGCCTGAAGTAGCGCAAGCGCAGGGCATTGCTGACCACCGAAAAGGATGACAGGGCCATGGCCGTACCCGCCAGCATGGGCGAAAGCATGGGCCCGCCAAAAACATGCAGCAAGCCCGCTGCCACCGGCAAACCAAGGATGTTGTAGCCAAAGGCCCAGCCCAGATTTTGCCGGATGTTCCGCATGGTAGCGCGTGAAAGGGCCAGAGCTGTCAGCACGGCCTCCATGCCACCGCGCATCAGCACGATGTCGCCCGCTTCAGCACTCACATCCACACCTGTCCCCACGGCCATGCCCACATCGGCCACAGCCAGTGCCGGGGCATCGTTGATACCGTCGCCCACCATGCCTGTTACCAGCCCCTGCGCCTGCAGGGCACGGATATGGGCGGCCTTGTCGGCGGGCAGCAGCCCGGCGGCCACCTCCGTTATGCCGGCCTCACGGGCCACGGCCCGCGCTGTGCGCTCATTATCACCGGTCAGCATCACCACCCGTACACCAGCCCTGTGCAAGCGGGCCACCACCGAGGCAGATTCAGGGCGCAATTTGTCGGCCAGGGCGACTATACCGGCAAGCTGCCATTGTCCGCCCACAGACGCGGCCAGCAGCAGCGGGGTCTGTCCTGCATCGGCCAGGCTGGTGAGACGCGCCTCGGCCTCCCCGGACACACAAAGCCCGCGCCGGGCCATAAAGGCCGCATTGCCCACGGCCAGCGTCCAGTCCTGCCCGGCATGGCTGACCCTGCCCGTAATGCCCAGCCCCGGCAGCACTTCCAGCTCATCCACCACACAAGCTGGGCAGCCCTGCTCCTGCGCGGCATGGACGATGGCCTGCGCCAGAGGGTGCTCCGAACGCGCCTCCAGGGCGGCGGTCAGGGTCAGGGCCGTGTCCCTGTCCGGCAAGGGAGAATGGGGCAAGAGCTCCAGACTGGTCAGGACCGGCTTGCCAGAGGTCAGGGTCCCCGTCTTGTCCACGGCCAGCACCCGAATACGCCCGGCCTGTTCCAGGGCTGCCCCGTTCTTGATGAGCACACCCAATGCAGCCCCGCGCCCTGTGCCCACCATGATGGACATGGGCGTGGCCAGCCCCATGGCGCAGGGGCAAGCCATGACCAGCACCGCCACAAAGACCGTGAGGGCTGTACTGACAGGCTCCTGACTGAACATGAGCCAGGCCAGGCCGGACAGCAGGGCCAGCAGCATGACCGCCGGCACAAAGTAAAAGCTGACCCTGTCAGCCAGTCGGGCAATGGGGGCCTTGGCTCCCTGAGCCTCCCGCACCAGCCGGATGATCCGTGCAAGGCGCGTGTCCTGCCCCACGGCATCGGCCTGCATGGTCAGTGGGCCTTCACCGTTGACGCTGCCCGCCATGAGCCTGTCGCCCTCCCCTACCGGTACGGGGATGGATTCCCCTGTCAGCAGGGAGAGATCCAGCGCACTCTGACCACGCAGCACTCTGCCGTCCACCGGCACACGCGCACCGGGGCGCACCAGGAGGATGTCGCCTTCGGCCACCTCTGCAAGCGGGATCTCCTGCGGGGGGGCTGCGCTGTCAGCGGACTCCAGACGCAAGGCTGTTTCCGGCGTCAGGCGCAGCAGTGCCCCCATGGCATCCCCGGCCTTGCGCCGGGCCGTGGCCTCCAGAAACTGGCCCAGCTCTATCATGGTCAGGAGTACGGCTACGGATTCATAATACAACTGCATGGCCCGCCCGACCGGGTCATGCCCCAACAGCCCCAGCACGGTACTGGCAAGACTGTAACAGAAGGCCGCGCCTGTCCCCACAGCCACCAGACTGTCCATGGTCGGGCTTTTGCGGAGCAGGGCCACGATCCCTTCCTGATAAAAATGCCGTCCCAGCCAGAGCACGGGCAGGGTCAGGGCAAGCTGGGCAAGCATGAAAACGCGTGGGGAATGGTGCGGTTCCAGCCAGTGGGGCAGGGGCAGCCCCACCATATGCCCCATGGAAATGACAAGGAGTGGCAGGGCACAGGCCAGCATGGGCCACAAGCGCAACAAACGCTGCTGCCTATCCTGCAGGGCAGCGGCGCGGGCGGCCTCGTACTGGGCGGCTGCATCCTCGTTTTTGCTGGGTGTGGCAGTAAAGCCCAGCCCGGCCACCCGTTCCATGATGGCCTGCTGCAAGGCTGCGGCATCGCTGTCAGTCTGTCCCCACACCGTTCCCCGCGCTGTAGCCAGATTGACGCTGACCCGCTCGACCCCCGCCAGCTTGCCCACCACCCGCTCGATACGGGACGAACAGGCCGCGCAGTGCATACCGCTGATGTCAAAACGCAACAGGCAACCCTGCTGCGATGTTTTATGCTGTTCCTTGCCGCCCATCTATTCCTCCCTTGAAATCCAACCACCAAGGGGATACTAATAGCACTACTGAAATTGAAAACCAGCTTATACTGACGGAGGTTAGCATGAAAGTCCTGAAAGTCAACGGTATGCACTGTGGCAACTGCAAGGCTGCTGTAGAAAAGGCTGCGGCCGCCGTCCCCGGCGTGAGCAAGGCCGAGGTCTGCCTGGAAGCAGCGGAACTGCGCTATGAAGAGGCCAGCCCGGTGGATGTGGCCGCTCTCAAGGCCGCCATTGAAAACATCGGCTTTGACCCGCAATAAGCCCAAGGGGACGGCAGGGCGTGCCAGCGTAGGCCCTGAAACCAGATGGATCTTTGCAGGCAGAAACAGGCAGGGCGTCCCCCGAAGGGAACGCCCTGTTTGTTTCTGGCTTCTGCTCTCTGGCAGATCGTCGGGAAGAGAAGACTTATCATTTCCGTCAGGCAGGATTTTTCACCCATCCTCTCCACACCACCTCTTGGCAGGGACATGCTCAAGTGATAAGTGATATAGGTACAATATACGCAAATTTGATGACAACATGAGGACGATATGAGCCAGACAAGCCTGAATGTGCGTATGGACAGTAGCCTGAAAAAACAATTTGACGCCATTTGTGCAGAATTTGGCATGACGCCTTCCACTGCGGTCAATATCTTTGCCCGCACCATCGTTCGCGAACGCCGCATCCCCTTTGAAATTTCTCTTGCTAAAGACCCTTTCTACGGCGAGGCAAATATGCGGCGTCTGCGCGCGGCAATGGAGCAGCTTGACTGCGGCAATGGGCGGGAACGACCACTGCTTGAGGATGAGGATCAAACCCATGCGTAAAGTCTGGTCTGACGCGGCATGGGAAGACTACCTCTACTGGCAGACACAGGATAAAAGAACAGTAAAACGTATCAATGCGCTGCTTAAGGATATTGACAGGAATGGGCATGTCGGCATCGGCAAGCCTGAACCTCTCAAATATGAATTGGCAGGCTATTGGAGCAGACGCATTGATAATGAGCATCGGCTTGTATATCGGCTGGTGGATGATGCCATTGAAATCGCTCAATGCCGTACACACTATGAATAAGCCTTTTGTCTGCCTTGCCACTACTGGACGATGGCATGAAGCTCTGTAGCGACAGCCCGGCGGGCGTATCGTGTCGTGCTGTTTGGGGCAGCCCCTCTGCCTTCCTCCTCTTGCGTTGTACCAGCGCACACCGCGCCTTGCCGTCCCCTTGCAAATAGCATAAGCTCCCGGCAGTCTTTCAACAGGGCCGGGCCAAGTGAACAAACCATCGCCGCACACTTCCAGACCTTCCCCCATCTCCACCAGCCCGCTGCGGGACAGCTGCCGCTCTTGTCGGCTGCCAGCCCCGCAGCCCCGCACACTGCTTGCCCCTCTGCTCATGCTGTGGCTGGTCTTCTGTCTGCCCGCCCCTCTACGGGCCGATGCTGCGCTGCCGCACGACTTTGCCACCTTCCGCCTTGGCGAGGGCAAGCGCGTCGTCCTTGTTATCGGCGGCATACAGGGGGACGAACCGGGTGGCTTTTCTGCCGCGACCCTGCTGGCCACCCGTTACGAGATCCAGGCCGGGGCACTCTGGGTCGTTCCCAATCTCAACTTCCCCAGTATCATCAAACGCAGTCGTGGCATTTACGGTGACATGAATCGCAAGTTTGCCCGGCTGGACAAGGATGACCCCCAATTCCCCACTGTCAGCCGCATCCAGCAGCTCATCCGCGACCCTGCCGTGGCACTGGTACTCAACCTGCATGACGGCAGCGGCTACTACCGCCCCCGCTTTGAGAGCAAACTGTGCAGCCCGGCGCGATGGGGCCAGTCTGTCATCATTGACCAAGCCCAATTGCCCGACGCCTTTCTGGGTGATCTTGCCCAGGTGGCCGAAAGGGTGACAGAGGAAGTCAACGGCCAGCTCCTCCGCCCCCTGCACAAGCTGCATGTCCACAATACCCGCACCGCCGAAGGCGATCGGGAAATGGAAAAAAGCCTCTCCTACTTTGCCGTGCGCCACGGCAAGGCAGCCTTTGGCCTGGAGGCCAGCAAGGAGTTTCCCGTCGCCCTGCGCACATACTATCACCTGCACATGGTCGAAGCCTTCATGCGACAGGCCGGACTGCGCTTTACGCGGGACTTCAGCCTGACCCCCAGGGGCATTGACGGAGCATTACGCACCAACCTTGGTGTTTCCTTTGCAGAAAACCGGGTCTTTCTGCCGCTGGAGGACGTGCGCGGGCAGATCAACTATCTGCCGCTCCCCAAGGGCAGCCCGGCTACTGCCGTTACCTCCAACCCCATCATGGCAGTGCTGCCCTGCCAGAACGACAGGGGCACACTCTGCATCCACTATGGCAACCGCACCATCACCTGCATCAAGCCCGACTGGCGCGAACTGGACACCAGTCTTGGCAGTATTGAGGTCAGCGTGGACGGGCGGCGGGAAAACCTGATCTTTGGCCGGGTGCTGGATGTGTTTGAAGGGGTGCGTATCCACGCCCCGGCGGGCTATCGTGTCAATGCCATCGGTTACGACAGTGGCAAACGGGACGAAAACGGTCTGCTGCTGCGCCGTTCCCTGTTTGAAAAGCGTTTTTCCGTGGACAGGGGGGGGACCCTGTTCCGCGTTGAGATCTATAAAAACGACCGCTTTGCGGGCCTGTTCCTGCTGCGCTTTCGCGAAGGCAAGCCAGGCAATCGGACAGGCAGCCCCCAGGCCGCAAGACTGTCACCAGATCTGACTGGAACAGCATCAGGATCCTGATATGCACGACGCACCAGATCGCACTACTCCCGTCACTGTTGCCGGTGGCGGCAGCTGGGGGACAGCCCTGGCTCATCTGCTGGCCGGACACGGCCTGTCCGTTACCCTGTGGCTGCGCGATACCGCCACGGCAGAAGCCATCAACCGGCGGCACGAGAACCCCCGTTATCTGCCGGGGCTGCCGCTGCATCCTGCCCTGTGCGCCAGCACCGACCCTGCTGCGCTGGATCGCCCCCTGCTGGTGCTGGCCATCCCCTGCCAGCAACTGCGCGGCTGGCTGAAGGCACACCGTACATACTTCCGTCCGGGCATCATCCTTGTCAACGCCGCCAAGGGGCTGGAAAACGGCAGCCATGCCCGTTGCAGCACTGTCGTGTCCCAGACGCTGGACGGGCTTGAAGCCCGCTACAGTGTGCTTTCCGGCCCATCCTTTGCGGCCGAGGTCGTGCAGGGGCTGCCCACCGCCGTGGTGCTGGGCACGGCCTGCGAGGGACTTGGACGAGATCTGCGCGGGCTGTTTTCCGACACGGCCTTCCGCTGCTATTCCAGCACCGATGTCATTGGCGTGGAAATGGGCGGCGCGCTCAAGAACGTCATGGCCATTGCTGCCGGCCTTTGCGATGGACTGCATCTGGGGCACAACAGCCGAGCGGCCCTCATCACCCGTGGTCTTGCCGAAATGAGCCGCCTGGGGGTGGCCTGTGGGGCGCAACAGGCAACCTTCATGGGCCTTTCAGGTCTGGGAGACCTGACCCTTACCTGCACTGGCGACCTTTCGCGCAACAGGCGCGTGGGGCTGGGCCTGGCGCAGGGCAAATCCCTTGACGCCATCACCCGTGAACTGGGCATGGTGGCCGAAGGCGTCAAGACGGCAGCGGCTGTACATGAACTGGCAGGGCAACTGGGCATTGACGCGCCCATCACGGCAGCCATCCAGCGCATCCTGCATGAGGGGCAAGACCCCCATGCGGCTCTGCGCCAGCTTATGGGACGTGACCTGCGGCAGGAATAAGCCGGATCTCACTTCACGTCAGGAAGGCTGCATCCTGCCCAAGATACTTTTACACTGCAGTATCTGGTACAGTGTGCAGTAGAACTGCCATCAAGACTGATCAAGTAATCAATCCAAATCTGTAAAGAATAACGCAGGTTATACCTTTGTGTCTGGCCAGCAAACCGAACTTTTCTGTCACGCCCCCTTGCTGAAAACGGCCAAATACGCTACACAACATCAAACATCGTGGGTTTCTGTGCGGTTTTTTGTCCCGGCGGACAAAACGGGTCGCCAAATCCCAAAACCATGGGGTGCTTATGACATCACCACTGTTCACGGCTAGCGGCACATGGCTACCGCTGCTGCTCGGCTCCCTCATCCTGCTCTTTGCCACCTTCAAAGCTGTTTCTCAGCGTAAGGATCCGCGCCGTCTGATCCTTTGGGGGCTGGTGCATGATGCGGGCATCGTCTGCATGGCCTTGGCGGCTGCCAATGCCATTGGCATGACGGGGCTGTGGCTCTTTGTTACCTTCCAACTGGCCGCACGACTCCTGGCCCTCGTGGCCCTGGCGCGTCTGTCCCCCATGCCGGGCTGTACGCTCTGCGGCACAAGCCTGCGAGACCTTGACGCCCTGCGTGGCCAGGGCCGGGCCGACATCTGGAATGGCGCACTGTACGCCCTGGGTATGCTGGCCGCCGTTGGCGGCTCTCCCTTCCTTGTACCGGAAGGCCGGGCATTCATCGTCCAGTCCATCCTGTACATGGCCCCGGTCGGCATCGGCATTGCATCCCTGTTGCTGATGGCCGCAGTCACGACGGTCTTTGTGTGGTTGTATGTGGATGCCGTGCGTATCGTGGTGCTGGAAAAGGCCCCCGATGGCTCGACCCCGCGTCCCCGTGGCATGATCGTGCTGGCCCTTGGTCTGCTGGTAGCCCTGCTGGGGCTTTTCCGCGTTCCGCTCACGGATTTCGTTGGGGCCAGCTTTGGCCTGAGCGTGGAACATGCCTCCACCCACGGTGCTTTCTGGTGTTTCTATCTGGGCGCACTGGTCACAGGCGGGCTTTCCCTGTTCGGTATCAGCCGCGTCTCCCTTGTGGGGACGGCCTTTGCCGCACTGGCACTGCTGGCGGTGCTGATTTCCCCCGCCGCACCGCTGACCCAGCTTTTCCTTGTCATGGTGACGCTGGTGGCACTGGTGGTCTGCATCTACTCCATCGGCTACATCCACGGTGGCGGGCAGGGCTGGTACTGGTTCTTCCTGCTGCTGACCTTTGCCTCTCTGGCGGGCATCGTCTCGGCCACCGACAATACAGCCCTGTACGGCTACTGGGAGCTGATGACCTTCGCCTCCTACTTCCTGGTGGTGCATGAAAGGCGCAGCACAGCCTTTGACGCCGGTCTCAAATACTATGTCATGTGTGCGGGCGGTGCGCTCTTCATGCTGCCCGGCCTCTATCTGCTGGGGGCCTTTGCTGCCTCCCCCCTGGCTGCCTTCAGCCATCCCATCTTCTTCCAGCTTGGGCTGCTGCTCTGCCTTGCTGGCTTTGCGGTCAAGGCGGGCCTTGTGCCGCTGCACTCCTGGCTGCCTGATGCCCATCCGGCCGCGCCGTCCTCGGTTTCCGGCCCCCTGTCGGGTATCATCACCAAGATGGGGATCTTCGGCATCGTGTCCATTATCCTCATGGGTGTCGGTGCTTCTCTTGACGACCAGAAGGGCCTTTTCGGGCTGAACTGGTTTGGCACCGGTTTGACTGCCATGGGCGTGGCCACGCTGATCTACGGCGAGCTGATGGCCCTGCGCCAGGATGACATCAAACGTATGCTGGCCTACTCTACCCTTGGCCAGATAGGTGAGATCGCGCTGGTACTGGGCCTTGCCACCTGGTTGTCCACTGCGGGCGCGCTCTGGCATATGTTCAACCACGCCATCATGAAGGACTTGCTCTTCCTTGGTGCTGGTGCGCTCATCCTGCGTGCCGGCAGCCGCAACCTGCAAGACCTGCGCGGCCTTGGCCGTTGTATGCCGTGGACCGTGGGCTGTATGGCCGTGGGCCTCGTGAGCATCATGGGCTTGCCCCCCTTTGGGGCTTTCTACAGCAAATTCATGATGATACAGGCGGCCACCGATGCCGGTCAGATTTGGCTGGCGGCCCTGATCTTCCTTGGTTCCACCGTGGGTGCCATCTACTATACCCGCATCCTCAGGACACTGGTGTTTGAAGCACGTCCTGCCGACCTGCCTACCGTGAGCGAAGCTCCCCTGAGTATGCGCCTGGGTCTGCTGGTGCTGGCCGCCATCAGCCTGCTGCTGGGTCTCTTCCCGCAGATGCTGATGCCCCTCATCCTGCCTGTGGCCTCCCTCTGCTTCACTGTTCCGGCAGATGCGCCTCAGGTGCTTGCGGCCATCAACGTGTCCTGGCCCATTTACGTCATCGTACCTGTCTTTGGTGCGCTGCTGCCAGCCTTCTGCTTCTTCAACCGCAAGGCCGCTGGCTGGACGAGCGTGGGCGTGCTTGTGCTGACGGCGATCCTTGTGTTGCTGTTCGGGCGTGACCTTGACACCCTGTCCTTCTGCTTTGCCCTCATCGTGCCGCTGGTGGGCGCGGTGAACATGGCCTATGCCGTGGGCTACATGGATCACAGTCACAGTCAATGGCGTTTCTACTGCGCCTTTACCTGCATGTGCGGTGGCCTTGTGGGCATGGCGGCCAGCCAGTACCTGCTGAGCTTCTTCCTGTTCTGGGAGATCATGAGCTCGTGGAGCCTTTACATGGCCATTGCCCATGAAGGCGACAAGTACTCGCTGCGTGAAGCCTTCAAGTACTTCTTCTTCAACCTTGTGGGTGCGGGCTTCCTCTTTGTGGGCCTGTGCATCATGGGGCCGTTCACTCCCTTCAACATCAGTCTGCTCACCGGTCAGGTCCCGGCCATCGGTGGCGGTATGGCCTGGCTGGCCATGGCTCTGCTGGCCATCGGCTTTGTGATGAAGGCGGCGCAGCTACCCTTCCGCATCGACTGGCAGATGCACCCGGCACTGGCCCCCACGCCTGTTTCCGGCTTCATCTCCTCGGTACTGCTGAAGAGTGCCCTCATCGGTCTGATCAAGCTCTTCATGCTGCTGGGCGGTGGCCTGGTCATGGCGGGCATCCTGAGCAAGCTGGGGCAGAACGTCATCAGCGTCAGCGTTATGTGGATCGGCGGTATCACCATCATCATGGCTGCTGTCCAGGCACTGCGCGCCAACGGTTTGAAGCTCATCTTCATCTACTCCACCGTGAGCCAGCTCGGCTACATGGTGCTGGCCATCGCTGCCGGCGGTGCCCTTGGCTACGCTGGTGGCATGCTCCACCTGATCAACCATGTCTTCTTCAAGGACCTGCTCTTCCTTGTCTGCGGTGCAGTGATGTTTGCCACCCACAAGGAAAGCCTGCATGACCTTGGCGGCATCGGTCGCAAGATGCCCTTTACCCTGTGCATGTTTGCCATTGCGGGCCTCTCGGTCGTGGGTGTGCCGCCGACCAGTGGTTTCTCCTCCAAGTGGCTCATTTACCATGCCCTGATGGAAGCGGGCCAGCCCATGCTTGCCCTGCTCTCGCTGGTGGGCAGCGTGCTGACCCTGGCCTATATCGCCAAGTTCCTGCATGCAGCCTTCCTCGGCCAGCCGGGTGATGACATCGAGCATGTGCAGGAAGCTCCCAAGGTCATGCGTGTGGCTATGGGCATCCTGGCCGGTGGCTGTATCCTGACGGGTATCTTCCCCGGCCTGGCACTTGGCCCCATCAACAGCGTGCTGGCCGAATACGGCGTACGCCCGCTCGAAACCGGTCTTTCCGGCGTCCTTGCCGGCCCCGGTGCGTGGAATGCAACCGGCATGTTTGTGATGATGGCCCTGGCTTTCGCCCTGGGTTACGCCTTCGTGCGCCGCTTCACGCGTCTGCGTGAAATTGACGTGCATACCTGCGGTCTGCCGCCGGAAATCGGCACCAGCCGCATGGATCCCTCCAGCATTTACGGCGGTCTGGTGCGCGTCTTTGGCGGCACCCCCGTCTCCAAGGAGAACTGCTGATGGATACCTTCTTCGCAGTGCTGCACATGTGCATCTTTCCCGGCGGGGTCTTTGCCCTTGCGGTAGGCTTGTTCTTCAAGGCTCTGGACAGGCGGGTGGAGGCCCGCCTCCAGAGACGCGTTGGCCCGCCCCTGGTCCAGCCGTGGCTGGATATGGCAAAACTCTTGACCAAGGAAACCCTTATCCCCAAAACGGCCTGTAAACCAGCCTTCCTGCTGGCCCCCATCTTCGGCTTTACGGGGATGGCCGTCTGCGCGGCCTTCATCCCGGTGCCGGGTGTTTTTGCCGGTCTGTTCAACATGGGCGACCTACTGGTGCTCTTCTACCTGCTGCCCATCCCGGCCATGGCCATCATGCTGGGCGGCTCGGCTTCCAGTTCACCCTTTGGGGCAATGGGTTTCTCCCGTGAGATGCTGATGATGCTGGCCTATGAAACGCCGCTGCTGATGATCCTGCTCTCGGTTGCCATGCTGGTGGGCAAGGGCATGAACGGCGGCGACTGGGGTGCGGAGTTCTCTCTGCTGCGCATCGTTGAATGGCAGCAGGGCAACGGTTCGCTGGGGCTGAACCCTGTGATGATCCCCGCTTTCCTGGCCTATCTCATCTTCCTGCCTGGGACCATGGGCGTGCTGCCCTTTGACATCCCCGAAGCAGAAACCGAGATCGTGGAAGGCCCCCTCTTGGAATACGGCGGCCCGCTGCTGGCCCTCTTCCACGTTACCTCGGCCCTCAAGACCTTTGTGGTGCTGGGTTTGGGGGTTGCCCTGTTCTTCCCCGGCACTATCTCTGCGTGGTGGCCGGTGAACCTGATCTGGTTTGCACTCAAGTGTCTGGTACTGATGTTGCTGTCGCTTACCCTGGTCAAGACGGCCATGGGTCGCTTCCGCATCGATCAGGCCTTCCGCTTCTATGTAACGGTGCCCACAGGCCTTGCGCTTTGCAGCCTGCTCATGGTCTGGGTGATGTAACCACCGCAAAGGAGGCCACTGTGGCTTTGGACAATATGCTCAAAAAACTTTCGGTGCGGTCGCCCTGGCTGTTCAGAATCAACGCCGGGTCATGCAATGGCTGCGATGTGGAGCTTGCCACCACGGCTCTGATCCCTCGCTTTGACGTGGAACGCTTTGGATGCCGCTATTGCGGTAGCCCGCGCCACGCCGACATTGTGCTGATAACTGGCCCGCTTACGACCCGTGTGCGCGACCGTGTGCTTCGGGTCTGGGACGAAATACCAGAACCCAAGGTGACGGTGGCGGTGGGTATCTGCCCCATTTCCGGTGGGGTCTTCCGCGAAGGCTACTCCATTGAAGGGCCCATCGCCCGCCATATCCCGGTGGATGTCAACGTACCGGGCTGTCCCCCACGCCCCCAGGCCATTCTGGAAGCCGTGGTCCTGGCCCGCTCCATCTGGATGAAGAAGCTGGGTATAGAAGAATGATGCGTGGCATATGGCAGGAGCTGCGCCGCAAATGGCAGCAGTGGCAAGAAAAGTCACCTGAATACAGGCAGGAACGCTGCCGCCGGTGCGGCACCTGCCGCCATGTCTGCTCCCTGCTGGAGGAGCAGCCCACGCCAACCAACAATGATGCCAAGGCTTTGGAGGATTGATATATGGCGGGCTTTCTGAAAGTTCTGTTCCGCAATCTGCTGGAAGGCCCCAGCACAGATCCCTTCCCGCTGGGCGAGACCTTTACCCCGGCACGTCTGCGCGGTCGTGCAGTGGTTGACCCTGAACTGTGCATGGGGTGCGGCATGTGCCGTTACTCCTGCGCGGCAGGGGCCATCAACATCAGTCAGTTGCCCGATGGCAGCGGCTATACCATCACGATCTGGCCCAACTCGTGCTGTCTCTGTGCCTCGTGTCGGCATTACTGCCCCACAGGTGCCATGAGCATCAGTAACGATTGGCACAGTGCCCACCTTGAAACCGACAAGTTTACCCGGGTCGAACAAAAAACCATCAAGTATGAACCCTGTGCCGGCTGCGGTAAGCTGATGCGTCCCATCCCGGCTGTCCTGGCCCAAAAGCTGTATGCTGAAAATACTGATGTTGATCCGGAACAGATACGCCACCTGTGCCCCAGCTGCCGTCAGCTTGAGGATGCCAAGCGTTCGGCCTGCGTCCTGCCGCGTTCGGCTGCGGCAAAACCGGCGGTGGAACAAGGGCCGGGCGCATCTGCCCCTACCAACGAATAGTTCCAGACTATCCAGAGGATACCTATGCAAGAAGTCATACCTGGCAACGCGCAGCTCATTGAGGCCCTCAGTGCCCTCGGCACCGCGCCTGACGCCATCCATCACAAGGTTGACACCTTTGGCAACGGCTACCATTGGTTTCGGCTTGATACCCCGCGCCTTCTGACGAGCGGGGCCGAAGCCCTGCATCAGCACGGCGCACGCCTTGCCATGATCTCGGCCTACAACCGCCGCCAGTTAAGCGAACCCATGCAGGAAGCCTGCTACCACTTTGAGCTGGACGGCGTCATCTACAACCTGACTGTCACCCTCAACGGCGAGTGGCCTATCGTGCCTTCCATCACCCGCTTCTTCAACAATGCCGACTGGCATGAGCGCGAAATGATGGAACTGTATGGCGTGAAGGTGAGCGATCATCCCAATCCCCGCCGCCTTTTCCTTGACGAGGAGCTTGACGCGGGCATCCTCAACGAGGTGGTGCCGCTCTCCATCATGATGAACGGGGCTTGCAGCACCGATCTGTGGGAACGAATCATGAGTGACAAGGAGAAGAAGGCATGAGCAAGACCTTTACCATGCCTCTTGGCCCCGTGCATGTGGCCCTTGAGGAGCCAGTGTACTTCCGCCTGACGGTGGAAGGTGAAATAGTACGAAATGTGGAGCTGACATCGGGCCATGTACACCGTGGCATGGAAGCCATGGCCAGCCAGCGTAATCTGATCAAGAACACGACTCTGACCGAGCGCGTCTGCTCGCTGTGTTCCAACAGCCATTCCTTCACCTATTGCATGGCTGTGGAAAATGTGCTGGGCATCAAGGTGCCGGAACGCGCCAACTATCAGCGCGTACTCACCGAAGAGATCAAGCGTGTGTCCTCGCATTTGTTCAATACTGCCATCCAGGCCCATATCATCGGCTTCAAATCGCTCTTCATGCACATCATGGAAGTGCGTGAGATGATGCAGGATCTGAAAGAAACGGTCTATGGCAACCGCATGAACCTTGCGGCCAACTGCATCGGCGGAGTCAAGTATTCGCTGGATGACGACATGGTGCGTTACATCCAGCAATCCATTGACAAGGTAGAGCCTGCGGTGGAGGAACTGCGCGAGATATACGCCACCAACAGTATGATCCTGGCGCGTACCAAGGGTCTTGGCTACCTCCCGAAGGAAGACGCCATCCGCCTTGGCGTGGTTGGCCCGGTGGCCCGTGGCTCTGGCCTGGAACGCGATGTTCGCAAGGATTCGCCCTACGCTGCCTACCCCAATCTGGACTTCAAGAGCATCGTGGAAACCGGCGGTTGCCTCTACACCCGCAGTATGCTGCGTCTGCACGAGATCTTTGAATCCTTCAAGATGATCCGTCAGATCTGCCGCGATCTGCCCGGTGGCCCGATAGTGGCACCCATGCCCAGCGTGCCCTCTGCCGAGGCCGTGGCCCGCAGTGAAGCTCCGCGTGGCGAAGTCTTCTACTACATCCGTACCAATGGTACGGACATCCCGGCCCGTCTCAAGTGGCGTGTGCCCTCGTACATGAACTGGGAAGCCCTCGGTGTCATGATGCGTGACTGTAATGTGGCTGACGTGGCCCTGATAACCAACACCATCGACCCCTGCGTGTCCTGCACGGAACGCTAGGCAAGGACAGCATATGCACGAAGCAGCCTTGGTACAGGGATTGTTGGACACCGCCCTCAAGGCTGTAGAGGAACACAACAGGCAACAGCCCGAAGCACGGGTGAAACGCATAGAGGAACTGGTCTGCCAATTAGGCCTGATCGCCTGTGTAGAAGCGCAGACGCTGGCAGCCTGTTTTGAGCTGTTTGCCGAAGGGACATTGGCCCAGGGGGCGCGTCTCACCCTGGAGACAGCCCCACTGGCCTGCCGCTGCGAAAGCTGCGGCCATAGCTTTGAGCTGCACCAACGCCGCTTTGTCTGCCCGGCTTGCGGCGGTGACACCATCCACTTCAGCGGGGGACACGGGCTGACGCTTCTTTCCCTGCGTGTTGAATCAGAGGATACTGACCATGCAAGAACATATTCAGGTCATAGCGGATAAGTGCCTTGCCTGCCGCCGTTGCGAGGTTGCCTGTATTGCAGCGCACCACGGCTTGAGCTTCAAGGAAGCCATGAAGCAACGCGATGTACTGGTCTCGCGCGTCCGCGCGGTGAAAACCGATGACTTCAAGACCACAGTGAGCTGCCACCAGTGTTCTCCCGCTCCCTGTTGCAATATCTGTCCCACAGGGGCCCTGCAACAGGAAAGTGACGGGGCCATCACCATGCGTGTGCAACTGTGCGTGGCCTGCAAAATGTGTTTGGCGGTCTGCCCCTATGGCGTCATCTCGCTTGAGACCATTGGTATGCCCGACGTCTCTGGCGATGCAGAAACCGTAGCACAGCGCACCAGGCGCGAAGTGGCAGTCCGTTGCGACATGTGCAAGGCATGGCGTGAGGTGAACGGCAAGAAAATCACTGCCTGTATGGAAGTTTGCCCGGCACGCGCCCTTTCCATGGTAATGCCTGACGGCAGCGTCGTTGAAGCCCCGGTGGAGAAAAAGGCCAAGAAGGCTGTGGAAGACAAACCTGCGGCAGAAGCCCCGGCAGCAGCCCCCAAGGCTGAAGAGGCCCCCCAGCCCACGGCAGAAGCACAACCCGTTCCGGCTGAAGCCCCGGCAGCAGCCCCCAAGGTTGAAGAGCCCTCGCAACCCAAGGCAGAAGAACAGCCCGCTCCTGCTGAAGCACTGGCAGCAGCTCCGGCCCAAGCCGAGGCAGATGCCAAGCCTGCACTCAAGCGCGGCAAGGGCAAGAAAGCCAAAAAATAGGCGTATAGCGGGATATTACTCTTTGGGGCGGCAGCCAGAAGGCTGTCGCCCTGTTCTATGCTATGCAATAGGACATGGTAGATCCAGAGGCACTGCGACACTGACTTGTTAAGGCATTTTCTGATTGAAACACTCTGTGTTTCAATCCATACGCTGCCTACGCTTCGCGGGAAAAGCGCGGTTTTCCCGCTTGCTTACGGCGCGGGCGTCCGCTCGCGCGTCCGCCAGAGCGATGCCATTTTCAATG
>JAFQED010000052.1 GCA_017415765.1 Desulfovibrio sp. | reverse complement strand
GTCAGGCCGGGCTTGAGTTTGGCAACGACAACGTGAAGCTGGGCGTCAACTACAACCTGCAAATGGGCGCACAAAGCACCGCCCACGGCGTGTTCGGCACCCTGCGCTACGAGTTTTAGGCCCGTCAGGGTCTAAAAACGATGGTGGCACTTCGGACCTCTGCCACCGTCACCCAAACAGGGCGTTCCCTTCGGGGGACGCCCTGCCTGTTATGGGGAGTAAAGAGGAGGGGTAGAGATTGTATTTCCTTTGCCCGCCTGAAGCGAAGCGGAGGGCGGTGGCTAGTGTCGCAAGAATCCTAGAAAATAAGATTTTTTCGTGCTGGCAAGGAAGTGGGCGATTTTGGGAGGGAGCGTACTCAAGTACGTGACCGACCAAAATCGCACAATGACGCAGCCAGCGCGGAAAAGGCTGTTTTTGACGGAGACTTGTGACAATATACAGGGCAACTCACGCTAAAAACATCCCCCAAGCCAACCATGCAAGCAAAAGTTATTCCCTGCAACTGCTTTGGCCGGGGGAGTGGACAGGGCTGCCTGACTGGGCTAGGCTTGATCCTGATTTGCGTCTATCTGTAATACTGGGATACATATATGGATACACATAAACAGCCCGGCCAGTACGGCAATGCGGTCAGGAGGTTCTGGCCCGCCATCTGTATCATCCTTTGTCTTGTTCTGGCTGGCTGCGCCAGCACGCAGCAGCCCCCGCGATCCCCGCTGGGCGGAGAGCCGCTGTCCATGCTGCCTGTGCGGGCCGGTCAGACCGCCTATGTGGATGTGATCGCCGATGACGCGGCCCTGCGCGATGATTTGGCCTCCATGCTGACGGCCTACCTCCAGAGTGAACGCGGGCTGAACCCTGTGGAACAGCCCTCCGCAGCAGACATCCATATCCGGGTCAGGGTGGGGGAAATCTTCCCGCTGGGGCGCACCAATGCCCCGGTGAGCGGGGGACGGACCCTGGCCGGGGCAGCCACTGGTACGGCCCTTGGCGTCATGCTGGGCAATGCCGTGGACGGCAGCCGGGGCTCGGCATGGGGGGCCGGGGCCGGTTTGCTGCTGGGGCTGGGGACGGTTTTCCTTGACAGTCAGGGAAAGTACACCAGCTGGGGGATGCGGGCTGAGGTGGGCATCAGCACCGACGGGCGCACTCCCGACAGGGACGCCATGCAGCGTGTGGAAGTCCGGGCAGAAGGGGCCGACATGGATCGACAGGAAATCGTGCCCGCGCTGGAAGACCGTCTCTGTATGGAAATCATCAATGCCCTGCAATCTGAACAGTAAGGGGGAGGCAGCATGAGCCGGAGTATTGTCCTGTCCTGCCTTGTGCTGTGTGTGCTGCTGGCTGGCTGCAAGCAGCAGCTTGAACCGGGGGACGTTGAGGTGTTTCGGCATGGCAGCCTTGACTGGCAGACCGATGCCGAGATCGCGCCGATCATCTATGTGGGCTGCCATGATGAAAGCCAGCAGGTGCCGCAGTTGCGGAGCGTGGCCCATACCTTTCTGGAACGCAGCGGATTTGCCGTTACCGATAATCCAAGCAAGGCGGGCCATATCGTGCAGCTGACCCTGCTGGCCGCTGGCCCGGCCTCGCGGGAGAGTCTGCGCCGGGCCGTGGAAGCTGGTTACGGTGCGCCCGCAGCATTGGAAGGTGGCGACAGTACGGTGTTGCTGGCTGATGTGCTGCTGGTGCAGCGGCGCATACCCAGCCACAAACGGCCTAGCCGTGCGCGGATGAAGAATGTCTCGCGCCGCAATGCCGTGGATAACAGTCAGGCGCGCATTGGCCTTGTGCTGGGGCGGGAGCAGCGTCAGGGGGATGCCCTGCCCGCTGTCTTTGCCGATGTGCTGGGCCGGGAGCTGGGCATGGGGCTGCCCCGGCCGCAGGGAGACGGAACTGGCGAGGAGCGCAAGGCTGACAGGCCATCCTGATCTGTCGGATATTTGGCAAACTGCCCATAGCTGGCAAACTATCCCGCTGTTTTTACTTGTAAATCCAGTCTTGGCATCTTCCTTGCTTCGCATTGGTGGCACTGTCCTCAGCCTGAGGCGGTGGAGCCGTGGAGGAGAAAGAAGATGTCATACTCTGCCTGGATGATCCGTCCCCCTGCTGGGCAGCAGCCCCAGTCTGCCGTCCAGCGGCGTGTGTCTGCCCCGGCGGGCGGCGATACGGCGAGTTTTGCCGCTGTCATGGAAGGCAGTGGCGAGATCCGTGCGGCAGCCAATATGTCCGCCCGGCCCCAGCTTTTGCCGGGTGCGGGCAACCCTGTGCTGGCCGGACGCTCCCCCAGTGATCTGATCCGCTTCCAGACCCTGGGCAAGGCACAGGCAGACTTGCAGCAGACCAAGGCCCTGGAAGGCATGTTGCAGGGCATGGGGAGTGGCTCGACCCTGGAGCTGGCCCGCAGCATGGGGGCGGCCCGCCAGTTGCGCAGCGGCACAGCCCTGTTTGAAGAGCGGCGCAGCTTCAGCCTTGCGGACATGCTCTCGGTTCGGCCCTCGGCCAAAAAACAGCCCTCTGCCCAGACTGCCGACAGGGGTGGTGTGCCTGTGGGGCAGCTTTCTGCCCGTTTTGAATCGGGCAGCGAAGGTATCGCCGCCATCGGCTATGACCGCAACGGGGGGACTTCCTACGGCAAATACCAGATCGCCTCGCGTGTGGGCAGCATGAAGCAGTTTTTGGGCTTTCTTGACAACGAGGCCCCGGAGCTGGCCCAACGTCTGCGCGAGGCCGGGCCAGCCAATACCGGCAGCCGACGCGGTGCCATGCCCAATGTCTGGCGGGCCATTGCCAGTGAACAGCCCGAACGCTTTGAGGAACTTCAGGAAGCCTTCATCCACGAAAGCCACTACAAGCCCGCTGTGGCCGCCATTGCCGAGCGTACCGGCCTTGACCCGAAGCAGCTTTCCCCGGCCATGCGCGAAGTTATCTGGAGCACAGCCGTACAGCACGGCCCGGCCGGGGCAGCCCGCCTTTTTGACCGTGCCAACAGCCTCAGCGGGGAGCAGGATGATCCGGCCTATGAGCGCAAGCTCATCAACAATGTGTACAAGCTGCGGGCCGGGCAGTTCGGCTCGTCCAGTACGCAGGTGCAGGCTGCGGTGCAAAACCGCTTCCGCGAGGAGCGTTTGCTGGCCCTGAACATGCTTGACGCGGGCAAGTCCACGGCACTGGCCTGATTGGGGCAGACGGCAATGGCGGGAGGGCGTCATGCCTGACGTGTTGGTGGTGAACCTGACCCGTTTTGGGGATCTGCTGCAAAGCCAGCCCCTGATCCATGACCTGCATGACAGCGGCCACAGCGTAGGGCTGATCTGTCTGGAAAATTTTTTGCCAGCCCTGCCACTGCTCCGGCATGTGGAGGCGGCCTGGGCCTTGCCCGGCAGCAAGCTGCTGGGCTGCCTTGACCACGACTGGAAGGCTGCGGCTGCCTGTCTGCTGGAATTTGCACAGGGCATCAGGCGCGAAGCCCGGCCTCGCCATGTGCTCAACCTCACGGCCACCCTGCCGGCCCGGCTGCTCACCCGTTTGCTGGCTGGTGAGGATGCCGCTATCCTTGGCTTTGGACTGGATGCCGAGGGTTTTGGCTTCCATGAAAATGTCTGGTTCTCCTTTCTCAGCGGCGCGGTACGGCAGCGGCTCCATGCCCCTTTCAATCTGGTGGATATGTTTCGTATGGCAGCCATCCGGCTGACCTCGCCCGACATCAGCACGCGCCCGGGCAAAAATCTCTTGCAGCAGCCCGGCCCGGAAGCCAACGCCTGGGCGGATGCCCTGCTGGATACAGGCACTGTCTCCGGGGGCGAGGCAGCACAGGGCTTTGTGGCCCTGCAACTGGGGGCCAGTGAAGCCCGGCGGCAGTGGCCTGTGGCCCATTTTGCAGCACTGGCAGACAGGCTGTGGCAGACAGCGGGGCTGTGCCCGGTGCTGCTTGGCTCCAGGGGGGAAAGGGCACTGGCAGAGGCCTATGCAGCGGCAGCCCGTGCGCCCTTTTTTGACGCAGTGGGGCGGACGGACATCCCCCAACTGGCGGCCCTGCTTGCACGCTGTCGGCTCCTGCTCACCAATGATACCGGCACCATGCACCTGGCCGCCGGGCTGGGTGTACCTTCGCTGGCCTTTTTTCTGGCCACGGCCCAGCCGTGGGATACCGGGCCGTATCTGCCGGGCTGCTGCTGTCTTGAGCCAGCCCTGCCGTGCCATCCCTGCCCCTATTCCGCCCCCTGCACCCGCAGGGAGTCCTGCCGCAGCCAGATCACCCCGGAGTCTGTGGCAGAGCTTGTCCTGGGCTGGTTGCAACAGGGTGGCTGGCGGGCAGGGCTTGGCCCACAACTGGCCGCACAGGCGCGGGTCTGGCAGACAGGTACTGACGCGCGCGGCTTTGCCACGGTGGAAGCTCTTTCCCCCCATGCCACGGAAGAGCGCAGCCTGTGGCTGGGGCAGCAACGGATCTTTTGGCGTCAGATACTTGACGAAATGTGCGGGCTGAGCCCGGATACAGCCTCGGACATGCCCCTCTGGGCCGGGGCCGTGCCATGCACAGCGGCCTTGCGGCAGCGGGTCAGGCCCGTGCTGGAGCAGGCAGCCCGTCTGCTGGAATTGCTGGCCGAGCAGGGGAGGATCTTGGGCAAAAGCGCACAGGCCGGGCAGCTCTTTTTGCGTAATTGCGACCGTCTGCAAGCCCTGCTGGAAAGCTGCCCGGAGCTGGCCGTCCTGGGGATCTTTTGGGCAGAATTGCGGCAGGAGCGGGGCGATCGTATGGAAGAATTGCTCCTCCTGATAGCCCTGCTGGCCCGTCATTTGCGGCTGTGGGCAAGGGCTTTGGATAGCGGCCCTGCTACGGTTGGTGTGGCATAAATGTTGCAAACGGATTTTACACGCCAACGATGGTAAGATTTTCCCCGTGGGGAGCTTGGAGGGAGAAATGATCGTAATTGACGGATGCAAGTCCGATAAGGAGCTTTCCGGCTTCAGCAATCTGGAAGAGGTTCTGACCAGCCTCATGCAGGACAAGAGCCTTGAAGGGCGCGTGGTCACGGACGTGCTGGTGAACGATGAGGCTTTCTCCGAGATCTATCCGCATCAGGCCGAGGATATGTCCTGCGAGAACATCACCTCTGTGGAGCTGCGTTCCGTCCCTGTGGCCCAGATGACCATTGATATTGCAGCCGAAATGGAAAAGGTTGCCAAAATGATGGCCAGCGGGGCCAGCCATGTCTCCCGCCTCTTCCGCGAGGCTTCCGATGCTGACGCGCTGGAACTCTTGCAGGACTTGCTGGACGTGACACGCGACTTTATGGCCATGCTGGGTGTCCTCAAGGACCGCGTGGGTGGTATGGACGAGGACTTTCTTGCCCGCACGACCAAACTGACCGATCTGGTCACTGAAATGAGCGATGTGCTGGAAAACGAAGACTGGATATTGCTGGCCGACCTGCTGGAATACGAATTCATGCCCCAGTGTCAGGAATGGCAGACATTCAGCTCTGTGCTGTACCAGCAGGTACAAGCGGGCTTTGCCCAGGAAGCGGGGAGGTAAGCATGAACCAGGGACTCAGCTTGCTGGATCAGGCCCTGACCTTGGCACGTCAGGAATTTGTCGCCCTTGAAGAAGGGGCTTACGAGCATGCGATAGAACTGGCCTCGCAGCGTGGTGAAATGACCAATATGGCCTGGAATATGCTGGACAGCACCAGTACCGAGGAATACCGCATCCGGCTGGCAGAACTGCACAGCATGCAGGAGCAGCTGACCAGCCTGGCCCGCGAGGCGCATGAGCGTATCCGCAGCAGACTGCAGAACACGCGGCATGAAAAACGGCGTATGCAGGGCTACCACCGGGCATTGGGACAGGCATTGCAATAAGGGTGCGCTTGCGCGCCATACGCCCGATATACGGCGACAGCAACGGGAAAGGCCCTGGTCTTCACGCACAGGAGACCAGGGCCTTGCCGTATGCTCCTGCACTGGGAGCTGGATCATTGCCCTGCAACATCGGCGCAATATCTGCCAGGGTTTTGTCTGCTCCTGCCCGGCTATCGCCAGTGTCCGTCCTTGGGGCGGTCTATACCATTGCAGATCGTCTGCGCACCGCTTTGGCGGCGCAGGGCATCCGCAATGCGACAATACCGCTGGTTCAGAGCCTTGAAACGCTCTACCCGCTCCGTCAGGCTGGCTCCATGCGCGGCCACACGCTCCTCAAAAAGCTCACAGGCAAAGCGGTACACTGCCGCATCGCCCTGATTGCGCTCTGCCGCCACTGCTCTGTCCTCGGCAGAAACACTGTCATCAGGCAGACCATGCAGAGCATTATTGCGCTCGTGCAGCAGATTACTCATGCCCAAAAAATCACCCAGCAAGATCAGGCTCTCCAAAAAGCGTTCCTGGATGCCTACAAAACCAAAGCTCTTTTCCAAATGCCGTTTGGCGACAGCAACCGCCTTGAAGGGAAGATCCCGATTTTCCAGAGAACAGCCAGAAATACAGCGGGTCATGAAGTTACGCCCCCGGAAGCGGAGCTGCGGTTCCCGACTTTCGATATAGCGGCGAAAATCCACCTTTTCCCGGTGTAGCCATTCGTAAAGGTGGTTTGCCTTCCAACTACGCAGAAAGTGATATTCCGAAACCAGACGGCTCACGGGTTCTCGCAAAAATGTAAAGACATTGACCGGCTGCCCCCAAAACAGGGGCGGATCGTAACTTTGCAAGAGCAAGTGCCCCTGTACAAGGCGGATCTTGTGCAGCTCTTCTACCGAATGGGCTGCATGCAGCCTGTAATCTTGACTATCGTAAACGGAAATCAGCTCGTCAGGCGCGAAGTTATTGCGGATTATGGTATTCAGCGTGGTCCCCGCTGTGCGCGGGATATGCAGAAAGAAAAACATGGACTGTCCGTCTGGCTGATGCTTGATTCCCTTGCCACGGTGCCTGTCCGGCATCACGATACGACAGGGGCGTTACCTTGCGGGCAACGCCCCTGCAACGTACGCTGTAAGCTATTTTACCGAGGGCAACACTGCACCGGCATACTTTTGCTGCATGAAGGCGGCCAGTTCCGGGCTGGTCAGCACCTTGTAGAGGGCCTGCAGGTCAGGACGGCTGGCATCGCCCTGCCGCACGGCCACGATATTGGCATAGGTGGAGGCAGCTACGGAATCGGCCTTTTCCACCGCCAGGGCATCGGCCACCTTCAGGCCGCCCAAAATGGCGTAATTGCCGTTGATGATGGCAATATCCACATCAGGCAGGGAGCGCACAAGCTGGGCGGCTTCGATTTCCTCGATTTTCAGCTTTTTGGGGTTGTCCACGATGTCGCGGCGGGTGGCGGTGAGACCGGCTTCCTTCTTGAGGGTGATGAAGCCTTCGGCTTCCAGCAGGAGCAGGGCGCGGCCTTCGTTGGTGGCATCGTTGGGCACAGCCACCAACGCGCCTTCCTTCAGCTCCTTCAGGTCCTTGCACTTACCGGCGTAAATCCCGAAGGGTTCGTAGTGGACAGGCCCAAGCGAATCCAGCTTTGTCCCCTTCTGGGCATTGAAGTCATCCAGATAGGGTTTGTGCTGAAAATAGTTGGCGTCCAGTTCCTTGCTGTCCAAAGCCATATTGGGCTGCACATAGTCGGAATAGTCTATGATCTTCAGTGCATAGCCTTGCCCCTTGAGCAGTTTGGCTGCCTCGGCAAGGATCTCGGCATGGGGAGTGGGAGAAGCACCGATAACGATGACATTCTCGGCGCGAACAGGGGAGGTGAGTGCAACAGCAAGCAGCAGAGCTGCACAGGTGGAGAACAGTCGTTTCATGGATGCACATCCTTTGCAAAATGCAGTAAGAGGTGAAGGAATACGGCAGGACAGGGCCGTATGCCGCAGGTTACGGTGTTCGCTTGTCAGAACGCCGCGTAGCCCAGTTGCCAAAACTCTGGAAGGCCTGCACGATGACGATCAGCAGAACCACCGTAATGATCATGATGTCGGTCTGGTAGCGATTGTAGCCATACATGATGGCCAGCTTGCCCAGTCCGCCGCCGCCCACAGCCCCGGACATGGCCGAATAGCCCAGAATGGTGATGGCCGAAACCGCACTGCCATTGATAAGCGAAGGCCGCGCCTCCGGCAACAGTACCTTGCTGATGATTTGCCATGTACTGGCCCCCATACTCTGGGCAGCCTCTACCACGCCGTGGTCAACCTCCAGCAGGGAGGACTCCACCAGCCGTGCCACAAAGGGGGCAGCAGCCAGCACCAGCGGCACCACGGTAGCATTGTTGCCAATGGTGGTCCCCACCAGGAAGCGCGTAAAGGGGATGACCGCGATCATCAGGATGAGGAAGGGGAACGAGCGTGTCAGATTGACCACCACATCAAGAACGCCATACACCAGTGCGTTGGGGCGGATGCCATCCTTGCGGCAAATGACCAGTGTTACCCCCATCACCATGCCAAACACATAGGAGAAGAAGGTGGCCACCACCGTCATGTAGAGCGTGTCCCACACGCCCACGAGGAGCATTTCTACAGTTTGCTGGTCAAACATGGCGCATTTCCTCCAGCAAAATGGAATGGGCCTTGGCATAGGCCAGGATGCGGGCGCGGGCGGCTTCCTGTTCTGGCAGTTGCAGAACCATCTGCCCAAAGGCCTCGCCGTTGATGTCGCGGGTGTCGGCGTACATGATGTTTACCGGGCAGCCACATTCCAGCACGATATTGGAGATGACCGGCTCAAAGGAGGAACGGCCATTGAAGATCAGGCGGTGGTACGTCCCGGCTGGCAGATTTTGCAGGGCTTCGGGCAGTACAAGCCTGCGGGCGGCCTCACTTTGCGGGTGGAAAAAAATATCCTCCACCAGCCCATGCTCCACAATGACGCCCTTGCTGATAATGGCCACATGGCTGCAAATCTTTTCGATGACGCTCATTTCGTGGGTAATGACCACGGCGGTGATGCCCAGTTGGGCATTGATGTCCTTGATGAGGGCGAGGATGGAATCGGTGGTTGCCGGATCCAGGGCCGAAGTGGCTTCGTCGCACAACAGGACGCGCGGATTGGTGGCAAGGGCACGGGCAATGGCCACACGCTGCTTTTGCCCGCCGGAAAGCTGGCTGGGGTAGGAATCCATACGCGATGCCAGGCCCACCAGCTCCAGCAGTTCGCGGGCGCGCTGCGTGGCTGCGGCGGATTTCACGCCTGTCAGCTCCAGTGGAAAACAGACATTTTGCAGGGCTGTGCGCTGCATGAGCAGGTTGAACTGCTGAAAGATCATGCCCATGCTGCGGCGTGCCTCGCGCAGGGCTGCATCGGGCAGGATGCAGAGGTCCTGCCCCTCAAACAGCACCTGCCCACCGGTTGGCCGTTCCAGCATATTGATGCAGCGCACCAGGGTGGACTTGCCCGCACCACTTTTGCCGATGATGCCAAAAATATCACCCCTGCCGATGTCAAGGTCGATACCGCGCAGGGCAAAAATATCCGTATGTGCGCCACTGAAGCGTTTTTCCAGGCCACGGATACTGATGATGGGGCTGCGGGCTGTATCCGCAGGGGAGACGGGCGGGGAGTCTGAATGGGGAGACGGGCGTGTGTCGGGGCTGTGGGTCATGCTGTGTTCCGCTGGCTGTGTTCCATGTCTCGTGGTATCCCGCGCAGTCCGTCCAGGATTGGGCAATATCAAGGACAGCCCGACAGCATGAGAAGGGATCGCAACTGACCAGAACGTCTGTACAGCCCAAAGCTCTGCCACCCGGAAACTGACTGCGCCAACGCGCAGAGCATACTCTATTTTGTTTCGGTACGGAAGCTCTCGACTTGCGAGCAAAATACAGGACAGTCCCCTACGGGGCTGATGCGGCCTTAACCCTCTGATGTCAGGCCCAGGCGGACAGCTTCTGCCCGAATCGCCGGGGGTACAGGCAATCTTCCCCCGGTCTGGATCCAGAGCTGTTCAAAGGCATCGGGCAGCATGGGGCGGGCATAGTAATAGCCCTGTGCCCAGCGGCAGCCAATACCCAGCAGAAAGAGAGCCTGCTCCTCTGTCTCCACCCCTTCTGCGATGACATCCATACCCAGCTTGCGGGTGATAGCCACTATATCTTCTGCAAGGATGCGCCCACGCCTGTTGTTTTGGGGATCCCCCAAAAAAACCCTGTCAAGTTTGATGATATTGAACGGCAGGGTACGCAGAGCACTCAATGAGGAATAGCCCGTACCGAAGTCATCCATGGAAAAACGGAAACCAAATTCCTGCAAATGCCGCATGCTTTGCACAAGAGCGTGTTCATTTTCAAAGAACGCGCTTTCGGTGACTTCCAATTCCAGCAGACGCGGCGGGATGTCATACTTTTCAACCAGGGCCAGCAGGATGTGGGATAACTCATCGCCCTGAAAATGCAGACGCGAAACATTGATAGACGCGGGCAAGGGTTCAAGCCCCACGTCCAGCCAGTGACGCAGATTTTTGCAGACGTGCTCCCAGACATAGATGTCAAAATGCAGGATGAAGCCACTGCTCTCGAAGAGAGGGATAAAACGGTCAGGGGGTATCATGCCGCCGCCGGACTGCGGCCAGCGGGCAAGGGCCTCGCAACCGATGATTCGCCCGTTTGCTATATCCACCTTGGGCTGAAAGTAGATCTGGAACTCCTCTTTCTGAAGGGAGGAGTGCATATTCTCCTTGATAGCGATATTTTCCTGATGGCGTAAGAGCATTTCGCTGTCATAGGAGGCAGAATTGCTCAGATCGTTCCCCTCAATGGACTTGAGAGCAGCCTGGGCGCGATCGCAGAACACATGTATGGGCGTTGCGCTGTCATCGACCGGACAAATGCCAAAAATAAGCCTGTAAAAGCTGTCGCCGCTCCAAATGGCAATGGCGTCTGCCAGCTCCTGGGTGAAGGTGCGCACACGGCTTTCCCCGCCATACAGGCAAACCGTAAACTTGGCAGACAGACGGGCAAAGATCTCCCTGTCTTTGCGCAGACTGTCGCGCACCATGACAGAGATCCCACGCAGCAGCCTGTCCCCTTCTGCAAGACCATAGCGTTCATTGAATATCTTGAATCCTTCCACCTTGAAGCGCACTATGGTATAAGGGGCTTCGTGGTTTTTAACAAGGTTGGCCGCCTTTTCCAGAAAGGTGGGCATATTGTATGCGCCGGTCAGTGGATCAAATTCTGCTCTGAAGCGCAGGGTATACAAGGCTTTTTGTGCTTCATCCACATTGCTGACGATGGCCATGTAGTGCGCCTTGCCTTCGGTATCATCCTGCCGTGTCCAGATGATCCGATACCAGATGGCCATACCACTGCGCTGGTGGAGTCGGATGGTCATTTCGCCGGACTTATGCCCTGCATCCAATCCCCGGATACACGCGTCAAACACGGGCAGGTCATCACTGTGGATGACCTTATCCTGCCGCCAGACGTCAAAGGGGTGTCGATGGTCGTAGTTGCCGGAAAGGACATCGGCAATATGGTGGGAAAGCTGGGCCTGACTGCCTGCATACCATTCAAAGATAAGCGGGCCAGAATCCTGGCTAGGGCGATGAGGCCGGAAGTGGGGCATAAAACTCCTGTATATTCAGGTTGTTGCCAATCAAAGACTATCACAGGACTGCGTTGGATGCAAATTTTTCATATCAGGGGAATTTCGCTCTGGGACAAGCTCAAATTATCACACCTGCACAAATTCTGGAGGAGCACCTCTGCCTCCTGTATCTGGTTGGCCGAAAAAGAGGCTTGGGCTTCCGGCCTTTTTGCTGTATGCTTCTGGGAGAGGAGGATGTCATGCTCAATGACCGCGCCAAGGCGTACAGGGAAGCCGGAGTAGATATTGAGGCGGGCAATGCCCTTGTGGATCGCATCAAGAAATTGGTCGGGAGCACCCACACACGGGGCGTGCTTTCGGATATTGGTGGCTTTGGCGGTCTGTTCCGGCCAGACATCAGCGGGATGAGCGACCCCGTGCTGGTTTCCTCCACCGACGGGGTGGGGACCAAGCTCAAGCTGGCCTTTGCCTTCAACAAGCATGACACCGTGGGCATTGACCTGGTGGCCATGAGCGTTAATGACATCCTGGTACAGGGGGCAACTCCGCTCTTTTTCCTTGATTATTTCGCCACCGGCAAGCTGGATGTGGACACTGCGGCCACTGTGGTGGCCGGGGTGGCCGAGGGCTGCCGGCAGGCAGGCTGTGCCCTGCTGGGAGGGGAAACCGCCGAAATGCCCGATATGTACGGCCCCGGCGAATATGATTTGGCCGGTTTTTGCGTGGGGTTGGTGGACAATGCCCGCCTTGTGGGTGGAGCTTCCATCCAGGTGGATGATGCCATCATTGGCATTGGATCCTCTGGCTTGCATTCCAACGGCTATTCGCTGGTACGAAAGATCCTGGCCCAAAGCGGCCTGAAGGCGGATGATCCCTTCCCCGGCGCAGAGGGGCAAAGCGTGTGTGATGTGTTGCTTGCCCCCACCATCATCTATGTGGAGGCCGTGCGTCACCTTTTGCGCGACATCAATATCAAGGGCATGGCCCATATTACGGGTGGAGGCTTTTACGACAATATCCCGCGCATCCTTCCCGCACAGGTGGAGAGCGTGCTGGACTTTGGCTCGTGGGATGTGCCGCCGGTCTACCACTGGTTGCGGGAGGCCGGGCAACTTTCCTGGCCGGAAATTTTGCAGATATTCAACGGCGGTATCGGCTACATCCTGGTTTTACCGGCAGAGCAGGCCGAGGAAACCATCAGCCGCATCCGGGCCTTCAAGCTGGGGGCATGGCAAATCGGACGTATTGCCCGGCGTGCCAAGGATGCCGAGCAGGTTCGTATCAACTTTTAGAGTATTTTTTGGGGCCTTGCCGCCGCTGACGAAACAGGCAAAAGTTCATATGACGGGTAAACCGGCGATACAGGCATTGATGGCGGTCAAGGGGGCGTCCAGACGGGGGTCACCACAACGGAAGGAGATCAGCCCATCTGCACCAAGCAGATCATGGTAATGAACAGCAGATACGGCTCCACCTGTGCAGGGAATGGCAGGACAAAGCTGGTGGAAGTCTGTCAGACTGATAGCGTATTTTTGCAAAATATGCAGGGGGAAATTGCACTCTGTGGGCAAACTACACACCCTGACAGCACACTTGTGTATGGCCATACAAAACGAAAGCTGGTCGATATGTATGCGCCACTCCCCAAGTAATCCCAAACTTACAGCATCATGGAGCAGACTGTGGGCATAGGCTTTCCAAACTGGCGTGATGTGTCGGAAAAGCCTTGCCGGGCCAGCGTACAGCCCTCCATTGAAGTTGCCCGCAAACGTCAGGCCAGAAAGCGTTGGAACAGTGGATGGGAGAGGAAGGCCGTATCTGCCGAAGATGGTTTGCAGTGTATGTAGGGGAGGTCTGGATACATCCACTACCTTGCCACAAATGGCATCTGGTGTCAGCATAGCATCCATTGGGGCGGCAAAAGCCATGTCACAATCACAAAGGCAGACATATTCTGCATGTGCCAGCAAGGGGCTGCCTAACTGACTAAGCTTGTTACAATATTGTCTGTCCGCAAACGGTTCTACAAGTACTAGGCGCACCCCGTAACGCTCCAAAAAAGTCCGCAGTACCTCCTGTTCTCCCACACTATGGACGATAATACGCCGGGGGCTGACGCGGCACAGCTTTATGAGGCAGGTCACAAAGACCAGGCATTGTCGTACAAGCAAGGGTTTGGAAGCGTCCACCACGCAAGAATAGACAATCTTGTGCTGCATCTGCCAATCATACAGCCCACCGATAAATCGGTCAAAGGGCTGCGGCAGGGAAATGAAACGCGGCAAACTACACAGCCGCATCCAGCAGCAGATTATCCCGATGGATGACATCGGGGTAATGGGCATCACCAAGGATGGCGGCCACTTCATGCCGCTTGAGTCCCATGATTTTTTTAAGGTCGGCCGCGCTGTAGTTGGAAAGGCCCACACCAAGACCTTGCCCATCATGCAGCACGCGCAGCAAGGCCCCTTTCTGGAAGCTGCCTTCCAGACCGCACACGCCGCCGGGGAGCAGACTGCTGCCGCGCTCCAGCAGGGCACGGGCTGCGCCAGCATCTATCTGAACGCTCCCGGCCGGTTCTGACTGGTAGGCCAGCCAAAACTTGCGTCGGGGGATGGCATGACCTGCCGGACAGATCCATGTACCGGGCAGGGCTTCCCCTGCAGCAGCAGCGGCAAAGGCTCTGGCCAGCACGTCGGGCTGGCGTCCGGGTAAAATCAGGGTCGGTACGCCAATCTGGGCGGCCCGCCGGGCAGCCAGCAGTTTGGAATACATCCCCCCCGTACCCACCAATGTCTTACCGCCGCACAGTCTGGCAAGATCCAACGCGCCCACATTGGGCACATGGCTCATGACCTGCCCACTGGCATCCAGCACGCCGGGGGCCGAGGTCAGGTTGATACACAGGTCTGCCCCGGTCAGGTTGACCAGCAGACTGGCAAGACAGTCATTATCGCCAAACTTCAATTCGTTGACGGCCACGGTGTCATTTTCGTTGACGATGGGCAGTACGTCCCAGTCCAGCAATTCAGCAAAGGTGTTGCGGGCATTGAGAAAACGCTGGCGCGCCCGCAGGTCGTCGCGGGTCAGCAGGACTTGCGCTGTGGGTATGGCATGGGGCGCAAAGGCGGCATCCCACGCCTGCATCAGACTCCCCTGCCCAAGGGCCGCAGCTGCCTGACGGGCGGCAAGGCCACTGGTATCGGCAGTCTGACGAGCCGCATGGCCACTGGCCCGGAGGATAGCCCGCCCGGCAGCAACCGCCCCGGAAGAAACCAGCACGATACGCCGTTGCCCACCGGACAAACTGCCAGAGGGCATGGCCCGCAGGGCTGCCATTTGCCCGGCCAGGCTGGCAAGCATTTCCTCCTCCAGCCCGTGTGGGCCAGTGAGGACGGCACTGCCTACCTTTACCACCACAAGCCGGGCCTGCTGTATCAGCCGGGCTTGCTGCTCCTGCCAGTTTTCTCTGCCTTCCCCACCGTTCATGCTCACTCCCGCGTATAGACCACTTCGATCTCGGGGAATTCCTCCCCGTCATCAGCGGCCACATCCTGAAAGTGCAGCAGCGGCTCATGGCAAACGCACTCTGCCTGCATCCGCCACAGTTCTTCAGCCAGCTCTTCCATCCCCGATCCATCCCTGGCAGAGATGAACCAGACCTTGCGGCCATCGGCTTCGGCACGCTGGCGCAATGCCTCCAATCGGTCTGCATCCACAAGGTCTATTTTGTTGATGACCTCAACCTGTCCGCGCTCGGCCAGCAAGGGGTCAAACCGGCGCAACTCCTCATTGATAAGAGCAAAACCGGCCCAGGGATCTTCATCGCTGATGTCTTCTATGCTGCAAATATGCACCAGAAAGCGCGTCCGCTCTACGTGCTTCAGAAAGCGATGCCCCAGCCCCAGTCCGGCATGGGCACCTTCGATCAGGCCGGGGATGTCGGCAATCACCATACGGCGATCCGGATCCACTTCATCAATCATCACGCCCAGATTGGGGGTAATAGTGGTAAAGGGATAGGCCGCTATCTTGGGACGGGCTGCGGATACCTGCGAAATAAAGGTGGACTTGCCCGCATTGGGCAGTCCGATCAGCCCGGCATCGGCCAGTATCTTCAGCTCCAGTCGGATATCCACGGTTTCGCCGGGTTCGCCGGGCTGGGCAAAGCGCGGGGCACGCATGGTGGCCGACTTGAAATGCTCGTTACCCTTACCGCCGCGCCCTCCCTGAGCCACCAGGACTTCACTGTCCGGGCTGCCCAAATCAGCCAGCAAACGCTCGCCTTCCGGTTCTACAGCAAAGGCCAGCGTCCCCACTGGCAGGTGGAGTACAAGGTCATCGCCTTTTTTGCCATCGCACTGGCTGCCCTGTCCGGGCTGGCCATTGCGGGCTTCGTAAAGACGCTTGAGTCGAAAATCATACAGCGAAAGCAAACGGCTGTCAGCCTTCAGCCACACAGAACCGCCGTCGCCCCCATTGCCGCCATCGGGGCCGCCCTTGGGAACAAACTTTTCGCGTCGGAAGGACACACAGCCATGCCCCCCCTTGCCTGCCCTGACCTGTATCCTGGCTTCATCCACAAATCGCATGATCCAACCGCCGTGCAACGCAAAAAAGGAAGGAACCGCCAGTCAGTGCGGCTCCTTCCTGCAATACAAATCCCACGTGGCCGCGCTACTGGGCGGCCACATCCACATGCACGCGCGTCAGGACGCGGCGTTTGCGGAAATATTTTTCAAAGCGTACCACACCGTCAACCTTGGCAAAGAGGGTGTAGTCCCTGCCCATGCCCACATTGACGCCGGGATAGACCACAGTGCCAAGCTGACGCACCAGAATGTTGCCAGCCAGCACATGCTGCCCGCCAAAACGCTTTACACCACGTCGTTGACCGTTACTGTCGCGGCCGTTACGCGAAGAGCCGCCTGCTTTTTTATGAGCCATGATAGCCTCCTGACAGCCAAAACCGCCCCTTGCCTGCCTGAGCAGACCCGGAACAAAAGCCCTGGCTAGCTGTTGATGCTTTTGACGCGAATGGTGGTGCAGTCCTGGCGATGCCCGCGCAGCTTGCGCGAGTCGTTACGCCGCCAACGCTTGAACACCATGACCTTGGGCCCACGACCCTGGGCCACCACTTCTGCAGTCACAGCGGCACCGGCCAGATAGGGGCTACCCACCTTGCACTCTGCGCCACCGACCATCAGCACCTTATCCAGAGTGATCTCGCTGCCGGCCTCGGCCACGAGCTTTTCCACAACGATTTTGGAACCTTCTTCGACGCGGTACTGTTTGCCGCCGGTCTCGATAATCGCGTACATGATCAACCTCCAAAAAGAGAAAGGCATATTTGCCCCATCAAGGCAAAATTGTCAAGGGGCTTTTTGCCATTTTTCCAATCTTGGCAAAAGCGGCCAGCTCCTGTTATCCTGTCTGCATGATGGATGACATCCTGCCCCTGACCGTGGAGGGGCTGAGCCATGACGGACGCGGCGTTGCCCGCCATGACGGACGCGTCGTTTTGGTGCGGGGGGCCTTGCCGGGCCAGAGCATACGCGCACGTATCGTTCGTGGCAAGGCCCGTTTGCTGGAGGCCATTGTGTGCGAGGAACTTGATGCCCCGGCCCATGCCGCGCCCCCCATCTGCCCCCATGCCCCCCTGCCCGATGGCAGTGGCGGGCTTTTGCCCGGCTGTGGGGGCTGCCCATTGCAGCGGATGCAGCCCAGCGCGCAACTGGTCTGGAAACGCCGTCTGGCCCTGGACGCCCTGAGCCGGATAGGCCGACTGGATGCCGCCCAACTGGAAGAGCTCATGCCCCTTCCTGCGCCATCTCCCCTGCTCAGGGCTTTTCGCAACAAGATGGAATTTGCCTTTGGCTGCGACCCCGCAGGGAGGCTGCTCCTGGGGCAGCGCGAGCGGGGCGGCCTGGGGGTGACGGCAACCCCGCACTGCGCCATCCTGCCAGATGCAGGTCGAAGCATCCTGCCCGTTGTGGAAGCCCTTGCCCGGCGCACGGGCCTTGCGCCCTATGTCCCGCCGCCCACGCGCCCCTCCCCGCAAGGGAAGCATGCGGGGTACAGAGCACAGGGCCGAGATCATCAAGGCCCGCAGGATACACACAAAAACACAAGAGGTTTCTGGCGTTTTTTGACCTTGCGTCAGGGCTGGCAGGACGGCAGGGAAGGCTGGTGGGCCATCCTGCTGACAAGCCCCGGTTCTGTCACGCAGCGTGCCGTGGTTCGCACACTGGCCGAAAAAATACTGGAAGACTGCCCTCAACTGTCAGCGGTCATCCATGAGGAACGGCGACAGGCCGATGCCCTCTGTCAGGGGCAGGAGCGCGTCTTCTGCCTTTCTGCCGGCGGGATGGAGCCTGATGCGGCCAATCTGACTCTGCCGCTGGGAGGTTTGACCTTCCGACTGGACGCGGCCTCCTTTTTTCAGGTCAACTCTGGCGCGGCCGAACTGCTCGTAGCGGGCGCGCAGGCCATGCTGCCCATGCCGCAGGGGGAAGAGTCCCTGCTGGATATGTACTGCGGGGTGGGGGCACCCGGTCTGCTGCTTGCAGGGCGTTACGCATCCCTGCTGGGAGTGGAGTATGACGCGCGTGCCGTACGCGCCGCCCGACACAACGCCATGACCGCCGGTTTTAGCCACTGCCGCCATGAATCCGGTGATGCGGGCAGGCTGCTGCAGAGGTTACTTGCCAAAGGGCCGACGGCCATGGCCAGATTTGCTGCCCCCTTCCGCACGGTACTGGCAGACCCGCCCCGCGCCGGTATTGACCAGACTGCCTTGCAGGCCCTGCTGGAGCTGGGGCCGGAACATATCCTCTATATATCCTGCAACCCGGCTACCCTGGCACGGGATGCTGCCAGTCTTGCCAGTGCCTATCATCTGGAAGCCCTGGCCGGGGTGGATCTCTTTCCCCACACGCCGCATCTCGAATGTCTGAGCCTGTGGCGGCGTACTGGCGCAGAGGCCAAAAGATTTTCTGTGGGGCATTGACGCGCTGTGGCGGGTGTGATAAACCACCACGAACATGAAGATTATCCGTGGTGTGGAGGCATAGTCTCCATGTCCTTCAAAGATATTTTGCGACAACAGAAGAGCGGCATGGAAGCCGTGGCCAGCAGCGGTGTTATAGGTATGCATCTGGTCAGCGGCCCACTGGTAGGGCTGGCCATCGGTTATGGGCTGGATCTCTGGTTGGATACTGGCCCCTGGTGCAAGCTGGCCTTTCTCTTTATCGGGATAGGTGCCGGTTTTCTGAATGTCTATCGCGACAGTCGGCAGTTGCTGCGCAAGATGGCTGCCGAGGACGCACGCCGCAAACAGCCACACCAATAGTGGCAGGGAGCGCATGGCAGTGCACTGGCTGGACGCATGGTTATGGCGGCGCGGCATCGGGCATCCGGTTGTCCGGCCACTGGTTCGCAATGAAATTTTACTGGCAGGGCTTTCCCTGCTGGTGGGGGTGTTGCTCCTGCCCCAGACGAACTGGATGATCTGGTTTGGCGCAGGCGTAACAGTGATGGCTCTGACCTTCTGGAGTCTTGCACGTTTTTTTTTACGGCGAGGCTTGGGCGAGTACAGTAGCGCGCTGCTCTGGCTGGTATTGTTGCGCTGGCTGGCACGGTTGGCCCTGCTCGCAGGTTTGCTCTACACGGGCCTGGTGCTTTGC
Organism: Desulfovibrio sp.; assembly: GCA_017415765.1. Lineage (GTDB taxonomy): Bacteria > Desulfobacterota > Desulfovibrionia > Desulfovibrionales > Desulfovibrionaceae > Desulfovibrio. Next base: position 31,543 of record JAFQED010000052.1, on the reverse strand, counting down.
AAGGCACCACCTGCGGCCATCCTGGGCGGTGTGACAGCAGGGGCAGTTACAGCATTAGGCAGCTTTGCCCTGGCATCACGCAGACAGCCGTAAGGCAGGTGTCTGGCCGGGCTTGGTTGGGATAGTGAAGGCAAGAGGCCCCGTATCGCGCAGGACGCGCCGATGCGGGCAGGTTCGGGTAGATCCGGGCAAGTCCGCTTCCGGAAGGATGTTCCGGGGCAATGGTTTTCAGTAAGGAGGCTCTGTCATGGCAGGTGGGTTGCCGCATCCGGTATTGCTCTCCACATTTGTGGGCTTGGACGAGATAACCATCGCTGGACAGGTGGTAGAATTCAAACATGTCTTCTACTCCTGGGTCTGCATGGCTGTCCTCTTCACGGTGGCCATTATCCTGCGCCGTCGTCTCACGCTGGTGCCGGGGGGCTTGCAAAACTTCTTTGAAGCTCTCATTGATACGCTGGAAAATTTCATCTGTACCACGATGGGTGAGGCGGGGCGCAAGTACGTCCCCCTGCTGGCGGGCATGTTCATCTATATTTTCGGTATGAACCTGCTGGGTCTTATCCCCGGCTTTGACGCCCCCACGGCCAACCTCAATACCACTGTCTGCATGGCACTCTTTGTGCTTTGCTACTACAACTTTGTGGGCCTTGCCCGTTGGAAGGCGCATTATATCCATCATTTTACCGGCCCTTCCAAGTTCCTTATCCCGCTGATGTTCCCGCTGGAAGTTGTTTCGCACCTGTCCCGTCCGGTTTCGCTCTCCCTGCGTCTCTTCGGTAACATCCGTGGTGAAGAAATCGTTATGGTGCTCTTCTTCATCATGGCACCGTTGCTGGGTACCCTGCCTATCTATGCCCTCTTCCTCTTGGGCAAGAGCATGCAGGCTTTCGTCTTCTTCATGCTGACCATGTTCTATATCAAGGGTGCGCTGGAAGCCCCGGAACATTAGTCGACCAGATTGGGGGAATGGCCTAACGGCCCAACAATACAACATTTCTCAAGGAGTGTAGAAATGCGCAAGATTCTGATGATCGCCCTGAACACCGTGGCTCTGATGGGTATGGCCAGCATGGCTTTTGCCGCCACCCTTGACTCCGCTGCCCTCGGCTCCACCTGCCTGGCTGCTGCTCTGGGTATCGGCATCGCTGCCTTTGGCTGCGGTATCGGCATGGGTCTGGGTCTGAAGGGTGCCTGCGAAGGCGTGGCCCGTAACCCTGACGTCAGCGGCAAGATCACTGGTACCATGATCCTGGCCTTCGCCTTCATCGAATCGCTGGCCATTTACGCTCTGGTTATCAGCTTCATCCTGCTGTACGCCAACCCCTACGCGTAGGTCTCGGCTTCAAGCACGAACAGGGCAGACTTCGGTCTGCCCTTTTTTTGTCCCCGCCCTGTCCCATATCGCAGAGACAGGATCAGCCAATTTCCTCAATCAAGCCAAACGATAGCGTTCGATACTTGCCCCCTGTATTTTTTTGGAGTAGTATGCTTGTACCTTTATTCACACAACCAACGGCTCGATCCGTTGTTTTCTGAGTACGCTGCCATGAACAGGCCCCTTAAAAGCAAACACATCCCCCGCGCAACTATCCAGCGTTTGGCAACCTATGTCCAGGCACTGGAAGCCCTGTCACGCGATGGCGTGGAGGTTATTTCTTCCAATCCTCTGGCTGAGGCATGCGGGGTGAATGGTTCTCAGGTGCGTAAGGATCTGGCCTATTTTGGGGAATTTGGCATCCGGGGTGTGGGCTATCAGGTTTCATCGCTTTTGGCGGCCATCACGTCATCCCTTGGGGTTGATCATGAATGGCGCATGGCACTTATCGGGGTAGGCAATCTGGGTAAGGCACTCCTCAACCATTCGGAATTTCGAGCACGTAACTTTAACATTGTTGGCATTTTTGACTGCGACCCCTTCAAGATAGGCGAAATAGTCCATGGCCTGGAAGTACACTGTACGCAAGACCTCAAGCAAATGGTCGCAGAATTGGACATTGCCATAGGTATTATTGCCACCCCCCCAGAACGGGCACAACGCGCAGCCCAACATCTTGTGGACGCGGGGCTGTCAAGTATCCTCAATTTTTCTCTTGCCCGCATCAAGGTACCTGATCATGTACAGGTGGAATATGTGGACTTTTTCCACCATCTTTACGGGCTGGCCTTCAGGCACGGGCAAAGTCGTTTTTAACAGAGCTTGCGCGAGGCCATAAACAGTGCATTTTCTGGATGCGCTTGCCTTCCTGAGCCGTCTGGGCCCTGCACGTGTCCTGCCACAAGGTCCTGGCCCCTGCCTCTGGTGGTTTCCCGCTGTTGGCCTTGTGCTGGGTGTGGTATGCAGCATTGCCGCATGGTTGCTGCTCCTGTTAATCCAGACAGCAGAGGACGCGATCCTTGCCAGTCTGTTGGCGGCATGGCTCTGGCTTGTCTTCCTGCTCTGGCTGAGCAGGGCTTTACACTGGGACGGCCTTGCAGACCTTGCAGACGCCTGTGGCAGTGGCGCACGCGGTGAACGCTTTTGGCAAATCCTGCACGACAGCCGTTTGGGGGCATTTGGCGCACTGGCCGTGATCACCGTCTTTTCGGGGCAGTGGCTATGTGCAGTCTGGCATTTGGCACATGGGCAGTGGCTGGTATTGGTACTGGCCCCTGCCTGGGGACGGGCCTGTGCCCTTTGGCTTGCGGCCAAAGTCCCTGCGCGAGAGGCAAACTCACTTGGGGGCATGGTTGCCCGGGCCGCCAGCGGCCCTGCCAGACTGCATACATGGCTGGCAATCGGTGCTGGTTGCACCCTGCTGGTGCTGGGCTGCCCTGTCTGGCAACTGTTGACGTTGCTGCTTGGCCATACTTGCTTGCAGCATCATTTGTCCCGTCTGGCACGGGATCAGGGTGGGATTTCTGGAGATTTTCTTGGTGCGGCTGTAGAAACCGGGCAGCTTTGGTTTTTGCTTGCACTCCTGTAGGCACGTCCAACCTGCCCATAACACCCAGCAATAACGGAGAGCAAGGATGGAATTCAGAACATTGGTAGAAGCAGCCCGGACATGTCGCCGCTTTCATGAGGACAAGCCCCTCAGCATGGCAGATCTGGAATGGTTAGTGGAGTGTGCGCGTCTCTCTCCCAGCGGGCGAAACGCACAGGAACTGCGATTTATCCTGGTTGGACAGGGAGAAACCTGCCAAAAGCTCTTTGCGCTTACACGCTGGGCAGGGGCACTCAAGGATTGGGGCGGCCCCCACCCTGGCGAACGCCCCACGGCGTTTATCGTGGTACTTGCCCCGGAAGGCGGGAAGGAAGTGCATTGCTGGGATACAGGCATTGCCTGCCAGACCATACAGCTTGCTGCCACCAGCAAGGGCTGGGGCTGCTGTATGATCCAGTCCTTTGACCATCAGGCTGTACCGGCACTCCTGGAAATACCGCAGGGCATGAAACCAGCCCTGGTGCTTGGCCTGGGAGTAGCCAAGGAGGAACGCCGTGTGGCCCCCATGCCTGAAAACGGATCCTTCAGCTATTGGCGCGATGCAGAACAGGTACATTATGTCCCCAAGCGGGATGTGGATGAACTGGTCGTAAAGCGTTACTAGAGCGAAATGCCATTGAAAATGGCAGTCGCTCTAAAAATGGCGTATCCATATCTGTCTGGGCGTGGTCGCTGCAGGCAGTCATGGATACGCCAACTGTTTTGCAGAATCGGCCGTCTGTGGCCTTATGCCCCGGCCTGGGCCAGTGCCTGTTCCAAATCTGCCACAATGTCATCCACATTTTCCAGACCCACCGAAAGCCGCACCATGCCCGGTGTGATACCTGCCTCGTGCAGTTGGGCATCCGTAAGCTGGCGGTGGGTGGAGCTGGCCGGATGCAGCACACAACTGCGGATATCGGCCACATGCACTTGCAGGGAGACGAGCTTGAGCGCGTCGATGAAACGGGCACCGGCCTCCCGCCCCCCCTTGAGCGAGAAGGAAACAACGCCGCTGCAACCATCGGGCAGATATTTGTCGGCCAAAGCCTTGTTGGGGTTGCCGGGCAGACGCGGGTAATTGACAGACTCTACCGCTGGATGCCCGGCCAGCCAGGCCGCCACACGCTCGGCATTGCGGCAGTGTTTTTCCATCCGCAGGGGCAGGGTCTCCAAACCCTGATTGATGTAAAAGGCCCCTTGCGGGCTTTGGCAGCAGCCCATATCCCGCATCAGCTGCACCCGTGCCTTGATAATGTAGGCAGCCTTGCCAAAGGCCTGTGTATAAACAAGGCCGTGGTAGGATGCGTCCGGCTCCACAAATTCGGGAAAACGCCCACCAGTCCAGTCAAAATTACCACTGTCAACAATAACGCCACCCACTTGCAGGGCGTGGCCGTCCATATATTTCGTTGTAGAATGGATAACGATATCCGCCCCGTATTCAAAAGGACGGCACAGCACGGGCGTGGCAAAGGTATTATCCACTATCAGCGGCATACCGTGCTTGTGGGCCAGACGGGCAAAGCGTTCAATGTCCAGCACATCCATGGAGGGATTGGTCAGGGTCTCGCCAAAAAAGGCGCGGGTATTGGGGCGCACCAGTGCTTCAATGTCGGCATCGGCAGCGGTCTGATCCACAAAGCTCACTTCAATGCCCAGCTTTTTCAGGGTGACGGCAAAAAGGTTGAAGGTGCCGCCGTAAATGTTGGACGTACTGATGATATGGTCACCACTTTTGGCGATGTTGAGCAGGGAGAGCATACTGGCGGCTTGGCCGGAGGAGGTACACAAGGCCCCTACCCCGCCCTCAAGAGCCGCAATTTTCTGCTCCACCGCGTCCACCGTGGGGTTGGCAAGGCGGGTATAAAAAAAGCCCGCGCTTTCAAGGTCAAAGAGTTTGGCGACCTCGGCTGTGGAGGCGTACTTGAAGGTGGTACTCTGGCTGATGGGCACAACGCGGGGTTGGCCGTTTTCCGGGCTGTAGCCAGCATGGAGACAAAGGGATTCGAGTTTCATGGCAACCTCGTTCAATGGCAGTTTATTGGCGCACGGTAACGCAGCAGCGGGGGCAAGGCAAGTAGCCATGATGTACTTCCCCGGCCGCTCCGCATTGACAGGAAAATCCATGCCTCCTGTTGACCCCGCTTGGAAATAGGTGTAAGTTCTGTGGAAAATAAAGGCGTTGTCATTACTATGCCGGTTGCGGTACTGCCCGCACCGTGTTGTGACACGTCATGTGGGAAAGTTTCCCGTTGTGCCTTTCACTCACTTTTGCCAGGAGGCTATTATGCGTATTGCCGTGGGTCTGGGCAAGCAAAGCGGAGAGGAGCGTTTGGAACGCCAGGGCGTGAGCCGCCGCGACTTTATGAAATTTTGTACGGCCGTAGCCGTGACCATGGGCATGGGCCCCGCCTTTGCCCCTGAAGTGGCCGCCGCGCTGACCGGCCGCCGCCCGTCCGTGGTCTATCTGCATGCTGCCGAATGCACGGGCTGTTCCGAAGCTGTTTTGCGCACCTACAAGCCTTTCATCGACAGCCTGATCCTCGACACCATCTCGCTGGACTACCATGAAACCATCATGGCTGCCGCCGGTGATGCCGCCGAAGACGCGCTGCACAAGGCCGTGGCTGATCCCAATGGCTTCATCTGCATCGTCGAAGGGGCGATCCCCACCGCGCAGGATGGCAAGTTCGGCTATATCAGCGGACATACCATGTATGACATCTGCAAGGGCATCCTGCCCAAGGCCAAGGCTGTCATCTGCATGGGTACCTGTGCCTGCTTTGGCGGTGTGCAGGCTGCCGCACCCAACCCCACCGGTGCCAAGGGCGTCAACGATGCGTATGCCGAGCTAGGCGTCAAGGCCATCAACATTGCTGGCTGCCCCCCCAACCCGCTCAACCTTGTGGGCACCATCGTGGCCCTGCTGCGCGGGCAGGAAATCAAGGTGGACGAACTGGGCCGCCCGGAAATGTTCTTCAAGCACACCGTGCATGACCTCTGCGAACGCCGCAAGCACTTTGACGCTGGCGAGTTTGCGCCCTCCTTCAATTCCGAAGAAGCGCGCAAGGGCTGGTGTCTGTATGACCTGGGCTGCAAGGGCCCGCAGACTTACAACAACTGTCCCAAGGTGCTCTTCAACGAGACCAACTGGCCTGTTGCCGCCGGCCATCCCTGCATCGGTTGCAGCGAGCCCGGCTTCTGGGACGATTTGTCGCCTTTCTACCAGAACTAGGGGGAGATCATTATGAGCGAAGTCATCAAAGCGCCCCAGAGTGATTACTCCGGCCCGGTGGTGGTGGATCCGCTGACCCGTATCGAGGGGCATCTGCGCGTTGAAGTGGAAGTTGAAAAGGGCAAGATCAAGGAAGCCCGTAGCTGCGGTACCCTGTTCCGTGGGCTGGAAAATATCCTCAAGGGCCGTGACCCGCGTGATGCCCAGCACTTTACCCAGCGCACCTGTGGTGTGTGTACCTACACGCACGCCCTGGCCTCCACCCGCGCTCTGGAAGACGCCATCAACAAGCCCATTCCGGCCAATGCCACCTACATCCGCAATCTTGTGCTGGCCATGCAGTACCTGCACGACCACATCGTGCATTTTTATGCCCTGCACGCCCTGGACTTTGTGGATGTGACCTCTGCCCTGCAGGCCGACCCGGTCAAGGCTGCCAGCATTGCCACCTCCATCTCTGACCGCAAGGTTACGGCAGATGATTACCGCGCTGTGCAGACCAAACTTAAAACCTTTGTGGAAAGCGGCCAGCTTGGCCCCTTCACCAATGCCTACTTCCTGGGCGGGCATCCGGCCTATACCCTCAGCCCCGAAATCAACCTCATCGGCACGGCCGACTACCTGCAGGCCCTGCGTGTGCAGGTCAGTGCTGCCCGCGCCATGGCTGTCTTCGGGGCCAAGAACCCGCACACCCAGTTCACGGTGGGCGGTGGCGTAACCTGCTACGATGCCCTGAAGCCGGAACGCATCAATGAGTTCAAGAGCCTCTACAAGCTCACGCGTGACTTCATTGAACAGTACTACATCCCGGATCTCCTGGCCGTGGCCGCCAATTACAAGGAATGTGCCACCTACGGTGGGACCCGCAACTTCATGACCTGCGGTGAATTCCCCGTGCCCGGCGGCGAGCGCGACCTTGACTCCCGCTGGTTCAAGCCCGGCATTATCCTTGACCGTGACCTCGGCAAGGTGCTGCCCTTTGACCAGGCCAAGGTTGCCGAACACGTCCGCCACAGCTGGTATGAAGGCGACCAGGCCCGCGCCCCCTATGAAGGTGAAACCAAGCCGGCCTTCACCAAGATGGGCGATACCGACCGTTACTCCTGGCTCAAGGCCCCGCGCTACGATGGACACTCCATCGAAACCGGCCCCCTGGCCCATGTGCTCATCTCCTATGCCCAGAACCACAAGGCCGTCAAACCGGTGGTGGATCATGTGCTGAAGACCCTCAATGTCGGGCCGGAAGCTCTCTTCTCCACCCTTGGCCGTACTGCCGCCCGTGGTATCGAAACGCTGGTCATCGCCCAGCAGCTCGAAGTCTGGATGCAGGAATTTGAAGACAATATCGTCAACGACAAGCAGATCGTGGAAGACTACCCCGCTCCCGCCAATGCCAAGGGCGTGGGCTGGGTCAGCGCACCGCGTGGCGGCCTTTCGCACTGGATCGTTACCGACAAGGACGCCAAGATCGCCAACTTCCAGCTGGTGGTGCCCACCACGTGGAATCTTGGCCCGCGCGACGCCAAGAACGTCCCCGGCCCGGCCGAAGAAGCCCTCAAGGGTACTCCTGTGGCTGATCCCAAGCGTCCGGTGGAAATCCTGCGCGTCATCCACTCCTTTGACCCCTGCATTGCCTGTGCCGTGCATGTCATTGATGGTGAAACCAACGAAGTGCACAAGTTCAAGGTGCTGTAAACTGCGGACTGTGCCAGCATAGCAAACAGAAAGGCGGGGCCTGACCCCGCCTTTTTTTGGATGTGCCATGAATGAAAAACGAATCCTTGTTTTGGGTGTCGGCAATATCCTGCTGCGGGATGAAGGCTTCGGCGTCCGTGCGCTGGAATACCTGCAGGAGCACTACACCTGGCCAGAGAATGTCCGCCTGATGGATGGCGGCACACAGGGCCTTATGCTCATGTCGGAGCTGCAAGAGTGCGACATGGTCATAGTGCTGGATGTGGTGCTTGGGCCGGAAGCCCCAGGCACCATCTACCTGCTGGAAGGCGAAGACCTGCGCAAAAGCCTGAGCTTCCGCGATTCCATGCACCAGACAGATTTGGTGGATACCCTCATCAGTTGTGAACTGGCCGGACATCGGCCCGAAGCGGTTGTGATCGGTCTGCAACCCTTTGACTACAAGACCATGCAGGTGGAACTGACACCGCAGGCTCAGGCCCTTCTGCCAGAATTTTGCCGCAAGGCCGTGGCAGAAATGGAACGCCGTGGCATTGTGGCAGAAGCCAAGTCCTGCTAGACTGCGTGAGCTGGGCGACAGCTTAGAGCGAAATGCCATTGAAAATGGCATCGCTCTGGCGGACGCGCGAGCGGACGCCCGCGCCGTAAGCAAGCGGGAAAACCGCGCTTTTCCCGCGAAGCGTAGGCAGCGTATGGATTGAAACACAGAGTGTTTCAATCAGAAAATGCCTTAGGAGGCTATAGCCCTTTCTCTGACTGCATATACCAGAAGCCCGTCAACCATACGCTGACGGGCTTCTTATTTTTAGTATGCAATGCTTGTAGCTTACCCAGCCTCGGCAACCTTGCGCGCTCTGGGCGGCCCGGCCTTGAAGACCCGTTGCAGAGCAAAGGTCACGGCCATCAGGGAAATACCCACGATGTCCGTTATCAGACCGGGAGTGATAAGGGTGATGGCCGCTGCGACAAGGAGCAGACGTTCCCAGATAAAGAGGTCGCGCAGCCAGTAGCCCACGCTGGCAAAGGAAAGGGAGGCGATCCCCACCCCGGCGGTCAGCACGATAAACAGAACCTCCATGTTGCTGGCCCCAATCATCAGCAAACCGGGGTTGTAACAGAAGATATAGGGGATCAAAAAGCCCGCAAAGGCCAGCTTGACCGCCATAAAACCTGTGGCATTGGGTTCTGACCTGGCTATGCCCGCTGCGGCATAGGCTGCCAGGGCCACTGGCGGGGTCAGGTCTGCCAGGATGCCAAAGTACAGGATAAAGAGATGCGCGGCCAAAACCGGTACGCCAAGCTGGGTGATGGCCGGGGCGGCAATAGTGGCAAGCACGATGTACTTGGCCGTGGTGGGCAGCCCCATGCCCAGCACGATGGAGGCCAGCATGGTCAGCACGAGCGTCAGGGCCAGATTGCCAGCCGACAAGGTCAAAATAGCGTTGGCCAGTTTAAGGCCCAAGCCGGTCAGGCTGACCACACCGATGACAAAGCCCGTGCAGGCGCAGGCTGCGGCCACGCCAAGGGCCAGACGCCCGCCATTTTCCATGGCCAGCAGAATGTCCTTAAATGCCAGCTTGTTACACTCGATAAAAGCACGAGTTTCACTGATATTGCTTGCGCTGGCCCCGGCCACAGCCTTGATGTTGTTGGCCAGCAGAGAGATCAGCACCGTGGTGATGATGCAGTAATAGGCCGACTTGAGCGGCGTGTAACCCTGCATCAGCAGCCAGATCAGCACAAGGATGGGGATGAGCAGATAGCCCCCCTGCCGCAATACCAGCCAGGTACGAGGCAGCCGCTCCCTGGGGATGCCCACCAGGCCAAGCCGTTTGGCCTCCATATGCACCATGAAGCCCACGGCCAGATAATACAGCAGGGCCGGGATCAGGGCGGCCTTGGCTATCTCGGCATAGCCCATACCAAGGAACTGCGCCATGATGAAGGCGGCAGCTCCCATGATGGGTGGCATGATCTGCCCGCCCGTGGAGGATGCGGCTTCCACCGCGCCAGCAAAAGCACCACGGTAGCCCACGCTCTTCATCAACGGGATGGTGAACGTACCCGTAGAAACGGTGTTGGCCACCGATGAGCCGGAAATGGTACCAAAAAAGCCGCTGGCCAGCACGGCCACCTTGGCCGGGCCGCCCACATAGCGACCGGCCGCCGCCAGGGCAAGGTCAATGAAGAACTTGCCAAGGCCCGTGCTGTGCAAAAAGGCCCCGAACAGGATGAACAGAAAGACAAAGGAGGCCGAGACCCCCAGCGGCATACCAAACAGCCCCTCGGTGGTCAGGTACATATGCCCCACGATGCGTTCTATGGAAAAACCACGATGCCCCAGCATACCGGGGATAAGGTTGCCGAACTTGGCATAGAGCAGAAAGACCACTGCCACAAGGGTAATGGGCAGCCCCACGATGCGACGGGTCGCCTCCAGTACCAGCAAAATGGCAGCGCAACCAAACCAGAAATCCATCTCGGTGGGCGGCCCGGCATCCAGAACGATGACGTCGTAATTCCAGATGATATAGGCGCAGACTGTGCCGCCCGCCAGGGCAAGCAGGGCATCGTACCATGCCAGTTTGTGCTTGCTGGCCGTGGCCCTGGCCGGATAGAGCAGGTAAATGAGTACCAGCACAAAACCAAGGTGGGCGGCACGCTGGATCTGGGGAGGATAGGCCCCCATTGCAGCAGTGTAGAGGTGGAAGGCAGAGAAGGCGATACAGATCACTTTGACAAGCAGTTCCAGCCAGCCTGCAAATGTGCGGTAGGAGGATTCCTTGTCGTACTTGGCAACAATTTCGGAAACATCCACTGTTTCCTGCACCTTCTCCACCGCCGCCGAATCCAGTACCGTCCCTTCTTCCAGGGCAAATCCCCCGGCACCTTCCTTATCTATGATCCGCATCCTTTCCTTGTGACTCATGCAAACCGCCTCTACAAAAATATGATCTGGCCCGCATCAGGGCCGGTATCTGAAACTGGTAAAACTCAGGCTCATGGCGACTGCGCTACCCGGTTTGGCCAGACGGCTCAGGGCCAGTTCTTCCTCATGGCTGCGCAAGGACGGCCCGGCATCGGGGTGGCAACAGCGAGGCAAGATCAGGGTGTGCCGGGCAACACGCCCCACCCGCAGCACAAGTTCGGGCAGGGGTCTGTCATAACCGCTGATGCTGACCTGTCCCCCAGCCACCTGCATCAGCTGCCCGGCTTCGGGACTATGCGGCAGCCCTGCCCCAAAATCCTGATAGATGGTCTTGTCCAGAACGATCGTCCTGCCCCTGGCATAAAACCAGTCCTCTACAGGGCTCAGAGCTACGGAATGGGTATAGCGGATCCCAAAGCAGCCCCTGCGGCACAGGGGGATCCGCTGCAATACCCTGCCCTGACCATCGTTGACAAGCAGCATCAAGGCCCGGCCGGAAAGCCAGTTCTCTGCCGATGGGGCAGACTGCGCCACCAACTGTGCCGCCAAGGGACACGAGGTCAGCCCCCAGAGGAGGCAAGCCAGGATCATCCCGCAAAGACATGTTCTTGCCATGACAAAAGCCAAAAGCGCGCCGGACGGTCAAACCTGCCCGGCGCACACGAAAGTGCCAGAGGCTACTTCAGGGCACCCTTTTCCTTAAGGTATTTGGCAGCACCGGCGTGGAAGGGGATGGTCACGCCATCGGTGGCGCGATCCAGCAGGATCTCTCCCCCCTTGTTGTGGGCGCGGGCCACATCAGCCAGATTTTCAAACAGGGTCTTGGTCAGCTTGTACACCGTGTCCTCGGGCAGGTCTTCGCGCACGACCAGAATGGCCTGCACAGACAGGGTGGGGACAGCGTTTTCCTGCCCCTTGTAGGTCTTGGCAGGGATGGCATCCTTAACGAGATAGGGGAACTTGGCAACGATGCTGTCGGCAATGGGGCCATCCATGGGCACAAAGACCACTTCCTGTGCGGTGGTGATGTCCTGAATGGCAGGATTGGGCGTGCCGATGGTGAAAACAAAGCCGTCAAGGGCGCGGTCCTTGAACTGGTCGGCAGTTTCACCGTACGGCAGGAAGATGGGCTCCACATTGTTGTAGTCCAGCCCGTAAAATTCAAACATCTGACGGCAGTTCAGTTCGTTACCGCTGCCGCGTGCGCCCACGGAAATCTTCTTGCCCTTGAAGTCTTCCAGCTTGGTGATGCCGCTGTCCTTGGAGGCCACCACATGCAGGTATTCGGGATACAGGCGGGCAATGGCGCGAGCCTTGCCCAACTTGCTGCGGAAGGGAGCCTTGCCGTTGAAGGCAGAGTCAGCCACGTCGTTCTGGACGATGGCGATGTCCACATCTCCGGCTTCCACAAGGCGCATGTTCTCGCCAGAGGCCCCGGTGGCCTGTGCGGTCACGGCAAATCCACCATTGCTTTTGTTGGTCAGCACCTGGCTGATGGCCCCTCCCAGGGGAAAGTACACGCCGGAAGTGCCGCCAGTGGCCATGGTCAAACGCTGGGGTTCGGCAGACGCGGCAGCAGCAGCGAGCAGTACAGCACTGGCAAGAACAAGGCTGAACAATTTTTTCATGAGAAAGAACTCCTTGCAAAACATTGGCCCGCACGGGCAAACAGGCCCTGAAAGACCTCAACACCATAAAATTCTACCTAGCATACCCCAGAGAGCCGTCAAAAGCAAATCCCCGTCAGATGCCTCTTGCCGAGAGGAAGGATTTTACAGTAGGATATGCAAGGGCATCTGGTACTCCAGTCCAAGGAGGACTATCGTGAAAAAACAAGGCAGATATTATGCGCTTATTGCCCTGCTCACTGCCAGCCTGTTGCTGCCGGGCTGTGCGGCCAGCAGGTATGGTGAACAAAAAACACGGGTGAACCATTATCCCCAGTGCTATCGCCCCATCCACGACCTGCGCCAGGATGAAGGCAGCGAGGGCGGCAGCACCGCCACAGGCGGTATCGCAGGCGCGCTTCTGGGCGCACTGGTGGGCGGCCTTGCCACAGGCAAAGTTGAAGGTGCACTGGCCGGGGCTGCTGTGGGTGGGGCCACCGGCGCGGTGGCCGGTAATATCTACGGCAAGAATCAGGCCCGCCAGCGTGATGAAGCCTACTATCAGGCCTATGCCCGCCAGCTTGGTGATGACGCTGCCGGCATGGATCGTGCCACAGCCGCCGCCAGGCTGGCTGCCAACTGCTATGACAGCCAGTTCAAACAGGCCGTGGGACAGTTCCGGGCTGGCCAGCTTGACCGGGCCTCCTTCCAGCAACGCTATGAGGAGATCCGCAGCGGGCTGGAAGAGACATCCTATATCCTGGGCAATACCGCCGCCAGCATGGACAGCAAGGACAGCGAATACCGTCAGGCCCTGGCCGGACACTATCCGCAGTCCGCACCCTCGGCCCGACCTGCCGGGGCAGCCAAACCTGCCAAAGCCAAAAAGTCAGCCCCCAAAAAGGATACAAGCAGTGTGACCGCACAGGCCGAGGCATGGCAGGACTCCCGACAGGAGCTTGAAACTGCCAGACAGGATGTGGATTCCCGCCTCAACGCCTACAGCCAGACCGTTGACAATCTGCTGTTGTGATCAATCCTTTGGGCCGGAGCAAAGTCTCCGGCCCACGCCCCTGCCCCAAGCCCTCTGAGACGGAGCCTGTCATGACCGACGGCGACAAGCCCTCCCCCGTTAGCACGCCCCCGGAGACCGAAGCCCCTTCCCCCCCCCTGCCGTTCTGGCGTCGTCCCCTGTTTTGGGGATCGTTGCTCCTGTGTGCCCTGCTCTTGCTAGTGGCGTGGCTGCTCTGGCAGGAATGGCAAGCCGCAGAAGGCCGCCGCGCCGCATTGGAAGAAGGGCTTGCCACAGCGCGGCAGGACAACCAGTCCCGTGAGGCTTTTCTGGCCCAACTGCGTGCCCTGCTGGAAAAGGAACCCTGCATCGTGCAGGAGGAGCTGCCTCGCATCAGCCCGCCTGCGGGTATCATCTGGCCCCCTCTTGAACAGGGAAGCAGGGGAGGAAACGGGGATGGAGCCACGCGCCTGCCCCATGATGCTGCTGGGGCAGACTCCGGCCAGACCTCCAAAACGCCGGGTGAGCCACTTCAGATCCCGGCAGCCCCGCCCGGCAGCGTAGGGGCATTGCTCGAAAACGCCACGGTGCTTGTGCTGGCACGGCAAAGCAGGGGGCTGTCCATGGGGACAGGCTTCTTCGTGTCCCCCGGATATGTGGTTAGCAATGCCCATGTGGTGGGGGATGCCCAAAAAATCATCATTGTCAACAAGGCCTTGAAAAAACCTCTGGCCGCTACGCTTGTCAGCAAGAAGGATCAGGCCGGGCAGGACTTTGCCGTGCTGCACGTTGCCAATGCGCCGGGCATCACCCCGCTCAAGCTCTGTTCTGCCGTGATGAGGACGCAAAAGGTCAGTGCCTGGGGCTTTCCCAGTGCCGTTACCCAGGACGATCCCAAGTTCCTCGCCCTGCTGCGCGGCGATGCAGCATCTGCCCCCGAAGTGGTCTTCAGCGAAGGCCCGGTCAATGTGGTACTGGAACGCACCCCGCCGCTCATCGTCCATTCTGCCACGGTCTCGCAGGGCAACAGCGGCGGCCCGCTGGTCAATGAACAGGGCCAGGTGGTGGGCATAAATACCTTTATCAAGCTGGATGACGAGTCCTACAGACAGTCCAGTCTGGCCATCGCCAGCTCTGCCCTGGCTGACTTCCTGCGGGCGGCCAGCGTGCCTTTCAGTCTGGCCGACAACGGGGCAGCACCCGCCACAAGCAACACAGAGGGCAAGCCATGAGTATCCGCATTGCCGTCAGCTTGCGCGGGCAAATGCGCGCGCTGGCCAGTCAGGGTATTTTTGCCACAGACTGCTACAGCCAGTTGCACACCATCCTCCTGCAAAAACTGGGGCCAGCCCATGCTGCCCTCCTGGCTGAACCGCAGCATGACAGCAACGGCCAGAGTGTGGACTGGTACTATCACGGCCCCGATCCCGCTGCACCGCCATGCTGTCTGCGCGACTTGCCGAAAGCAGAGGCCGGGGCCATCCGGGCGCGCGCCGGAGAGCTTGCGCGGGGCATCCAGGCCTTTGCTGCGCAACAGACCGACAGGGAGATCTCTGCCCAACTGCTACGGCTGGCCCTGCAACACCCTGCCGAGGAAGACCTCTGGGCCGTGGACGGACAGCCCGTACTTATCAACTGGGGTTTTGCACCGGGTACGGTGGGCGCGCAACCGCAAGACCTGACCCGGCTGGGCGCGGCCCCACCGCCCCCGCCACCACCTCCTCCGCTGGTTCCCGCAGCACCTTCCCCTGCCGGGGGCTGTCTGCCGTGGCTGCTGCCCCTGCTTTTGCTGGCCCTGCTGCTCTGGTTATTACTGGCGGCCCTGGGGCTTGCCCCCTCGCCCCTGCCAGCGTCCTGCTTCCGCCTGGATGAGAGCAGTCTGCTGGAGGAAAAAAACCGCGCCGCCCAACTGGATGACGAGCTTGCCGCACTCTGGCGACAGTTGCAGGAACGCGCTGCCCTGTGCAAGCCCCCTGCCCCCAAGGCAGAACCGCCCAAACCTGAACCGGAGGTGGTGGAACCCTTCCTGGGCGAAACACCGCCTGAGCCGGAACCGGCTCCCTCTGTGGAAAAACCCAAAAAGCCGGAAAGACCGGCAGAAAAGCCCAAGGAGCGGCCCAAGCCCAAAAAGAACGAGGATCTGAGCATCCCCGATGATGCGGCCAAAAAGAACGACCTGGCCTTCCTTGAAGGGTGCTGGACAAGCGAAACCGGTCTGTTCTCGCATCCCTCGCGTGAACCCATCATCGCCGAATACTGCTTTGACAAAAACGGCAAGGGGCGGCGTTTTGTGCGCGAACGTAACGGGCAGGTGTGCAGCGGCCCGGCCAGGGCCCGCTTCAACGGCGATCGTCTGCAATTCAATGCCGATGGTGCGCGTTGCCCCAGGGGGGGCAGCTATGTGCCACAAAAGGTTGACTGCACTGGCAGGGAAAGCTCTACCCAGTGCAAGGGGAACGAGCTGGGCGGCTCCAACAACAAGTGGGACGCCCGTTTCAAGAGGAAATAAGCATGGAAGCCATCCCCCGTTATCTTTCGCCGGTCAGTATCATCCCCGGCGGCTGCCCGCAGTTTTTGGACTTTGCCCTGCCAGAAGCAGCCATCCAACGGCTGCGGCGTTACTTTCGCGAAGAAAAAAAACCGGCGGGCGACAGCGAGGGCCGTTATGCCCATTATCTGCGCTGCCTGCTTGAGACGGATGACGGCTTTATAGACCAGCTCAGCAACCAGCCCTCCGACTATGATTATGACATGGACGCCCGCCGCTGCCTGGAAACCTGGGAAGGGCACTGGCTGCCCATCCCCTTTCTGCGGACGCTTGACCAGCCCTGGCCCGATGGGGGACGTCGTTTTGAATGTGGCCCATCCAACTGGGCACGGGCGCGCATCCTGCGCTCTGAGCAGCAGCCGGGGACGCTGCGGGTCGTGCTGGCCCTTGACACCAATGTGGAGCCACGCCCCGTGGATGGCGAGACATACCATGCCCTTTCCCCGCAGGACGTGACAGCGCACGGGCATTTTATGCTGGCCCATCTGGTGCGGGACAATTCCTGGTTCCTCAATGCGCCCTGGGTGGACGAATGGCTTGCAGGCATCTATGGCGCGTGGCGGCAGGCCCGGCACAGGGGACGCGGCTCGTGGCAGGATGACAACCCCTGGCTGCTGGAACATCTTGCCAGTTATCTGACCTGGCTTGAGGTGCTGCGCCTTGCCCTGGACGATCTGGCAGCACAGGTCATCAATCCCGAACGCGACACGCCGGTGGATGTGGATCTTGTCCTTGACATCGGCAATTCCCGCAGCACGGGCATACTGGTGGAGACCCTGCCCCAGCGTGTGACCAACCTCAATGACAGTTACCTGCTGGAACTGCGTGACCTCAGCCGACCAGAACGCGTCTATGCAGAACCGTTTGAAACACGGGTGGAATTTGTGGACGCCACCTTTGGTAATGACGCCCTGTCGCGCCGCTCCGGCAGGCAAAGTCCGGCCTTTGCCTGGCCTTCGGCCGTGCGCCTTGGCCCAGAGGCCGCCTGGCTGGCCACACAGGCCGTCTGTGCGGAAGGCACCACCGGCATGTCCAGCCCCAAACGCTATCTTTGGGACGAACGCCCGTGGCAGCAAAGCTGGCGGTATAACACGGGCGGTCAGGCCGAACCGATGGTCAGCCGTGGGCTGTTTGCCCGCCAGCTCAACCCGCTGGGCACCCCCCTTGCCTGTTTTGACGACCCGCTGTTCAAGAAAAGCCCGGCCCTGCGCAGCCAGCCACGCGAACCCATCTTTGAATCCATCTTTACCCGCTCCTCGCTGATGCTGTTCATGCTGGGGGAAATCATCACCCAGGCACTGGTCACCATCAATTCTCCGGCCACACGGGCCAGGCGAGAGCTGCCCAATCTGCCGCGCCGACTGCGCCGCCTCATCTTTACCGTACCCACAGCCATGCCCGTGGCAGAAAAACGCATCTTCCGGCGTTGGGTACTCTGGGCGGTGCGTGTCGTCTGGCAGGCTCTGGGCTGGGAGCAGCATTATCTGCCAGCCGGACAGGGCAAAAACAGCAGTGGCGACTACCGCCAAAGCCCGCAGGTACGCTGCGACTGGGACGAGGCAAGCTGCTCACAGCTTGTGCTGCTGTACAACGAGCTGGCCGTCAAACAGCATGGCGATGCCCATCACCTCTTCCGCCTGATGGGCAAACCACGGGCCGAACTGGGTGGACGCCCCTGTGTGCGGGTAGCGTCCATCGACATTGGCGGCGGTACCACCGACCTTTCCATCACCACCTATGAACTGGCCAGCGGTGAAGGGGATACGGCCCGTATCGTGCCGCACACCACGTTCCGTGACGGTTTCAACATCGCCGGGGATGAGGTCTTGCGCGAAGTGGTGGCAAACCACGTCATCCCGGCCATAGGTGAAGCTCTGGTCAAACAGGGGCTGGCAGAACCACGGGCCTTGCTGGGGCAGTGGTTCGGGCGGGACTTCATCGGCATGTCGCAGGAAGAGCGCAACATCCGTATGCGGCTGGTACGGCAGATAGCCGTACCGGTGGCCCTGGGACTGCTTGCCGCCTGTGAGGATTCTTCGCTGGATGACGTGACGCACGTCTGCCGACTGGGCGACTTTTTTGAAGCATCCCCCCTTGCGCAGGACGCCCGCCCAACCCGTGCGGATGACGAGCCGACCTTCCGCCCTGCCACCCGTGCCCCACGCCCCCAGGCCACTATCCTGCGGGCCATCGAAAGCATGGCCTTACGGGCCTGTCCCGGCCTGGAACGCTTTGACCTGCTGGCAACGCCCATTGCAGTGCGTCCACGCGCCATCGATGCCACCATCCGCGCCACCCTCGGCCCGGCCCTTTCTGCCCTGTGTGAGCTGGTAAAACTGTATGACAGTGATGTGCTGCTGCTTACCGGCCGCCCCAGCACATGGCAGGGCGTCATTGCCACAGCACTGGCAAAACTGCCCGTGCCGCCGGACAGGATACTCCCCATGCGGCGTTACCATGTGGGAAGCTGGTATCCCTTTGCTGATGCCCTTGGCCGCATTACCGACCCCAAGACCACGGTGGTGGTGGGGGCCATCCTCTGTGCCCTGGCGGACGGCCATCTTGAAGGATTTTCCTTTGATTCCGGCTCATTGCGCCTCAGCTCCACAGCCCGCTATATTGGCGAGATGGACATCAACAGCCAGTTGCGCCGCCCCAAGGTTTGGTTCCGGGTAGATGTGGACAGCCGGGAAGGTTCGGAGCAAAGCCGTTCCGTGGCGTTCAGCGGGCCGCTTTCCATCGGCTACCGCCAGCTGGATGCCGAACGCTGGCCCACCACCCGCTACCACCTGCTGACCTTTGCCAATGAGGAAGCCCGCGCCCGTGCCTCTGGTCGTTTGCCGTACATGGTGGATATTCGTCTGCGGGTGGACGACATCTGGGACGAGGCCCCCCGCACTGATGAGGAAAAAGACCAGCGCAGCGAGGGTGAATTCAGCATTGATGCCATCGTGGATGCCCAGGGGCGAGGGGTCGACCGCCGCGACCTTGAAATACGTCTGCAAACCTTGAAGCTGGACGAAGGCTACTGGCTGGATACCGGCATCGTGACCGATGCAGGATAAACGGGGATACGTATGCAGCAGAACATGGATTTGGCACGCCTTTGTGCCGAACTGGCAGACAAGTCCCGCCAGGCGGCTGGCTGGCTTAAGGACAACAGCGAAAGCGTGGGCAGCGAAAGCACTTCCCTGCAAAAGGATATGCGTCATACGGCACGCTTTTTCCTCAAGTGCGAGCAGGCCGCACGGCGCAAGATGTGTGTGGGCGTTTTTGGGCCAAGCCAGTCGGGCAAATCCTACCTCATCTCCACACTGGCCCGTGATGTACGCGGCAACCTGATGGCAGACTTTGCCGGACAGAGCTGTGATTTTATTACAAAGATCAACCCCGAAGGCGGCAAGGAATCCACGGGCCTTGTGACCCGTTTTACCACAACGCCACCGGCCGGGGCAGACCCGGCCTTTCCCATCCGGCTGCGTCTGCTGACCGAAGCCGATGTGGTGCGCGTGCTGGCCAATACCTATTATGCTGACTGCGAACACAAGGACGCCCCCGAAGCAGAAGCATTGCAACAGGCCCTTGTGGAGCTTGCCAGCCGGGCAGGGACAGGCCCGGCCGAGGATGCCGGGGTCAGTGCCGATGATGTGGAGGACATCCGCGACTACTGCAATAAAAATTTTCTCTCGCGCCCCCGTGTGCAACTGCTCCAGCGGGGCTACTGGCAGCAGGCAACAGAGCTTGCCCCGCGCCTTTCCCTTGAGGACAGGGCCAGGCTTTTTGGCCTGATCTGGGACAGCATCCCCCAATTTGAGGCCCTCTATCTCAGCCTCTGCTCTGCCCTGCTTGAGCTTGGCTTCCCCACAGAAGCCGGCTGCCCGCTCTCGGCACTCATCCCGCGCGAAACCAGTATCATAGATGTGGCTCTCCTGCGCGGTCTGGGGCAGGGGGGAGACGATCTTGCCGTCCAGGGTACAGCGGGCCGCGTCGTCCAACTGCCCCGGCCAGTGGTGACCGCCCTCACCGCCGAGATAACCATCCCCATGCGCGAGAAGCCCGATGACTTCTTTGACCATACCGATCTGCTGGATTTTCCCGGCTACCGCTCACGCCTGAAGCTGGAAGACCTGCGCCATGAGCTGGAACGCCCCGGCACACTGGAAAATCTTTTCCTTCGAGGCAAGGTTGCCTACCTTTTTGAACGCTACTGCGAGGAAAAGGAACTCACCAGTATGCTGCTCTGCATTGGGCCAGGCAATCAGGAAGTGCAGGATCTGCCGCGTACCATCCACGAATGGATCTGCGCCACACACGGGGAGAACCCGGCCCACCGGGCAGGCAAGCCCCCGGCCCTCTTCCTGGTGCTGACCAAGATGGATCTGGAATTTGAAAAAAAGAAGGGCACTCCCAGCGTGGAAAGCCGTTGGACAACACGTCTGCAATCCTCCCTGCTGGACTTCTTTGGCAAGCAGCACGACTGGCCCACCAACTGGGACGGCGTGCATCCCTTCAATAATATCTTTTTGCTGCGTAACCCCAACTTTCGCTGCGAGGCCATCTTTGATTTTGAACAGGAGCGCGAGGTGGGTGTGCGCCCCGACCAGCAAGCCTATGTGGAGGAGGTACGCGCAGCCTTCCTGAACTCCCCGCTGGTACAGCGGCATGTGGCCGGGCCAGAACAGGTCTGGCAGGCTGCCATGACTCTCAACGATGGCGGCGTCAGCCTGCTGCGCGCAAAACTGCGCCCCCTCTGCAACCCGGAACTCAAACGCCAGCAGATAGGCGTCATCGTGGCAGAAAAGCGCGAGCAGACCCTGGCCCGGCTGGCCCCCTTCTACAAAACCAGCGACCGCGAGGAATTGCGCCGCCAGCAGGAGCAGCTTTCCCGCAGGCTGGTGGCCCTTTTGGCCCAGCTGGCCGAAAAGCAGCTCTTTGGCGAATTTCTGGCAGCCCTGCAAGTGCGCGACCACGACCTGCACGAGATCTGCTCCCGCATAGGACAGGAAGAAGGGGGAGACAAGCTCTCGCCCCAGGCCCCGCTGGTGGGGGCACGGGTTTCTGCCAGCGACATCCTTGATGATATTTTTGGTGACAGCTCCCCGGCGTCCCCTGCTGCTGCCGGGGGCACTGCGGTCAACCAGCCCGAAGCGGCAGGCCAGTCTGCCGCGCCCCGCGACAGCGCAGCCCGTTTTGTCCAGCGCGTACTGGAACACTGGGCAGGATGTCTGCGCGAGCTTGCTGGCAATGCCGATCTGCGCAACCGCTATGCCCTGCCGCCCAAGGAGCTGGATCAACTCTGCCATGAACTCATCACCGCCGCCAACCGTTCCGGTCTGCGCCAGCAACTGGAAGCGGAATTACGCCGCAATGCCGCCTACAGCAATATGACGCGGGAACGCCTTGTCTGGAAGCAGGTGAGCCTGGCCGCCGATGCCATCAATGCCTTTGTGGACTGGCTGGGCTTTGACCCGCGCTTCAAGGGACAGGATGGGCGCACCATCCTTTTTGGCGGCAAACGTATCTGCCTGTTTGAGCCTCCTGCCCCTGTCATGGGTGAACCCCGCATCGGTGAAGAAGAAGCCCCCCATGATCGCCTCTGGTACACCGACTGGCTGCGGGCACTGGCCTGGAATGTCGTGGCCAATGCGGACTTTGACGGGCAGGAAAATGTGAACCATGAGCAAAACGACCGCCTGTATCAGATCATGCAGGCTTTCCGGAGCTGACATGCGTGCCATCATCAAGGCAGATCCCAGCCGTGGGCCGGGCCATGCCATCATTGAAATAGCAGGAGCTGCGGCGGGAAGTCCGAACTTCCTGCTGCAACGGGCCTCGGACAGCAAGGTACTGACCTCCGCTGGCTGGCAGGAAAGCGGAACACCGCTCCTCCCCGACGCATGGGACAATGACAGTGGGCTTTTGCGGCTGGCTGTCGGCCCGGCCGTGGTGGACGAATTGGACAGTCTGGACGCCTACCGCATTTCCCTGCCTGGGCAAGGGCACTGCGGCCTTGGTATGGAAAATATCATCTACTCCCATATGCAGGGTGGGCAGGGCATGGGGAGAAGTGCCCCCGCAGGATCTGAGCCAACGCCTCAACCAGAGCCAGCCCCGCAGCCTGAGCCAGTCCCGGAGCCTGTGCCGACACCAGAACCGGCCAGCCCCCCGCAGACTGAACCACAGCCCACAGCCCAGCCAGCTCCGCAAGTGGCAGAAACTCCCCCCAAACGCTCGCGCCTCCCCCTGCTGATAGCGTTGCTCTTGCTTCTGGCCGGGCTTGGGGCGGCACTGTGGTGGTTTTTCCTGCGCGAACCAGCCACACCGCCATTGCCAAATCCCGGCCAGTCCGCGCCCGCGGCAGTCTCCCCCCTGCAAATGGCACGGGAACACTTGCGCGGACAGGCCGACCCCGCGCTCAGTCTGGAACTGGCCCGTCCCCTGCGGGCAGCCGATGCCACGCCCGAAGCCTGTGACGCGGCCTTTCTCCTGCTGGAAGATGCAGCCCAAAAAGGTAATGCAGAAGCCATGCTGCTGGTGGGGCAGTATTACGACCCGGTCGATCCCCTGCCCAAGGGCAGCATCCCTGCGGACATGGCCCAGGCCCGCCACTGGTATGGTCAGGCCCTCCAGCAGGGGCAGCAAGGCGCGGCCCAGGCCCTTGCGGCCCTGCGCGTCCATGTACAGGGCAAGGCAGATGCGGGTGATGCCGAAGCCCGGCTCTTGCTCCGGCAATGGCCGCAAGGAGAATAAGATGTATTCAGCCCTTCGCCTTCTCTGCCTGTGCTGCCTTCTGTGTAGCATGGCGTATACCCTTGCCCCGCAGGCACAGGCTGCCCCCCTGTTGCAGGAGGGCAAGAAAAGCCTGTACCAGCGCGTTGTGAGCCATCCGGGAGCACAACTCCGAACAGCCCCGGACAGTAAGGCCCCGCTGGTCAAGTCCAACCTCGTGCCCTTCAGCGCGCTCTATGTCCATGCCCGGCAGGAGGGCTGGTTGCAGGTGGGACGCTCCATCGGCGCGGCCGAGGGATGGCTGGAGGCTGACGTAACCACTCCGTGGAACCAGTCCCTCACCCTGCTCTTCAGCCCTCCCAGCGGGCGCGACCCTGTACTTTTTTTCAAAACAGAGACAGATTTACATCAGTTGTGCGCTGCGCCGGATATGGAAACACGGCTTGACGGGCTCCTTGCCGCCGTCCGCAAGGACAAGGCGGCACAGACAGCGGCCAGCCTCCCTGTGCTGGCCAGCGAACCACTGGACGAGGGGGCCGTGTCCGAAAAACGCTTCTACCTCATGCCCATTCTGGACATGAAAGACCCCTTTGAGGGCGTCAAATTCTTGCAGGTGGCCTCCATCGACCCTGGAACAGGCGGCAGTACAGCCTCCGTCTCTGCCCAGGCCGGGCCGCCCCGGACAGGCATAGCCCTTGTCATTGACACCACGATTTCCATGAAGCCCTATATTGAGCAAAGCCTCAATGTGGTGCGGGCCATCTATGACAGCATTGAAAAAGACAAGATGGCCGACAATGTGGGCTTTGCCGTGGTGGCCTATCGCAGCAGCACCGCCGCTGTGCCGGGGCTGGAATACGTCTCCACCGTGGTGAGCGACTTTGCCACTGCCAAAGACCGCCAAAGCCTGGAAAGCCGTCTGGCCCAGGTGCGCGAGGCCACTGTTTCCAGCCACGACTTTAATGAAGACTCGCTGGCAGCCGTGCAGCAGGCCGTGCAGGACCTGAGCTGGGAAGGCTATTCCTCGCGCCTCATTCTGCTGATCACCGATGCCGGCCCGCTCAAAAGTGGGGACAAGTACGCATCCACCCCCATGGGCGTCAACGAGCTGAACGACCTGGCCCGGCAAAAGGGCATCTGGATCACCACACTGCACATCAAAAGCCCCGGTGGGGCCAAAAACCACAACTACGCAGAGCAAAGCTACCGCGCCCTGAGCCGCCTTTCGGGCCAACGTGCCAACTATCAGGCTGTGGCAGCCCCCACCCCGGCAGAGGGGGCACGCCAGTTTGCCACTGTGGCCAAAACCCTGGCGCAGGGGATGGTTGACATGGTCAGGGGAACAGCCGAGGGCCGGATCATGACCCGCCCCAAGGACAGCCCAACTGACAAGGCCGCCAGCCCTGAGGAAGAAGCCCGCCGCCTTGCCGCCACCCTTGGCTATGCCATGCAGCTTGAGTATCTGGGCCGGACGCGGGCCAGTCAGGCCCCCACGGTGGTCAATTCCTGGATAGCGGACATGGACTTGAAGCGTCTTGCCCGACAGGAGCAAAGCCCCAGCGTGGAAGTGGCTGTGCTTTTGACCAAGAATCAGCTCAATGACCTGGGCAGCCAGCTCCGCGCCATCATTGACAGTGCCGAGCGTACCAAGAAAACCGATTCACGCGACTTTTTCCGGGGTATCCTGTCGGCTTCGGCCCGCATGGCGCGTGACCCCAATCTGCCCACCGCCGGTAAAAGTCTGGCAGAACTTGGCTTGCTGGCAGAATTTCTGGATGGGCTGCCCTACAAAAGCGACATCATGCTTTTGCGCGAAGAGGATTGGTATCGCATGAGTGTGGGAGAGCAGACGGCTTTCATCAATCGGCTCAAATCCCGTCTTGCCCGCTATGAGGAATACGACAAGGATCGAGCCAACTGGGAAAGTTTTGGGCAGGCCAATGCCGGGGACTGGGTGTATCGTGTCCCCCTGAGCATGCTGCCCTGAACCGACCAAACCTACAGGTAGACCTGTGGATAACGTCTTTGAACTGCACCATATCGGCAAGAGCCGCCCCGGCGGCTTTTGCCTCTGCCTTGAACATTTTATCGTGCCACGCGGTGCGCGTCTGGCCCTGACCGGGCCAAGCGGTTGCGGCAAAAGTACGGCACTGGACTTACTGGCCTGTATCCTGCGGCCGGAGGTGGTTTCGCTTGCGGAGGGGGCAGAGCCGCGCTTCCATTTTTCTCCTGTGGTCGGCAGCAACATTGATGTGCTGGCAGCCTGGCAACAGGGCGGTATCGATGCTCTTGGGGCGGCCCGCTTGCGCCACCTGGGCTATGTGCTGCAGACCGGGGGGCTTTTGCCCTTCCTCACCGCACGGGAAAACATATTGCTCAATCCCGTGAGCCTTGGACAGGAAGACGAAGGGCGCAAACGCATGGACATGCTGGCCCGGCGGCTGGGTATTGCAAAACTGCTTGATCAGTACCCGGACACGCTCTCGGTGGGAGAACGCCAGCGGGTGGCCATTGCACGGGCCTTGGCCCACGGCCCGCACCTTGTGCTGGCTGACGAACCAACTGCCGCCCTTGACCCGTGCCATGCCGCCAACGTCCTGACCCTGTTTGGCGAACTGGCCGCAGAACTGGGCCTGACCCTGCTGCTGGTCAGCCACGCGCCACAACAGGCCCAGGCCGCAGGTTTTGAGCTTGTCAGCTTTGCAACACATCCCGTTGCGGATACGGTCGTCAGCCGGGCCAGTTACCCGGCAGGGGCTGTCAGTCCATGAACGGTCAGGCGCGCTTGCTGCTGCGGGCCTGTCGTCTGGCCTGTAAGGACTACTGGCATGAGAGCCTCCTCTCGCTCTGTGCCGTGCTGGGCCTTGCCGCCATTGTAACGCCATTGCTCATCCTGTACGGGGTCAAGTTCGGCGTGGTGGAAACCCTCAACCAGCGATTGCTGCAAGACCCACTCAATCTGGAAATCAGCCCTGTCAGCAGTGGCCGCTACACTGCTGCCTGGCTGGAGCAACTGCGGCAGCGGTCGGATGTGGCCTTTGTCCTGCCGCGTACCCGCTCCATTGCTGCCACCATCTTTCTGCGACCGGCAGGGGACACGCAGGCCCGTGACCTTCCTGTCTCGCTGGAGCCTACCGCCAGCGGAGACCCCCTGCTCCTGCGCTACGGCATCACGCCACCGGCTGCCACACAGCCAGTTGCGGCATCCTCTCTGGCCCCTGCTGTCCCTGACACTTCCGGGAACAGCCCAGAGGGACAGCTTGCCCCCATTGATATAGTGCTGTCCGCCACTGCGGCAGAAAAAACAGGTCTGTATACGGGCAGTCTGGCCCTGGGTCTGGCAGAACGCCGCCTTGCAGGGGTGGTGCAGCAGGCCGAGGTGCTGCTGCGGGTCGCGGCTGTCCTGCCGCTGGCAGCCCAGGCAAGGGATGTGGCTCTTGTACCGCTTTTTCTGCTGGAGGCTGTGGAGGATTTTCGAGACGGCCGCGCCGTGCCGGAACTGGAACGCTGGCCCGAACGTCCCCAGTGGACAGGCGAAGCCCGGCCAGACGAAGCCCGGCTCTACCCCGGCTTCCGGCTCTATGCCAATGCCCTTGACAGGGTGGAAGGGCTGCGCACGGCCTTTGCCGCCCAGGGCATCGAAGTCCATACCCGTGCCGCAGAGATCGCCCAGGTCGTCAGCCTTTCGCGGGCACTGGACAGCATCTTTGCCCTGATCTGTGCAGCGACCGCTGCGGGCTTTCTGGCCTCCACCGGCAGCAGTGCCCTCGCTGCCGTGGCCCGCAAGGAGAGGACGCTGGGGCTGCTGCGCCTGACAGGCTTCGGCACGCTGCCGCTGCTGTTGTTCCCTCTGGCGCAAGCCCTGCTCACTGCTGTCCTTGGTACGGCTCTGGCTGCGCTGGCCTACGGTCTGGCAGCCCTGCTGATCAACCACCTCTTTGCGGCCCATCTTGACAGCATGGAGCAGATTTGTCGGCTGGAGATCCTGCATTTTACCCTGGCTCTGGGGCTGACCAGCGTCCTTTCCCTGCTGGCAGCCCTTGCCCCTGCCCTGCGCGCAGCGCGGGTGGAACCCTCGGAGGTCATCCGCGATGTCTGACAGCCCAGGGCGTAGCCTGCCCCGTGCCATTTTTCCTGCCATCTTCCTTGTTCTCGTCCTGCTCCTCTGCTCTCTCACTGCAGACGCCTTTCGCCCGGCATGGGCCGCGCTGGCCCGCAAGGATGCCTTCAGTCCGGCCCTGGCCTGTAATCCCCAGCCGCTTGCTGACGACATCATCCTGCCCATGCCCTGCGGGCTCAGCATGGCCTTTCGGCTGGTGGCAGTACCGGCGCGGGGTCTGCTCTGGGATATGCCGCTGCGTCCCGGCCTGGACGACAGTGCCCAGCCGGATCGCGCCTTTTATGACCGGCGTTACAGCGCGGCCCTTTCTGCGCCCTTTACCCTGACAGACCTGCCGGGAAACTGGCGGGCACACGCCCCCAGGGGGCAGTATTTTTTCTATCTGGCAGCCAAGTATGAAATCAGCCGTCTGCAATGGCGGGCCGTGATGGAAGAGGACTGCCCGCCCCCGGCCAGCCTGACGGCAGAGGCTGCCCTGCCCGTGACAGACATAAGCTGGTATGATGCCGTGGAATTTACCCACCGCTACAGCACATGGCTGCTGCAAAACGCCCCGGAAGCCCTGCCCCGTTTTGCCGGGGACAGCCGCCATGTGGGCTTTGTACGCCTGCCCACAGAAACAGAATGGGAATACGCCGCACGCGGTGGGCAACACACAGGCAGTCAGCAACTTTTGCAGGAAGATTTCTTTGTCCTGCCCCCTGCTGCCAGCAAGGCCGACTATGCCGTGTACCGCTCGGAGAGCGGCGGCCCCCGTCCCGAAGGCCCTGCCCGCATCGGCAGCCGCAAGCCCAACCCCCTGGGCCTGCACGACACGGCGGGCAATGCCGCCGAAATGGTTTTGGACAGTTTCCGTTTTTCTGTAGGGGGGCGTCTGCACGGCTCGGCTGGCGGCTTTGTACGCAAGGGCGGTTCCTTTGTCTCCGGCGACAGTGAGATCCTGCCTGGGCGGCGGGAGGAAAGTCCCTTCTTTCTGGTGGACGGCCCGGCCCGTGCGCGAGATCTTGGATTCCGCCCGATCATTTCGGGCATCAACACCCCCGGCGGTCCCCGCCCGCAGCAGTTACTGACAGAATGGCAACAGGCGGGTGAACGCCCGGCCCATACGGCTGCCGCACGCGACCCCCTGCAGGAGCTGGATCGTCTGCTTGCCCTGGCCCCGGACGACGCCTCCAAAAAGAATCTGCACCATTTACGGGCCATCATTAAGGAAAACAATATCATCCTTGAGCAGCAAAAAGAGCTGGAAGCCCAATCCCTGCTGCGGACAGGCGTGTACATGATAGAAACCATCCGCAACTATGCAAGCCGCCGCCTCAGTCTGCAAAGCCAAATCGAGAGTATGCAGCGCGACAGGGCCACGGTGCGGGGCAAGGCCCTTGAAAAGCTGGCCCAGATATTGGATACTGCACAACGAGGGCTTGCGCGGCTCGACACCAGCCTGGAGAATTCACTTACCTTCTACCGCAGCAAGGTGGAAGACGGCGCAGGGCTGGACATTCAGGCCCTCGCTGCCGCCCGGCAAACCCTAGAGCGGGACTTTGGTGGCACTGACCCCTTTAACAGGGACATGCGTCAGAACCTCGGCATCTTCCTGCGCCACATGGAGCTGCAACGTGCCGGCAAGGGCCTGGCACGCGCCCCCATGCGCCAGGAGATCCTGGAGCGGCGTTTCCAATAGCACAAGGAGCATGACATGGCAGGAAGTCTGCGTATTGGCTGGATCGGCACAGGGGTTATGGGGCTTTCCATGGCCGGACATCTGCAGGCGGCTGGCTGGCCGCTCACTATCTACAGCCGCACCAGAAGCAAGGCCGCACCGCTGCTGGACAAGGGCGCGCAATGGGCAGACAGCCCCCGTGCCGTGGCCGCAGCCTCGGATGTGGTTTTTTCCATCGTGGGCTTTCCCGCCGATGTGGAAGAAGTCATGCTGGGCGAGAACGGGGCTTTGTCCGGCCTGGCCCCCGGCGGCATCCTGTGTGATATGACCACCTCCAGCCCGTCCCTTGCTGCCCGTATGGCCGAGGCCGCTGCCGCCAAAGGATGCAGCGCATTGGACGCCCCGGTGACAGGCGGCGACGTGGGGGCCAGAGAGGCGCGCCTTTCCATCTTTGTGGGGGGCGATGCCGCAAGTCTGGAGCGTATCCGCCCCTGCCTTGAGCGGATGGGCCAGCGCATCCTGCACTGTGGTGCGGCGGGTGCGGGGCAACAGGCCAAGCTGGCCAATCAGGTAGCCGTGGCCGGGGTCATGTTCAGTGTGTGCGAATCCATGCTCTACGCGCAGCAAGCCGGGCTGGACGTGGCCCAGTGGCTGGAGCTGGTCGTGCCGGGTGCAGCGGGCAGCACCGCCATGAACACCCTTGGGCGTCGTCTGCTCAAGGCCGATTACGCGCCCGGCTTTTTCATCGAACATTTTGTGAAAGATCTTGGCCTGTGTCTTGAGGAATGTCGCCGCATGGATCTTGTCCTGCCGGGTGTGGCACTGGCCGAACAGTTTTACCGCGCCATGCAGGCCCAGGGGCACGGCAAGCTGGGGACGCAAAACCTCATCCGCTGCCTGGCCGAACTTTCCGGCAAGGACTGGCGCGCACAGCAGGAAGGTTAAACACCTGCAAAGGGGGCCGCATGACCTGGCATCCGCCGCAAAACCCTCTGGAAGATCCGGCACTGGAAGCCTACCGCGAGCAGCTTTTGCGCCGCAGCAACCGCTTTGTGCAGGAGATGCTGCGCATCCGACAGCAATATGGTTCGCTGCGGGCCTATGCCAACCTGCACTGCACCCTCGGCCCGCATCTGGTCAAAGACCGCAGCGGCAAGCCTGTCTGGCGGTGGCGCGAATACATGCCAGAGGCCGAAACCCTCTGGCTGACAACAGAGCGGCTCAAATTTCAACGCCATGCCAGCCACCGGTTTGTACGCCGTAAAGACGGCATCCTTGAACTGATTTTGCCGCAAGAGGCCCTGCAACATGGCGACTACATGGAGTTCCGCCTCATCAGCAAGGCCGAACCGCCATTGCCCACTGCGCAGGACAGTATCCGCATGGGCAGTCCACTGCGCCGAGTACCGCTTTTTTCCCAATGGGTCATACAGGATAAAGATGACCCAGCCCAGTGGTGTGCCCGCTTCTGGCAGCCGGACAAACCCTATCGCTTCCGGCACAGACGTCCCCCGGCCACGCCCTTTCCGAGGATTTACGAGGCCCATGTGGGTATGGCCCAGGCCGCGCTGGATCACCACGGTGAACGTGTGGGCAGCTACGCCGATTTTGTAGCCCTGCTGCCACGCATCCGCGAAGCTGGCTATACGGCCATCCAGCTCATGGGTATCCTGGAGCATCCGCTGTACAAGTCCTTTGGTTATCAGGTCAGCGGCTATTTTGCCCCCTGCTCACGCTTCGGCACGCCCGATGATTTCAAGGCACTGGTGGACGCTGCGCACGGGCAGGGCCTGTCCGTTATCCTTGATATTACCCACGGGCACGCCTGTCCCAATACCGAACAAGGCCCGGCCCGTTATGATGGCTCCAGCTATTTTTTCAGCCAGAAGTGCAACCAGTGGGGAACACCGTCCTTTGACTACGCACAGGAAATGACGCGGCGATTCCTGCTTTCCAACTGCCGCTACTGGCTGGAAGAGTACCGTGTGGACGGTTTTCGCTTTGATGCCGTGGGCAATATGCTGTATCTGGATCACGGCGTGGATGACGACTTTTCCCATGTGGGCCGCTGCTTCTATGGCAAGGACGGTACCCCCCGCACTGATGAGGACGGGGAACTCTATCTTTGCCTGGCCAATGCCCTGATCCGGCAGCTGGCCCCTCAGGCTGTGACCATTGCCGAAGAATTTTCCGGTATGCCCGGCCTGACCTGCCCACCGGAGGAAGGCGGCCTTGGCTTTGACTACCGCTTTGCCATGGGCATCCCCGACTATTGGGGAAAGTGTATCAAGGCCCCGCGTGACATGGGCAGCCTGTGGTACGAAATGACCAATCACCGCCCCTATGACCGCACCATCAGCTACGTTGAATGTCATGACCAGTGCATCAACGGCGATGACGCCATGATCTGGCGTTTGCTCGGTGATGCCATGTACAGCCAGATGGGTCTGGAAAACGGCGACTGGAACCTCTCACGCGGGCTGGCCTTCTACCGGCTGATGCGGCTGGTGACGCTGGCCACGGCAGACGCGGGCTATCTCAACTTTATGGGCAATGAATTTGGGCATCCCGAATGGCTTGATGCCGAGGAACATGCCCACCGCCAATGGCATCTGCCGCTGGATGCCACCCTGAAATATGCCGGGTTGGCCGCGTGGGACAAGGCCCAGCTCAACCAGCTTGTGGCGGCGCATCTGGCTGACTTTTGCCAGCAGCCCCTCTTCCGCTTTATCCATGAGGAACAGCGTTTGCTGGCCTTTGAGCGCGGCCGCTTGCTCTTTGTCTTCAACTTCCACGAACTGGAAGCACAAAAGGATCTGCGCTTTGCCGTAACTCCCGGCAAGTATCTGGAGCTGCTCTCCTCGGACAGTAAAGCCTTTGCCGGGCACGGTAATCTGGAAATCAGCCAGCCGCCCGCCGAGTATTTTACAATCCCCCGGCCCGATATGTACGAACAGGACGTGCGCCTGTACCTGCCGCCGATGGTGGCACTGGTGCTTTACCGCGCAGACTGAGGCAAGACAGAGACTGCACAGGGCC
>JAFQED010000051.1 GCA_017415765.1 Desulfovibrio sp. | reverse complement strand
CCAGCGCGGAAAAGGCTGTTTTTGACGGAGACTTGTGACAATATCAAGACTACCAAAGCCAAAACAGCATTTCCCAAGTCTGCCAATCAAACAAAATCCACTGTCTGTAAAGAGTAATTGCCCTTCACGCGATTGCCCTGCAAGGATGCCCAAGGCAGTCCCATGAAGAATGAGGAGGGGGGAGACGTATTTTCTGCCTTACACCAAGAGGGATATCCCCGTCCCACCGGGCGCAAGAGTGGTTGGCATGATGCCCTGCTGGCGCATGGCGGCATAGGCCCAGGCGGCCCGCTGCATGGCAAGCCAGCCATTGTCACGCTGGCTGAACTCCTGTGCAGCTTGCTGTTGTTGGCGCATTTCCCCTTCGCGCCAGTCTGCCAGCCTGTCTGACAAGGAGACTGCCAAGGGGCTGTTCTTCTCTTCAGCTACCGCCTCGCCTGTAGCAGTCAGCCTGTCTGTGTCCGGGGTGTTGGCGGCCACATCGGCAGGCTGCCCAACATTCCAGTCCACAGTCCGGGGAATGGCCCCCGCAGCCCCTTCAGGTGCAATACGCCCTTCTGCCCGGCTGTTCTTGCGGGAATCAGCTTCCCGCTCTTCCCGCTCTTCCTGCCGGGCCTCAGCTTCCGTGGCAGAGGCTTCTGCCGCTACCTGTCTGTCAGTGGCCGAAGGCTGGGCCGGAGCCAAGGCCGCACGCCGTACTTGCCGGGCCTTCTCGGCCGTGGCTTCTGGATCGCCCGCCACGGGTGAAGTATCTATGGAGACCTCGCCCCCAATGGCGTACTGCTTCCCGTCCGGCCCCTGCTGATAGACATAGCTTGGCCCGCCCACCACATGAGATCCACCAGCGGCCACGTGGGCCTGCTCGTGAGCGCGGACTTCGGCATCGCGCTGGCGCAGCTCACGCAACTGCTGTTGCGCCTCCGGGCTCAGCTGGACACTGTCAACCCGGGCAGCAATGCCACCCAGCGCACCATCTCCGCCCTGTGCGTCTGCACCAGCCCCGCCTGCTGCCTTCTTCGTGCCATAATCGGCAAGCCCCGCAAAGCCAAAGGCCCCGGCAAAGGACGACTGCGCCCCTTCCCGCCTGTCCGGGGAAGGGGATACAGCATTGGCTGCGCTGACGGAATGAACCGGGTTGGCCGGGCGGGGCGCAATGCCCCCAAGTACTTCCATAGTTTTTCCTGTTGACCGTGTTGGCCTATATGGCAGGGCACATCCCCGGCCACAAAAAAGCTTTACAGCATTACAATCGGCAAACTTCTGCCAAACTTTAGGGGCTTCCATAAAAATTTCTGCCATATTATTACCTGTGGCAAATCGCAGAGCTTCCCTTGACGCCATGCCCCCCCACAGATAAAATATATTTTCTGTTTTTGTTCGGTCTCGCGCCCAGATTCGGGCCGGACACCAACAACAAATCGCTTATACTGGAGGCATTATGTTCCGCAAAATCACCCTTGCCCTGCTGGCCCTGACCCTCTGCTGCGGGCAGGCCGTAGCCGCCGAAAAGTACACTGTTGCCAGCGACTGCACCTGGCCGCCCATGGAAATGCTGGGTGATGACAAGCAGCCCGCAGGCTTTGGCGTTGAATATATCCGCGAAGTGGCCAAGGCCGCAGGTTTTGAGGTGGAAACCCTGAACATTGCTTGGGATGGCATCTTTGGTGGTGTGGCCACCGGCAAGTATGACATCGTGGCTTCTTCTACCACCATTACAGAAGAGCGCAAAAAGCAGTTTGACTTTTCCGATCCTTACTATGAAGTGCTTCAGGCCGTGGTGCTGCCTGCTGGCACCAGCATCAAGAGCCTTGAAGAGCTGAAGGGCAAGAAGGTCGGTGGCCAGATCGGTACCACCGGCATCTTTGTCATGCGCAAGGCCAATGTGGGTGCTGACATCCGTGAATACAACGATGTGGGCCTCGCCATTCAGGATCTCGTCAGCGGCCGTATTGACGCCGTTATCTGCGATGACCCCGTGGCCCTTTACTATGTGAACAAGAAGGCCGACTATGCCGGCAAGCTCAACCTCTCCTTCAAGACAGGTGACCCGGAACTTTATGGCTTCACTGTCCGCAAGGGTCGTGCCGACCTGGTGGCCAAGCTGAACGAGGGCATCAAGAAGGTGCGCGAATCCGGCACGCACGACAAGCTCATCGAAAAGTGGATGGGCGCAAACTAGCCAGGACTTTCCCTATCCCGGAGGAGGGTTGCGGCCCTCCTCCCCCAGCCAAAGGTAGCGCACATGCCCAATACCGAGAACAGCCACAGCAAGGGCAACATCGTTATGGTCACTGACGGGGCTTCCATACCGGATCCCCGCGAATCCCGCCTGATCAACGCCTGGTCCATCGCACTGGCGGGGGCCATTGCCGCGCTGCTGGCCCTTTGCCTGTTCTGGCCGGAGCCATACAGAGAAATCCTGTCATACCTTTTGCCCGATGGGGTACTGATCACCTTCAAAATTACGGTGCTTTCCATTTGCTGTGCCGTCCCCCTGGGGCTTGTGACCGGCCTTGGCCGGATTTCACGCAATCGCTTTATCAATCTTCTGGCCTCTACCTATGTGGAGGTCATACGCGGCATCCCACTGCTGGTACAGATTTTTTACATCTATTACGCTCTGTCCCGTTTCTTTCTGGTTTCCGGCACGACATCGGCGGTCATTGCCATCAGTTTCTGCTATGGTGCCTATATGGGTGAAGTTTTCCGCGCGGGGATCCTGGCCATCTCCAAGGGGCAGAGTGAAGCTGCGCGTTCTCTGGGCTTTAACCGCTTCCAGACCATGTTTTATGTGGTACTGCCACAAGCCTGGCGCACCATTTTACCGCCCGTGGGCAATGAATGTATCGCCATGCTCAAGGATACATCCCTTGTTTCCATCATGGCCGTTCCAGACCTTATGCACTGTGCGCGCAGTTTTGTAGGCACTACATATCTCTATTTTGAAACCTATACCATCATTGCCCTCATCTACCTCATCATCACGCTGATACTCTCCAAATGCGTGAGCATCATGGAATCGAGGCTCAATTACTATGACGGAAAGTAAGACTGCCGCCCCCATCATAACCATACGCAATGTATGGAAGTATTTTGGACAGCTCCCGGCACTGCAGGATGTAAATCTGGATGTGGCCTCAGGCGAACGGGTTGTCATCATCGGGCCATCCGGTTCCGGCAAGTCCACCCTGCTGCGCTCCATCAATCGGCTGGAAGAGATCGACAAGGGCGAAATCCGCGTTCAGGGGCAGGACATCATGGCCCCGGAAAACGACATCAACCTCATCCGGCGCAATCTGGGTATGGTGTTCCAGCAATTCAATCTTTTCCCGCACAAGACAGTCCTGCAAAACCTGACCATGGCCCCCATCAAGTTGCTGGGCCTCTCGCGTGAGGAAGCTGAACAGCGCGCTCTTGGCCTGCTCAAAAAGGTAGGCATCAGTGACAAAGCCAATGTCTATCCTGCCATGCTTTCGGGTGGGCAGCAGCAGCGCGTAGCCATTGCGCGGGCCCTGGCCATGCAGCCGGCCATTATGCTCTTTGACGAGCCGACCTCAGCCCTTGACCCCGAAATGGTGGGCGAAGTGCTGGACGTTATGGTCAAACTGGCAGAAGAAGGCATGACCATGGTCTGCGTTACCCACGAAATGGGCTTTGCCCGTACCGTGGCCGACCGCTGTATCTTTATGGATCACGGCCAGATAGTGGAGCAGGGTAGCCCGGACGCGCTCTTCAACTCACCGCGCCATCCGCGTTTACGCCAATTCCTGAATCAGGTGCTGTAGATGCCCATGCCGGAGGGCGCATTGGGCCGCGTGGCCGTTGCTGTAAGCGGCGGAGTGGACAGCCTGTGCGCCCTGCTGCTTCTCCAACGTGCCGGCTATGATCTTGTGGCCCTGCACGGGCGTTTTTTGCCCGCACCAGAGCCTGACCCACTGCCGGGGCTTACCGCGCAATGCGCCACTCTGGGGATCCCCCTGCATTGCGTGGATTTGCGTGAGGCTTTTCGGCGGGAAGTCATGGACGTTTTTGCCCGTGCCTATGCCGCCGGGCACACTCCCAACCCCTGCGCCCTCTGTAACCGTGCCATCAAGTTTGGTCTGCTGTTAGACGCTGCCCGCGCACTTGGGGCAGAACGCCTTGCAACCGGGCATTATGCCCGCCTGCTTCCCCCACAGCATAACAGTGCGGGGGGGGACGATGCGAAGGACTGCGGTAATGGAGCTGACAGGGACTGCCCCCCCCTTTTTGGCGGGCTGGCCGCCGCCGCAGACCAGTCCAAGGATCAAAGCTATTTTCTGGGTCTTGTGCCGCCAAAGGCTCTGGCACGCGCCATCTTTCCCCTGGCCGGACGCAACAAGGCAGACAATATCCGTTTTGTGCAGGAAGCCGGCCTCACTACTCCCCTATCCGGCGAAAGCCAGGATATTTGTTTCATCCCTGCGGAAGATGCGGCCTATCATGCCTTACTGCAACACCTCTGGCAGGATTTGGGCATCCATGTCCCCGGTGATGGGCCCATCCTGTTGGCTGGACAGAAAGGCGGTGCTGCGGCTGCCCTGCCCTCCGTGGGACGGCATCAGGGCCTTTGGCGTTATACAGAAGGCCAGCGCAAGGGGCTGGGGATTGCCCATACCGAACCTCTCTACGTCCTGCGGAAAAAATACGCCCAAAACGCCCTTATTGTCGGGCCGCGCTCCCTGCTGGGCATGAAGGCGTGCCGCACCGGGCCTGCCAACATCCTTGCGCCTCTCGCCATGTGGCCCGCAAATCCGCTGGTTCGACTGCGCCATCGTCAGCAATGCCAGCCCTCCACGGTGCGACTGACTGGAAATGGCGCGGAGCAGTGCATGGAGATACATTTACATGAGCCATGTTTCCCCACTGCCCCCGGACAGGTGGCCGCCCTCTATGACGCCTCTGGCCGGATGCTGGCCGCCGCAGTGGTGGAAGAAGTTTTCTGAGGAGGCAAGATGCGCGTAATCCACGCCCAGACCATCACCGATACCGTGGCCCGTTTGGCCATTGAAGCCTGCTGCCACCTGCCCCTGAGTGTGCGCGATGCCCTGTCACGGGCTGCCAGTCAGGAGCCTTCGCCCGCAGGACGCGAGATCCTGGCCCAACTTCAGGAAAATGCCAGCATTGCCTCCGCAGAGCATATGCCCATCTGTCAGGACACGGGACTGGCCGTGGTTTTTGCAGAACTGGGGCAGGATGCACACATCGTGGGGGGCGATTTTGAGGCTGCCATCCACGAGGGGGTACGGCAAGGCTATGTCCAGGGGTATTTGCGCAAGTCCTGCGTGGCTGAACCGCTGTTTGAACGTACCAACACCGGGGACAATAGCCCCGCCATCATCCATCTGCGTCTTGTCCCCGGCGACAGGCTGCACCTGCGACTGGCCCCCAAGGGGGCCGGCTCCGAAAACAAAAGCCTGCTCAAGATGCTCACTCCGGCCGATGGGCTGGACGGTGTACGCCAGACAGTGCTGGAGGCCGTGCAGACGGCTGGGCCAAGTGCCTGCCCGCCGCTGGTAGTGGGCGTGGGGCTGGGCGGTAATATGGAAGTGGCGGCCCTGTGCGCCAAGCGGGCAGCAGCGCGAGACCTTGGCAGTCGCAATCCCCATCCGCGCTATGCGGCCCTTGAGGAAGAGCTGCTCACACTCTGCAATAAAACTGGTATTGGCCCGCAAGGCTTGGGGGGGCGCACCACAGCACTTGCAGTGCATATTGAATGGGCAGCCACCCATATCGCCATGCTGCCCGTGGCAGTGAACCTCAACTGCCACGCAGCACGCCACGCCAGCGCATCCCTGTAGGAGACCCTATGCAGCCCGCCGCCAGACAGCTTTGCGTACCGTTCGACGCTGCCACTGCCCGCAGCTTACGGGCCGGAGAACAGGTTTTGCTTTCAGGCACCATCCTTGCCGCACGCGATGCCGCCCACAAGCGGATGGTGGAAACGCTGGAACAAGGGGAAAGCCTCCCCTTCAGTCTGGCAGGGGCCATCATCTACTATCTGGGGCCTTCTCCCGCACGTCCGGGTCAGGTCATCGGCGCGGCAGGGCCAACCACTGCCGGACGCATGGATCCCTACACTCCCTGTCTGCTGGCCCACGGTCTGCGCGGCATGATTGGCAAGGGCTATCGCTCGGCTGCTGTCGCCGCTGCCATCCGGGAGTATGGCGCACCCTATCTTGCTGCCGTGGGTGGAGCCGGGGCTTTGCTCTCACGCTGCATCAAACACTATACGGTACTGGCGTATCCTGAACTTGGCCCGGAGGCCGTGGCCGCTTTGGCGGTGGAGAACTTCCCGGCCATCGTGGTCATGGATGTCCACGGCGGGGACTGGTATCGGACAGGGCAAGCACCCTACTGTGAACTCTAACCCACGCGACAGACGCAATACAACCGTGACAGCAGAAACGCCCTTCCCTATTTGTTCCTGCTGTCCTCACTCCCCTGCCCGCAATACCCGAAAGGGATAGTGGCAAACTCCTCCAATCTTTGGGTCTGCGTCCTTTGCGCAGCCCCCTCCCCTACAGTTTTTGAAACTGATTTTCTTTTTTCTTGACACGATCCCGGATTTCCCATAATGCTGTATGCAGCCACTTGAAAATGATTTTCTTTTTGCGGATAGCCGTATTCTGACTGGGGAAAATACGGAAACTGCAAGACTGGATGCTGCGGGCCACGCCGCAAGGTATGGCAAGACAGCACCGTATCCTGGCCGCTTTCGAGCATGGGCATGGGCGCATGAGCGAGGGGCTGTAACCAGTTGGAGGAAAAGGCAATGAGAAAAGAAGGTACACTGCTGGCCCGATTCAAGAAACGCTGCATGGTCACCATGCTGGCCGCTGCCATGCTGCTTGGCGCAGCAGGGAACGCCAGTGCCATAGATTTCAAGGCTTCCGGCGAATGGCTGGTGGGCTTTGGCGTGGGTGATGGCAATCTGTTCAGCAGAAGTATAGATGGCAACGGTGAAAAATCCAAAAATCGTGATGACAAATTTGGTGCCTCCCAGCGCGTAAAGTTGCAGTTGGATGCCGTGGCCTCTGAATACCTGTCGGGCACGGTCTTCTTTGAAATCGGCGACCAGAATTGGGGTAATGCCGGTGAAGGTGCCGCCCTGGGTGCTGATGGTAAGGTGGTGGAAGTCAAGAACGCCTATATTGACTGGGCTGTGCCGGATACCGCCCTCAAGCTGCGTATGGGCTTGCAGGGTATTGCCCTGCCCAATGTGGCCGGTGGCTCCTCCGTGCTGGACGGCGACGGTGCCGCTGTGGTGGCCAGTTACCAGTTCAACGACAATGTGGGCCTGACTGCCTTCTGGATGCGCCCGGTCAACGACAACTTTAATACCGAAGAAACTACGACCTCCCCCAACAGCCGGAGCTTCCACACTAATTGGCTGGACAATATGGATCTTTTTGCCCTGACCCTGCCCCTGACCTTTGACGGCATTGAAGCCACCCCGTGGGTCATGTACGGTATTCAGGGTAAGAATGCCCTTCGCGATCTTGATGAAACTTGGGAAACCCAAGACGGGGCGTTGCTCGCCACTGTCCCCGGTGGATACCCCGGTTTGGCTTATACCAATGGCCGCCCCGGCGGCGAACCTTCCACCAAGAAGGTCTGGGGTTCCATGTTCTGGGCAGGTCTGCCCGTGGCCCTGAGCCTGTGGGATCCCATCAACATTGAATTTGACATCAACTACGGCTATGTAGAAAAAATGGGCCGCTATGATGTTGATGTGCGTGGTGGCCTAGACCGCAAGCGCGCCAGCACCCAGCGCGAAGGCTGGATTGCCAAGGCCCTCATTGAATACAAGATGGATTGGGGCGTGCCCGGCATCTTTGGCTGGTACGGCTCCGGCGATGATGGCAATGTCAAGAACGGCTCCGAGCGCATGCCCTCCATTGCGGGTGCGGCCAACTTCACCCCCTTCATTGGCGACGGCAATCTGGCTTGGTCCCCCATTGCCAATGGCTGCGATTGGTCCATGAGCTATGCCGGTTCGTGGGGCATTGGCGTGCAGGTGCGTGACATGAGCTTTGTGGAAGACCTCAGCCACACCTTTATTGCCTCCTACCGTGGCGGTACCAACAGCCCGTCCATGGTTAAGTACATGGATAATGCCACATCTTGGTGGGATGGCATCGGCGGTGATGGCCCCTACCTCACCACCAATGATGGTCTGATGGAATTCAACCTCATCAACAACTACAAGATGTACGAAAACTTTGATGTCAACCTGGAACTGGGCTATGTCATCAATATGATGGACAATGACACCTGGAAGCGCAGCTGGTTCGGCAGCTACAAGAAGCAGGACGCTTACAAGGCCCAGCTGGTCTTTGCCTACTCCTTCTAGACCCACCTCCTGAACCCTCAGCCGGATAGCCAAGGCCCGTCCTCCTTGCGGCATCCGGCACTCCTGGAAGGCCCCGCTCTGGCGGGGCCTTCTTTATTTTGAGCTGTCAGGCAAAACAGGCCCAGAACATGGCCACCAGCAGGGCCGGCAGCATATTCGCCACACGGATCGCCAGCTTCCAGAGCAGATTGACGCCTACGCAAAAAATCAGCAACGAACCTGTCAGAGACAAGTTGTGCAGCATCTGCGGGGTCAGGGCCGGGCCAATGAATGCTGCCAGCCACGTCACCGAAAGCTGAAGGACAGCCACGGGAATGGCGGAAAAAATACAGCCCTTGCCCAGGGCCGCCGTCATCACCATGATGATGACAAAATCAAGGATGGCCTTGAGAGAAAGAACGCTGATGTCACCGGAAAGGCCATCGGCAATGGAGCCAACAATGGCCATAGCTCCGATGCAGACCGTAAAGGAAGCCGTCAGGAAGGCGTTGACAAAGTTGCTGTCGCCTTCGCTGCCGCTTTTGCGCCGCAGCCAACGGCCAAAGCGTTCCAGCCCGGCATGGATGTTGACCAGCTCCCCCAGAAAGGAGCCGAGAGCAAAGCTGCCCACCACCATCAACGCACCGGTCAGCCGCAGGCCGTCAGCAGTGGGCACAAGGCTTTTTTCCAGCGCACCGCCCAGACCGATAAAGAGTGTGCTGACCCCACAGGCCGCAACCAGTATATCCTGAAAGCGGCTCGAAAGTGCCTTGCCACACGCCAGCCCTGCCAGGCCACCCAGAACGATGCCAGCAGCGTTGATGAGCGTCCCCAAGCCTGTCATGCTGTTCCCGTACACGGCCTGACAGAAGGCCGGATTACTGTCCTAGCCACCCAGATAGGCTTCCCGCACGCTGGCATCTGCCAGAAGAGCCTCGGCCCTGTCTTCCATGACAACGCGGCCCAGTTCCAGCACATAACCGCGTGTAGCCAGCTTGAGGGCGGCACGGGCGTTCTGTTCCACCAGCAGCACGGTTACGCCGCGCTTGTTGATGGCCCGTACGGTCTCAAAAATGGAGCGCACCAGCAGCGGGGCCAGGCCCAGTGAGGGTTCGTCCAGCAGAAGCAAACGCGGCTCGGCCATGAGGGCACGCCCGATAGCCAGCATTTGCTGCTCCCCGCCTGACAGGGTCCCTGCCAGTTGATGCTTGCGCTCGTCCAGGCGCGGAAAGAGATCAAAAATCCATTGCAAGGTCTGTTCGCTGCGGGCTGTATCGCGGATGCAAAAGGCCCCAAGGCGCAGGTTTTCCAGCACAGACATGGCCCCAAACACCCGTCTGCCTTCCGGCGACTGGGCAATACCAAGGCCCACTACCTCATGGCTTGCTACACGCAACAGGGATGTACCGCCAAAGGTCATTTCACCGGCAAAGGGACGCACCAATCCGCTGATGCTGAGCAGTGTCGTGCTTTTGCCAGCCCCATTGGCCCCAAGGATGGTGACGATCTCACCCTCCTCTACCCGGAGGTCGATGCCGTGCAGCACTTCCACGCTGCCATAGCGCACCCGTATGCCCGAAAGTGTCAGCAGTGCCATCTTACCACTTCTCGTCATCCGCGCCGAGATATGCCTCGATAACCGCAGGATTGGCCCGTACGGTCTCTGGTTCGCCCTCGGCGATCAGGGTGCCGTGTTCCAGCACCACCAGTTTTTCGCAAATTTGCATGACCAAGCGCATATCGTGTTCAATCAGCAGCACGGTCACGCCACGCGCACGGATGGCGCGGATAATCTCCACCAGGGCGGCAGTTTCCTGATCGTTCATCCCTCCGGCAGGCTCATCAAGGATAAGCAGACGCGGATCAGCGGCAAGGGCGCGGGCCACCTCCAGCAAACGCTGATTGCCGTAGGACAGCCCACCCGCCGCTTCATGGCAGCGGTCAGCCAGGCCCACAAAGTCCAGCTCCTCCATGCAGCGGGCTACGGCGGCCTCTTCCTCCCGGCGCATGGCCGGAGTGTGCAGCATACAGGAAAGCAACCCAGCCCGCATCCGACAATGCCGCCCGGCCAAAACATTTTCCAGCACGGGGAGCTTGCCGAAAAGCCGGATGCTCTGAAAGGTGCGGGCAATGCCCAATTCCACCACCCGATGAGGACGCAGCCCACGGATGCTGGTACCGTCAAACAGGATCTGTCCTCGTTCCGGCGTATAATTGCCGGTAATACAGTTGAAGACCGTGGTCTTGCCCGCGCCATTGGGGCCGATAAGCCCCACGATGCTGCCAGCTTCCACCGTAAAGGAAAGATCGTTGATGGCTATCAGCCCGCCAAAAACCTTGGTCACATCACTCAGGGCAAGAAGGCTCATGGGCGATCCTCCCCTGTCCGGGCCGCTGTCTGCGCATTTACAGGCGTTTCCACCTCAGCCCCGGCCAGTCCGGCCAATCCCCCTGAAGCGTTTTGTCCGCTGCTGTGCAGTTTTCCCAGTATCCTGTCCACAACTGGATAGCGGCGCGGCCCCGGCGGCAACAGCCCCTGTGGCCGCCAAATCATCATCAGCATCATGGCAAGACCAAAAACCAGCATGCGTGCGTCAGAAAACTCGCGCAAAAGTTCTGGCAAGCCGATAAAGAGAAAGGCACTTATCAGCACCCCCAGCTGGCTGCCCCCCGAAAGGATGACCACCGCAAAGATGATGACCGATTCCATAAAGTTGAAGGATTCCGGCGCGATGGTGGTCATCTTGGCAGCATAAAGCGTACCAACCATCCCAGCCCAGAACGCACCCAGTACAAAGGCCGCCAGCTTGTAGCGGCTTACATTGATGCCGCAGCCCTCGGCTGCCACATCATCTGCCTTGATGCAGTTGAGAGCACGACCAAAACGGGAACGCCACAGACCGTAGAACAGCACAAGGCTGATCCCCACCATGCCCCAGACCAGATAGTAAAAATGGATGCTCTTAACAATGCGAAAATCGAAAAAACGTGGGCGGGCAATACCAAAAATACCGTTGGATCCACCGGTCAGGCCAAAAACATCATTGAGCAGGGCAATGCGCACTATCTCCACAATACCAATGGTGACAATAAGCAGATAATCACCGCGCAGATGGATGATGGGCCGGGCCACCACAAGGGCAAAAAGCGCAGCAGTGGCACCAGCCAGCGGCATGGTCAGAAAGATGGGCCATTGCCAGAGGGTGTTGCAGATGGCTGTGGTATAGGCCCCCACAGCAAAAAAGGCCGCATGACCCATATGAAAGATGCCCGCCTGTCCCAGAATCACGTTGAGCGACAGCGACAGCAAGGCATACAGCCCAATCATGACGCAGACATCAGTCCAGTAGGCATTGCAGAACAGGGGCAGAACACAGATGAGCGCGCCCAGTGCGACAGAAAATACCGTGCGCGTCATAGCTTGTCCGCCGTGCGTTCGCCCAAAATACCGGTGGGACGGATGATCAGAATAAGGATCAGCACCAGAAAGGCAATGGCGTCCTTCCAGGCCATGGCCACATAGCCTGCGGCCAAAGCCTCTATGACACCCAGCAGCAGACCTCCCAGCATGGCACCGGGGATATTGCCAATACCGCCAAGGATGGCGGCAGTAAAGGCCTTCAGGCCATAGGACCATCCCATGGTGAAATCTATCTGCCCATAGTAAATGCCCACCATCAGGCCAGCCGCACCTCCAAGTCCCGGCCCTATCAAGAAGACCAGGGAAATGATTTTGTCCACATTGATGCCCATCAGGCGCGCCGCTGCCGGGTCAATGGCCACGGCCCGCACTGCCGCGCCAATGCGGGTACGCTGGATGAACGCCCAAAGGCCCAACATCAGCACGATACTGGCCACTATCACCAGAAGGCGCACCCCCGGCACATTGACGCCCATAAGCGACACTGTAAAATCCGGCCTCAGGAAATCAGGATAGACATAGACCCGCGCCCCATAGACCAGCATGACAGCATTCTGGAAAAAGATGGACGCCCCCAGTGCCGACACCACGGCCGAAAGGCGACCGGCATCGCGCAAGGGGCGGTAAGCCGCACGCTCCAGCAAAAAGCCGATCAGAGCCACCAGAAGGGCCACCATCACAAAAACAGCCAGCATGGCCAGCGGTATCGGTAGCAGACCAGCAAGATTGCAGCTTGCCAAAAGCGTCAGGCCCAGATAGGCACCGATGGTAAACAGATCGCCGTGTGCAAAGTTGATGAGCTTGAGTACACCATAGACCATGGTGTAGCCCAAGGCCACCAAGGCATAAATGCCGCCCACGGCCAGACCGTTCAATAATTGCTGGAGAAATTGTTCCATGCCGATTCAGGGCAAATTGTTCAGGACAGTTGCAGTGGGCTGTCCGTCAGTTCTCCTGTCGGATCAGCCCGTATGGCCGGCCGCACGTTTGCACGACCGGCCCACAAACAATATACTATTTGGCTTGCAGGACAAAAACGCCCTGAGCGTCCACTGTATAGGTGCGATAAAAATCGCCCACACGGTCACCCTTGGCATCAAAACCGAGGTCACCAGAAAGGCCGGGCAGATCCTTGAGCTGCTTGAGCCATGCGGCCATGGCTTCCGGTTCCGTCTTACCAGCGGTCAGAGCAGCCTCGATGGCCTTGAACGCATCACCGGCCAGCACCGCCCAGACCGATACCGGCACTGTACCGTATTTGTCCTTGAAGGACTTGAGGAAGGCCGCAGCAGCGGGGCTGTCCA
Source organism: Desulfovibrio sp. (assembly GCA_017415765.1). GTDB lineage: Bacteria > Desulfobacterota > Desulfovibrionia > Desulfovibrionales > Desulfovibrionaceae > Desulfovibrio. The sequence goes on along the minus strand of JAFQED010000051.1, from coordinate 34,635 downwards.
TGTCCTGCGGCAGGGGGGGGCTGATGAAAAAGTACCCTGCGGCGGCATTGACACCGGCAATCTTGACCAAGTCCTGATGGTTGGCAGCATCGCCACCCATCATGGGCACATCCCAGCCCATTTCCTTCTTTTGCCGCAGCAGCATACCGGTTTCGGGATAATAGCCCGTGAAGAAAATCAAATCCGGCCCGGCAGCCTTGAGCTTGGTAAGGATGGCGGTATAGTCCCGCTCACCCGGCGTCAGGGCATCAAAAAAGATGACCTTCACGCCGGCCTTGTCGAGGATGGCACGGCTTTCCTCGGCCAACCCCTTGGCGTAGGAGGAATTGTCGTGCAGCAGGGCCACGGCCTTGTAGCCCCCCTTGACGATGGCGGCAGCAGCGGCCTTGCCCTGTGCGTCATCACGCGGGCAGGTACGGAAAAAGAGCGGCAAGCCCTTTTCTGTCAGACGCACACTGGTGGAGCCGGTACCGATCTGCACAAGGCCGGATTCATCCAGGATGTTCTGGCTGGCCTCAGTCACGGCAGAACCATAGGTACCGATGACAGCCAGCACCCCGGAGGAGGCCAACTTTTGGGCAGCCAGAGCAGCTGTGCGCGGATCGCCGGCATCATCTTCCACCACAAGCTCAAGCTGCTTGCCGTCAATGCCCCCCTTGGCGTTGGCTTCTTCCACCAGCAGGGAGACGATATTCTTCATGTCCTGCCCTTCGGAAGCCCACTTGCCCGTCAGCGGGCACATCAGGCCAATCTTCAGATCGCCCGCCCAAAGCTGGGTCGGCAGCAGGATGCACAGGGCCAATGCGGCAAGTGTACCCACAAACTTTTTCATATAACCCCCTGTTTCCAAAGGACAATTTATTCAAAGAACAGTTATTATACACTAAAACGGCATAAAGAAAAAGCCCCTTGTCAGCCTCCCTCCCAGAGCAGGCAGCACCAGTCATATCTGCTGACGGCAAGCACAGGCGTCTTGCGGGGGGCTGCGGGCAATGCTATCCTGAACCGTCAACGATAACCGCAGGAGCAGGCATGGATACGGTAGTCATCAAATACGGCGGTCACGCCATGGACAATGCAGAGCTGGGCCACGCCTTTGCCGCTGATCTGGCTCATCTGGCGGGCACAGGTTTACGCATTGCGGTGGTACACGGCGGCGGGCCACAAATCAATGCCATGCTGCAACAGCTGCGTATTGAAAGCCGCTTTGTGGATGGGCTGCGCGTTACAGATGACGCCACCATGCAAGCGGTGGAAATGGTACTCTGCGGGCAGGTCAACAAGGCCGTGGTCAGTGCCTTCACGCGGCATGGGGTACGGGCCGCAGGTATTTCCGGCCGTGACGGTGGATTGTTGCAGGCCAGCATCAAAAATCCGGCCCTGGGGCTGGTTGGCAGGGTGTCCCGCGTGGATGCCGCCCTGCCGCGCTGTCTGCTGGATGCGGGTTTTGTCCCCGTGGTTGCACCAGTGGGCAGCGGCCCGGAAGGCCAGGCCCTGAACATCAATGCCGACACCGCTGCCGGGGCCTTGGCCGGTGCGCTGGATGCGGCGTATTTTGTCCTGGTTTCTGACGTCCCCGGTGTGCTGGATGGCGAAGGAAAGCTCATCCCCGCGCTGGACAGGGCCAAGATCAGCCACTTGCGCGAAACAGGCGTCATCACCGGCGGCATGATCCCCAAGCTGGAAGCCTGCCTCCACGCGCTGGACGCGGGCTGCGCCCGTGCCCTGATACTGGACGGCCGCGCACCGTCAAGTCTGCGCCGCTATCTGGAAAAGGGCGAACCGCTGGGGACTGTGGTCACCAACTGACACAAGGACATTGCTGCCCCGCCTGTTTTTTCCTGCGGGGCAGCCCAGAAGAGGACAGCTACTCCGGGTCGCGGTGGTGTATCCACCAGTCCTTGTCCACCTGCTCATACCACCAGCGGTGGGGATTGGTACGCAGTACGGCCTCAGCCAGGGCGTGCCCCTGCGCTGTGCGCAGACGCTTGAGGGCCGTATCCAGCCACTCACGGGCAAAGTCATTGCCCCGGTGTAGCTCCAGATTGAGATTACAGATCAAGTCTATCTGGTCAGCATCGGCTGCCAGGGCAGCCTCCGGGCTTTGCCCCGCATCCAGCTCATCCCAGCCGCCAAGGATCTCCTCCTCAAGGCCACTGCCAGACACAGCGTCCACCAGGGCATCGCGAGCCCGACTGGTATTGTAGCGGTGGTTGACGTAATTAAAATCCCCTGTACGGGCCTCGTGCAGGTCGTGGAAAAGACAGAGCAGAACGACCCGTCCCGCGTCTGCTCCGGCCATGCGCGCCAGCATATGCCCGATGACACTGACCCGCCAGGAATGTTCGGCCACATTTTCCTTGCCGCTGCCCAAAAAGGCATAACCACTGCGCGGCGTGTGCCGCAACATGCCCGCCTCGTTGCAGAGATCCGCCAGACGCCCCAGCCGTTGCGGGGCCATCCATACCGTATCCTTGCTCATCCCCTGTCCCCGCTTGCCTGCTCTGCCAGATGCTTACGGGCCGAACGCACGGTGTTGCGCATCAGCATGGCAATGGTCATGGGGCCGACACCGCCAGGGACGGGGGTTATCCTGCCCGCCACCTGCGAGGCCGCTGCAAAATCCACATCCCCGGAGAGAATGGCCTTGCCCGTCGCCTCGTTGAAACCGATGCGGTTTACCCCCACGTCAATGACTGTGGCCCCGGGTTTGATCCAGTCTGGGCTCACCAGACCGGCCACACCCGCCGCCACGATCAGCACGTCTGCCCGGCGGCAGTGGCTGGCAAGATCCCGTGTGCCAGTGTGGGTCAGGGTAACAGTGGCATTGGCTCCCGGCCCCTTTTGCCCCAGCATCACTGCCACGGGTTTGCCCACGATGTTGGATCGCCCCACCACGACCACATCGGCACCGTCCAGCTCTACCCCGCTGCGCACCAGCATCTCCTGGATACCGGCCGGGGTACAAGGCAAAAAGGTGATGGACTCGCCCCCCACAAGCAGCCTGCCGAGATTCATGGGGTGAAAGCCGTCCACGTCCTTATCCGGGTCAATGGCAAGCAGGACACGCTTTTCGCTGATATGCCTGGGCAAAGGGAGCTGCACGAGGATGCCGTGGATGTCCGGGTCTGCATTGCAGTCGGCAATGATCTGGAGCAGTTCTTCCTCGCTGGTGTCGGCCGGACGGTTGATCTGAACCTCGTGAAAGCCCAGCTCCAACGCTGTTTTGACCTTGCGGCTCACATAGCTGAGCGAAGCGGGATTATCCCCAACAAGGATGGTCACCAGCCCCGGAGCCTTGCCGTACTGCTGTTTGAGCTGAGCCGTCTCGGCCCGCAGCTCATCAAGAATCTCCCGGCTGAGGGCAAGGCCGTCAATGATCGTTGCTGCCATTTCCCGTCTCCCTTGCAATGCGCCGTGCGCCCGACGGCAGAAATCATTTTATATGTAAAAAAATAACTTCTAGTACCGCGCGCTTTCACGTTCTTCCTGACATCCCAGGCACAGCCCCACACCGGGCAGGGCGTCCAGTCTGCGCTGAGGGATGGGATCGCCACATTCGCGGCAACAGGCCACGCCGTCTATCCATTCCGGGCCGCCCCTGTCCACACAGGCCCGTGCCCGCATCAGGGCAGATTCCCTGTCCAGGCGTTCCAGTTCCGTGGCCTGATCAAAAACATCCATCGTTATCTCCTTGCTGCTGGCAAAAGCAAGCGGCAAGCCCGCAGAGTGCAGGCTTGCCGTGGTTTTCCTGTTGAAGCATCGTGCTTTAGCACAGATGCCCGGTCTTGTAAATTGCCTTGTTCTGCGCCGCTATCTGGCCTCGCGCAGGATGTCCCCCAATGTCTCAAGGAAGGCCGTCAGGTCTGCCTCATCAATGGTCAGGGGCGGTAAAAGGCGTAGCGTATGCCCGTGGCTCAAATTACAGATAAAACCGCGCCGCAGCAGTTCCTCCCAGATGGGCTTACCGTCACAGGCCAGCTCAATGCCAACCATCAGGCCCAGCCCGCGCACCTCGCGGATAGTGCCTGGCAGTTCGGCCTGCAGGGCCTCTGCCCGCTGGCGCAGACGCGCCCCCAGTTCTGCCGCCCGCTGAGGCAGCCTGTCGCGCAACAGTATTTCCACACACTTGCAGGCCACGCCCGAAGCCAAAGCCCCGCCGCCAAATGTGGTGGCATGGCTGCCCGCCTCAAAACCCCTAGCAACCTCATCCGTGGACAGGATAGCCCCCATTGGCAAACCATTGGCAAGGGCCTTGGCCATGCTGATGATGTCCGGCTCAATGCCCGCATGCTGGAAGGCCCAGAACTTGCCGGTACGCCCAAGCCCTGCCTGCACTTCATCGCAAATCAGCAAAATGTCCTTCTTACGGCACAAAGCCTCCACTCCGCGCAGATACGCAAAGGACAAGGGCTTGACGCCACCTTCGCCCTGTACGGCTTCCAGCAGTACCGCCGCCGTAGACGGGCCGATGGCGTCCTCAAGAGCGGCCAGATCTCCGGCCGGGACCTGCCGAAAGCCTTCGGGCAGCGGGGTAAAGCCATCGCTCAGGCTTTCCCGTCCGGTGGCGGCCAGTGCGGCCAGCGTACGCCCGTGGAAACATTCACTGAGGCTTATGATTTCAAAGGCATCGCGGCCCCTGACCTTGCGCATGTAGCGGCGGGCTAGCTTGATGGCCGCCTCGTTGGCCTCTGCACCGGAATTGCAGAAAAAAGCCTTGCCGTGATGGCTGGTAGAAAGCAGCAGACGGGCCAGATCCAACTGCTCCTGCTGATAGAAAAGATTGCTCACATGCCAGAGTTTGCGTCCCTGTGCGGCCAGGGCTTCGCAGACTTCATCATTGCAGTGCCCCAGACCGGCCACGGCAATGCCCGCCAGCAGGTCAACATATTCCCTGCCGTCCACATCCCAAAGGCGCGCCCCCTTGCCCCGCACAATGGCCAGGGGATAACGGCTGTACGAGCGACAGAGCAGGGCTTCTTCCTCCTGCCTGATGGCATCCAAGGCTGCTGACATGGCATACTCCTTACATATGTTAGCGGCCGGTATGGCCAAAGCCGCCCGCGCCGCGATCGGTCGGCTCCAGAGAGGGGACTTCCTGCCACAAGGGGCGGACACAGGGCTGGAACACCAGCTGGGCAATGCGCTCACCGCGCTCGATACGGCGCATTGCTTCTGATGTGTTCAGGAGCATGACCAGTATCTCGCCGGTATAGTCAGGGTCAATAACGCCCACCCCCTGCGCCACGGTCAAGCCATCCCGCGCGCCAAGCCCGCTGCGGGAATAGACAAAACCCGCAACGCCGGGCAGGCAGGGCTGCACACTGATGCCCGTGGGTACACAAAAACGGCCAGCGGGGGCAATCTCCACCACAGGCGCATCAAGGCAGGCCCGCAGGTCAAAACCCACAGAAAGGGCCGTGGCCGGAGCGAGAAAATCCTCTCCCCCACTGGCGTACAGCTGCCGTGCCCCCTCCCGCACAAAGGCCAGCCGCACAGGCAGCCTGTCAGGCAAAAGCCCAATACCAGGCCCGGATCCCCCTGCCAACGATTTTGTATCGCGCTTGTCCATGCCACTTCATGTAGCCCACTCCGGCCCGCTGGGCAAGCCCTCAACAAATAGCCTCGGAGCCTGATATGGAGGCCATTTGCCTTTGCGGGCTTTTTGCTGCAAGCTTTGCCCACGGCAAAGGAGCAGAACGTGGATAAGACCAAGGGCATTGCCATTGTGGGCGGTGGGCTGGCCGGGTGCGAATGTGCCCTGCGGCTGGCCCGTGCCGGGCTGGATGTGACACTGTTTGAACAGAAGCCGCAATGGCGATCCCCTGCGCATGTCAGCGATGACCTGGCGGAGCTGGTCTGCTCCAATTCTCTGCGCTCGGATGAGGCGACCTCCGGGGTAGGGTTGCTCAAGACCGAAATGCGCGCCCTTGGCAGCGAGTTCATGGCCGTGGCCGATAGCTGCCGTGTCCCGGCGGGCAAAGCCCTTGCCGTGGACAGAGAAGCCTTTGCCGCCGCCATGACAGCCCGCATCCGGCAGGAAAGACACATCCGCCTTGTACAGCAACGCATCAACAGCCTGGACGATGCCGCTCTGACCGGTTTTGCCGCTGTGGTCATCGCAGCCGGGCCGCTGGCCTCCGAAGAGCTTTCGGCCTCCCTGGCTGCGGCACTGGGGGCCGAGCACTGCTATTTTTATGATGCCATTGCCCCCATCGTCTGGACGCATTCGCTGGATATGTCGGTGGTTTTTCGGGCCTCGCGCTACGACTGCGAACAGGGGGAGGCCCCCGGTCAGGGGGATTACCTCAACTGCCCCATGACACGCGAGGAATACGAACGCTTTTATGAGGCACTGCTGGCAGCCCGCAAGGTGGACACACGCGACTTTGAGCGAGAAAAACACTTTGAAGGCTGCATGCCGGTAGAGGCCCTGGCCGAGCGCGGGCCACGCACCCTGACCTTTGGTCCACTCAAACCGGTGGGCTTTATTGACCCGCGCAGCGGGCGGCGGCCCTGGGCCGTGCTCCAGCTACGTGCCGAACAACTGAACAGCGAAACCTGCAATCTGGTAGGCTGCCAGACAAAACTTGTCCAGTCGGAACAGGCCCGTGTTTTCCGGCTGGTGCCGGGGCTGGAACAGGCCGAATTTGCCCGCTATGGCAGTATGCACCGCAATACCTATGTGGATGCGCCCCACGCCCTTGCCCCGGATCTGTCGCTCAAGGCGCGGCCCGGCGTGTTTCTGGCCGGACAACTCACCGGCGTGGAAGGCTATGTGGAATCTGCCGCCTGTGGCCTCTGGCTGGGCATGAGCCTTGCCGCCCGCCTGCACGGGCAGGACCTGCCGCCTCCCCCCCCCACCACGGCCCTTGGCGCGCTGTTGCAGCATTTGCAAACCCCGGCCAAGCACTTTCAGCCATCCAATGTCCATTTTGGGCTCATGCCGGAACTGGGCGAAAAAGCCCGCAAAAAAGACCGCAAGGCCCTGTACGCAGCCAGGGCACAACAGGACTTTGCCCTCTGGCAAACAGGACTTGTATAAAAAATGTAAGATACGGTAAAAAATTCTTGACGCGGCAGCCAAGTGCGGCTAAACAGATTGCTGCCTCATGTAGGAGCGTAGCTCAGGTGGCTAGAGCACTTCCTTGACACGGAAGGGGTCAGCAGTTCAAGTCTGCTCGTTCCTACCAAACGACAACTTCGGGGTTCATCCCCCTCAGTATAGAGACGCACTGCAACAAAAGCGTGATGCGTCAGGCTTTTCGGCTCGGTGGGGAGGTTCGCCTCCCCCTTTTTTTTCCGAAAGGCTGAAGGAGCAAGCATGAACGTCCGTGTGGAAGGGCAGGCCGTGGAAGTACCGGCCGGGGTCGATGTTGCTGCTGTCCTGCGTGAAGCCCTGAGCGGCAAGAAGTTCAAGGCCGTGGTGGCGGCCCGCGCTCTGCCTGGAGACAGATTGCTGGATCTGTCTGCCCCCCTGCCCGAAGACTGTACGGAACTGGTCCCTGTCCCTGCTGATTCTCCCGAAGGGCTGGAGATGATCCGCCACTCCACCGCCCATGTCATGGCTGCGGCGGTCAAGCGGCTTTTTCCCAAGGCCCGCGTGACCATTGGCCCGTCCATCGAAAACGGCTTCTACTACGACTTTGAGGTAGAACGCCCCTTCTCCAGTGAAGACTTCCCGGCCATTGAGGCCGAAATGCAAAAAATTGCCGCCGCACGGCTCCCCTTTACCTCCGAACGGGTCAGCAAGGCCGAGGCCATAGCCCGCTTCAAGGCCGAGGGCGAACCCTACAAGGTAGAACTGGCCGAAGCCATTGCCGATGATACGGTCAGCCTCTATACCTGTGGTGAATTTACCGACCTCTGCCGCGGCCCGCATGTGCCACACACCGGCTTTGCCGCTGCCGCCAGGCTGATGTCCGTGGCCGGGGCCTACTGGCGCGGGGATGAAAAGAACCCCATGCTTTCGCGCATCTACGGTACGGCCTTTGCCGACAGCAAGGCCCTGGATGCCTACCTCAAGCAGCTTGAGGAAGCCAAACGCCGTGACCACCGCAAGCTGGGGCGCGAGCTTTCCCTCTTCACCTTTCAGGAGGACGTTGCCCCCGGCATGGTCTTCTGGCTGCCCAAGGGTATGCTGCTGCGGGCCATCCTTGAGGATTTCTGGCGTAAGGAACACCTCAAGCGCGGCTACGACATGGTGCAGGGCCCGCAACTTTTGCGTGTGGAAACCTGGCAGCGTTCCGGCCATTACGACAATTACCGTGAAAATATGTATTTCACGCAGATCGACGAGGATGCCTACGGCGTCAAACCCATGAACTGTATCTCGCATATGCTCATCTACAAGAATGAGCTGCGCAGCTACCGCGACCTGCCCCAGCGATACTTTGAGCTGGGTGTGGTACATCGTCACGAAAAAAGCGGTGTGCTGCACGGCCTGTTGCGGGTACGCCAGTTTACGCAGGATGACGCCCATATCATCTGTACGCCGGAGCAGCTTGAGGGCGAGATCCTGGATGTCATCCATCTTATCCGGGATTTGATGGGTCTGTTTGGCTTCCAGTACAAGGTGGCTGTTTCCACCCGGCCGGAAAAGAGCATCGGCACAGACGAAGCCTGGGAGTTGGCCACCACTGCCCTGGAACAGGCCGTGCAAAAGGCCGGACTGCCCTATGAGATCAACGAGGGCGATGGGGCCTTTTACGGGCCAAAGATTGATGTTCGCCTCCTGGACTGCATCGGGCGGGAATGGCAGTGTTCCACCATCCAGGTGGACTTTACCCTGCCGGAACGCTTTGACCTGACCTATGTGGGGCAGGATGGGGAACGGCACCGCCCAGTCATGGTGCACCGTGCCATCATGGGCTCCATAGAGCGTTTCATCGGTGTACTTATCGAGCAGTACGCCGGGGCCATGCCCGCATGGCTTGCACCGGAGCAGGCCCGTTTGCTTACGGTGACAGAGGCGGGCGATGCCGCCGTGGAGCGCATATGTGCCGAGTTGCGCGCTGCGGGTATCCGGGCCACGGCTGACACCCGCAACGAGAAGCTGGGCTTCAAGGTGCGCGAGGCCCAGGTGACCAAGGTCCCCTATATTCTTGTTGTTGGCGAAAAAGAAGTGCAGGCGGGCGGGGTCAATGTGCGTCTGCGCAGTGGAGAAAATCTTGGGCTCAAGAGCGTGGAGGAAGTGGCCGGGCTGATCCTGGCCGACGCTGCGGAGCCTTTCAAACAGGGAGGTATGTGCTATAGCTTCGCCTAACATGAGACCACGGCGCGACATGCCACAGGATACTGTGCGCCGTAACGAGATGATCCGGGCGCGTGAACTGCGCGTCATTGGCGCAGACGGCGAACAACTGGGCATCCTGCAACGCAATGAGGCCCTTGCCCTTGCGCGGGAAGCCGGACTGGATCTTGTGGAAGTGGCTGCCACTTCGGAACCGCCAGTCTGTCGTATCATGGACTATGGCAAGTTCAAGTACGAGCAGCAAAAGAAGAAGCAGGAAGCCAAAAAACGCCAGACAGTGGTGCAGATAAAGGAAATCAAGGTTCGCCCCAAGACGGATGACCATGATTACGACACCAAGCTGCGTCACATCCGCCGCTTCCTTGAGGACGGCGACCGCTGCAAGATAACCGTGTTCTTTCGCGGGCGCGAAATCGTCCACAAGGATCGCGGGCTGGCCATTCTGGAACGGGTCGTGCAGGATTTGGCCGAAGTCGCCAAGGTTGAGCAGGAGCCGCGTGCCGAGGGGCGCACCTTGCAGATGCTGCTGGTTCCCAAGAAATAATCTCTTGCGGCCACGGCTTTTTTAAGGCACTATGCCTTCCCCGGCTCTCGTGAGGGGGCTGGGCATCATGAATTTGCGGGGATTTCCCCGGAGTGAGGAGAGAGTCATGCCCAAGATCAAGACCCGGCGTGCTGCCGCCAAGCGATTCCAGTTGACCGGCAGCGGCAAGTACAAGCGTCGCCGTCAGAACCTGCGTCACATCTTGACCAAGAAGGCCGCTGGCCGCAAAATGCGTCTGGGCCAGGCCACCCTGGTGGACAGTGCTAACGAAAAGGCCGTGCGCCGTATGCTGCCCAACGGCTAAGGCGTACTATTGCCTGATGCCTTTGCCGGGTAGAGGCTGCTGCAACAGCTTTCGGCCTTGAACCAGCAAGGTTTGCAGACAGGCATCAGGGACGCTGCGGCGTCAGCGGCTTATGCGGAGCCGTGAGCCAGGCTTCAATCCGCATCCCCGTGCGCGGGGCAGACACTTTTTAGCAAACCACCCGGCGGGCATCCCTCCGCCTGGCCGGAGTGAAGGAGGAAACACCATGCGTGTCAAGAGAGGTCTTGCCAGTCATCGTCGCCATAAAAAATATCTGAACGCCGCCAAGGGCTTTCGTGGTGGTCGCAGCCGTTTGTACCGCACCGCCCGCGAGGCTGTGGAACGCGCACTGCAATACTCCTTTATCGGGCGCAAGCACCGCAAACGCGATTTCCGTACCCTCTGGATCTTGCGTATCAACGCTGGCGCGCGCCTGAACGGCCTGTCCTACAGCCGTTTCATGCACGGCCTGAAAGAAGCCGGCATCGAATTGAACCGCAAGGTTCTGGCTGACCTGGCCGTCTACCAGAAGGACGATTTTGCCAAGGTGGTTGAGCTGGCCAAGGCTGCCCTGAAGTAGCCCGGCATCCTGTTTTTTGCGGGCGGTGACCTGTCGCCGCCCGCTTTTTCAACGCCTCATCGCCGCGCCGACGGCATCGGGAATCTGCATGGACCTGATCACGACTTTGGAGGGCCTGGTACCGGAACTTGAAAAAGGGCTGGACCGGGCTTCTTCGTTGGAAGAACTGGAAAATCTGCGCGTGGACTTTTTGGGTCGCAAGGGCCGTATCGCCCAGATCATGGCCCAACTGCCCCAGCTTGCGCCTCAGGATCGCCCTGCCGTTGGGCAGGCCGCAAATCGCGTCAAGGAAAGCTGCAATGCCCTGTTTGATGCCCGCAAGGCCGCCCTGGAGGCCGGACGCGAGGCAGCGGCCCTGGCTCGCTTTGACGCATCCCTGCCGGGGCGTGCCCCGTGGCGCGGATCTCTCCACCCCACCACTTTGATAACCGAAGAAATCTGCGGTATCTTCAAGGGGCTGGGTTTTGATGTGGCTTCCGGCCCAGAGGTAGAGATAGACCGCTACAATTTTGAAGCCCTGAATATGCCGCCGGAGCATCCCGCGCGCGACATGCAGGACACCCTTTACATCACCGACACAGTGCTTTTGCGTACCCACACCTCGCCCGTACAGGTGCGCACCATGCTGGCCCGCAAGCCTCCTCTGGCGGTGGTGGTTCCCGGCAAGGTTTATCGGCGCGACTCAGACCTGACCCACACTCCCATGTTTCATCAAATCGAGGGGCTGCTGGTGGGGCAGGACATCAGCATGGCCCATTTGCGCGGTACCCTGACAGCCTTTGTGCGGGCAGTGTTCGGCGGTGCAACCAGGGTGCGCTTCCGCCCCAGCTTCTTTCCCTTTACCGAACCTTCGGCCGAAGTGGACATCTCCTGCTGCATCTGCGGTGGCGAGGGGCATGTCAACGGAGAGCCGTGCCGCGTGTGCAAGACCACCGGCTGGGTAGAGATCCTGGGCTGTGGTATGGTAGACCCGGCGGTTTTTGCCGCAGTGGGTTATCCTGACGAAGTGACGGGCTTTGCCTTTGGCCTTGGTGTAGAACGGGTGGCCATGCTCAAGTACGGTATTGGCGACCTCCGTATGTTTTTCGAGAATGATGTCCGCTTTCTGGGACAGTTCAACTAGGCGCGATGCGGGCCAGTACCTGCCGGGCTTCAGTCTGCTGGGCCTCTGCCTGTGTATGACGCTCTGCTGCCCTCATGTAGCAGAGGCGGCCTCTCACCTGAGTGCCCCGCGCAGTGGCCTTGAGGCCCCGGGTGGGCCGCGCCCGTTGGACAGATTGCCAGCAGCCGGACGTTCCTCCGGCACCATGTATGGCAACCCCGGCTATACGGATGCCTATGGCAATACACTGGATGACATCCCTCCGCCGGAGGCAAAGCCCCGCAAGCGTTTACCCCCCGGTGCCTACGGGACATATGGCAACGCGCGCGGTAACAAGGCCAATAGTCGTCCCCTGCCCGACCCCCATGCAGGGCCAAAGCCCCCGGCATGGTCGTTTCAGTAAGCGTGTAACCGGTGCTAACCGGCAAAGAAACAGGATCGAATTATGCTGCTTTCCCTTTCATGGCTGCGTGAGTTCACCCCCTATGAAGGCACTGCCCAGGAGTTGGGCGACCGCCTGACCATGCTCGGCCTGGAGCTGGAGGACATCCGCCATCCCTATGAGGCCATCAGCCCCATCGTGGTGGGCCATGTGGTGGAATGTGCCGCCCATCCTGATTCTGACCACCTGCATTGCTGCAAGGTGGACGCGGGCCAAGGCGAACTGCTGGATATAGTCTGTGGTGCGCCCAACGTGGCTGCCGGGCAAAAGGTGCCTGTGGCACTGGTGGGTACACGGCTGCCTGATGGTCTGGTCATCAAAAAGGCCAAGCTGCGCGGTCAGCTCTCCTTTGGTATGATTTGTTCCGAGCGCGAACTGGGGCTCACCGAAGACCACAGCGGCATCATGGTGCTGCCGCCCGACACTCCTGTGGGTGCCCGCCTTGTGGATGTGCTGGAACTGGACAGGGAAGTGCTGGATATTTCCATCACGCCCAACCGCGCCGACTGCCTCTCGGTTTTGGGTCTGGCACGCGAGACAGCCCTGGCCTTCAACCTGCCGCTCACTCTGCCGGAACTGCCCCTCAGTCTGGATGCCAACGGGCCGGAAGGCATTGTGCCCATAGAAATTGCCGATGGCGAACTTTGCCCCCTCTATGCCGGGCGCGTCATTTCCAATATCACCGTGGGGCCATCGCCCATGCGGATACGGCACCGTCTCCATGCCGTTGGCGTGCGTCCCATCTCCAACATCGTGGATGTGACCAACTACATCCTGTTTGAATGTGGGCAGCCTTTGCACTCCTTTGACCTGGACAAGCTGCGTGGGGGACGTATCGTGGTGCGGCCCGCTGCCGCAGGGGATGTCTTTACAACCCTTGACGGGCAGGAACGCAGGCTCACCCCGCAGGATCTCTGCATTTGCGATGCGGAACGCATTGTGGCTCTGGCCGGTGTCATGGGCGGCCTGAATACGGAAATCGACAGCACAAGCCGTAATGTCTTTCTGGAAAGTGCGGTCTTCCGTCCCGGCACCATCCGTAAAACGTCGCGGCGTCTGGGCCTGTCCTCTGAGGCATCCTACCGCTTTGAACGCGGCATTGACCAGTGCCGTACGGTTTGGGCACTTGACCGGGCCTGCGCCATGATGGCCGCTGTTGGTGGCACGGAGTGCGTGGTGCGGCGCGGCCTTTCGCTGGCAGAACCACGCCCCTTTGTCCCGGCGCGTATCAGTTTTCGCCCGGCTCGGGCCAACGCCCTGCTGGGTGTGACCCTCAGCCCGCAATTTGACAAAGCGGTCCTGACCGGCATGGGCTGCAAACTGGACGACAGCAGTGATCCCTGGCAGGTGGAACAGCCCTCGTGGCGACCTGACCTGACCCGCGAGGCTGACCTTATTGAGGAGGTAGGCCGCGTGCACGGTCTGGACACCATCCCGCCGGTGCTGCCACCAGTGACCCTTGACCTTGAACGGGCCGCCGAGCCGGAATCACGCCATGACTTCTGGCTGCGTATCAAGCACTGGGGTGCAGGGCTGGGCCTGAACGAAGCCGTCAACTACAGCTTTGTGGGGCACAAGGATCTTGACCATCTTGGGCTGCCTGTCGAGGGGCGTATCTCCGTTATGAATCCCCTCTCGGCCGAGCAGGACGTACTGCGGACGGCCCTGGCCCCCGGTCTGCTCCAGACCCTGCGCAACAATCTGGCACAAGGGGCACAGGGTCTGCGGATCTTTGAACTGGCCCATGTCTTTACGACTGATGCCAACTCGGAAACCACCGCCCGTGAGACCGGTATGCTGGGTCTGCTTTTGCACGGCGCACGTTTTGACGCCTGGCCCCAAAGCGATGCCGATATGGACTATGCCGATATTAAGGGCATTGTCGAGCATCTGTTCCGCTTTCTGCACTTGCCCGCACCGCTCTGCCGCCAGCGGGAGGAACACCCCTGGCTTGCCCCCTGTGTAGAGGTTATGCTGGACGGGACGCTGCTGGGTGTCATGGGACAGGTCAAGCCTACTCTGGCCGAAGCCTTCCACGCCCGCAAGAGTGTCTGGCTTGCGGAACTGAATCTTGAGACCCTGCGTGCCCTGCATGATGCTGCCACGGTGCAGTTTGCCCCCCTGCCCGTCTATCCGCCGGTGCGGCGTGACATCACGGTTATGGCCGGGCCGAGCCTCAAGGTAGAGCATGTGCTGGAGCATGTGCGTGGGCTTGGCGTGGGCAACCTTGAAGACATAGCACTGGTTGACCTGTTTGAACCGGAAGGCAGCGACGAGCGCAATCTGACCTTCCGTCTGACCTTCAGACATGGGCAGCGTACCCTTAAGGATGCAGAAGTGGACAAGGAACGGGAAAAGGTGGCACAATCGCTGGTAGCGGTTTTGGGGGTACGGATCTGACCCTGACTATTTTGATGGAGGGGAGGCCGAATGGCAGAAAAAACCTACCGTATCGGCGAAGCTGCGGAACTGCTCAACCTCAAAACGCATGTACTGCGCTTTTGGGAAACCGAGTTCCCGCAGCTTGCTCCCCTGCGTACCGATAAGGGCCAGCGGCTCTATACCGACAGACATCTGGCCCTCTTGCGGCGCATCCAGCAGCTTTTGCACGAACAGGGCATGACCATTGAGGGCGCACGCCGCGTGCTGGAAGGCAGTGCCGTGCTGGATGAGGACTTGCCGGAGCGTGTGGCCGCCGTGCCTGACCCGGCTTTCATGCTGATGCTCAAACGCGAGCTGACGGCCCTGCGCCGTCTGCTGGCCGGGCAATGAGGCAGGGCTGCCATGATTTTGTCTCCATCCCTGTTGTCGGCTGACTTCACCTGTCTTGGGCAGGAAGTGGAACACCTGGAAACCGCTGGCCTGGGCTGGCTCCATCTCGATGTGATGGACGGGGCCTTTGTGCCCAACATCACCTTTGGCCCCCCGCTCATCAAGGCCCTGCGCCAGCGGAGCGGGCTTTTTTTTGATGTCCATCTTATGGTGGAGGGTCCGGCCCGCTATCTGGCTGATTTCAAGGCTGCCGGAGCGGACTTGCTGGTCATCCATGCCGAAGCCGACAGGCATCTCCAGCGGACACTCTGCGCAATCCGTGCCTTGGGCTGTAAGGCCGGGCTGGCTTTCAATCCCGGCAGCGATCTGGGCCGTCTGCGCTGGCTGGCGGCAGATATTGACCTGCTGCTTCTGATGAGCGTCAACCCCGGTTTTTCGGGGCAGTCCTTCATCCCGCAAAGTCTGGACAAGCTGCGCATCGCCCGCGCCCTGCTGGACGAGGCCAATGCCAGGCATGTGCCCATTCAGGTTGACGGCGGGGCCTGCCCGGAAAATACTGCGGCCCTGCTGGAAGCCGGGGCCGATGTACTGGTTTCCGGCTCGGCCTTTTTTGCCCACAAGCCCTATGACGCACGGCTGGCCACCTTTATGGCCGCAGCCGCTGCCTGCCCGGCCCATACGGCCCGGCCCTCCCTGGCCGAGGCCCTGACCTGGCGGCATCACAGGGACGCGCCCTGCGCCTGAACGTATCGGGGCTGTCCATATCTTGTTTGATGGTTCAAGCCATAACCCAACAACGCGACAACAAAGGGAGAACCCATGTCCACCCGCAGCCAGTGCGCCAATGCCATCCGGGCACTTGCCATCGACGCCATTGAACAGGCCCGCTCCGGCCATCCGGGCGCACCGCTTGGCATGGCCGATATGGCCGAAGCCCTTTGGCGGCACGGTTTCAGGCATAACCCCGCCAATCCCCACTGGGCCAACCGCGACCGTTTTGTGCTGTCCAACGGGCATGCCTCCATGCTGCTCTATGCCCTGCTCCACCTCACGGGCTACGACCTGCCGCTGGAAGAACTGAAAAAATTTCGCCAGTGGGGTGCCAAGACCGCCGGACACCCCGAATATGGTCTGCTTCCTGGGGTAGAAATGACCACAGGCCCGTTGGGGCAGGGCATTGCCTCGGCCGTGGGCATGGCACTGGCCGAGCGGATGCTGGCGGCCCGTTTCAACAAGCCGGGGCATACCGTGGTGGATCACCACACCTATGCCTTTTGCGGAGACGGCTGCCTGATGGAAGGTGTCTCGCACGAGGCCTGTTCCCTTGCGGGAACCTGGGGACTGGGCAAGCTCATCGTCCTTTATGATTCCAACGGAATCTCCATTGACGGCAAGATCGAGGGCTGGTTCAGCGAGGATGTGGGCGCACGCTACAGGGCCTATGGCTGGCAGGTCATCGGCCCGGTGGACGGGCACGACAGTGCCGCACTGGATGTAGCACTGGCCGAAGCCAGGGCAGATACAGCCCGCCCCAGCCTTGTGATTTGTACCACCCACATCGGTTTTGGCTCCCCCAAGGAGGACTCGGCATCCTCGCACGGTTCCCCCCTGGGCGAAAGCGCGGCCAAAGAGACACGCGCTGTCCTTGGCTGGCAGGAAGCCCCCTTCAGTATTCCGGCAGAAATCTATGCCGCATGGGATGCCCGCCCCGCCGGACAGGCCGCCGAAGAAGCATGGAATACGGCTTTTGATGCCTACGCTGCCGCCTGGCCCGAACTTGCCGCAGAATTTCGCCGCCGCATGGCCGGAGAACTGCCCGATGACTGGCAGGGCATCCACACTGCCATGCTGGAAGATATTATCAGCAAGGGAGAAAACCTTGCCACCCGCGTGGCCTCCCAGCGCGTGCTGGAACATCTTGTAGCAAAACTGCCCGAAATGGTGGGTGGCTCGGCCGACCTCTCCGGTTCGGTGGGGACACAGGTTGCGGCCTCCAGCCTGATGGATCCAGCCAGCTATCTGGGTAACTATATTTCCTACGGTGTGCGTGAATTCGGCATGGGGGCCATCATGAACGGGCTGGCCCTGCACGGGGGCTTCATCCCCTATGCCGGCACCTTCATGTCCTTTTCTGACCAGGCCAAGAACGCCATCCGGCTGGCAGCCATCATGGGTATCCGGGTGGTCTGGGTGCTGACCCACGACTCCATTGGCGTGGGCGAGGACGGCCCCACCCATCAACCCGTGGAGCAGCTGCCCGCCCTGCGCCTGACACCGAACCTGCACCTTTGGCGACCCTGCGATGGGGCAGAATGCGCCGCAGCCTGGACAAGCGCACTGACAAACCGCACTGTGCCCACCTGCCTTTCCCTTTCGCGGCAAAAGCTGCCCTTCTTCTCGCGCACGGAAGCCCAGCTTACAGATATGGCCCGTGGCGGCTATGTGCTGCGTGACTGCGATGGGCTGCCGGAAATCATCCTGCTGGCCACAGGCTCTGAAGTGGCCCTGGCTGTGGCAGCGGCAGAACAGCTTGAGGCTGCGGGGCGTCGGGCGCGGGTAGTGTCCATGCCCTGTGCCGAAATTTTCGACGCCCAGGACGCCGACTGGAAAGAACGTGTCCTGCCCGATGCCGTACGTTGCCGCCTGGCTATCGAGGCAGCCTCGGCCGACTATTGGTACAGATATGTGGGTCTTGACGGAGCCGTGCTGGGCATGACACGCTTTGGCGAATCTGCGCCGGGGCCTGTGGTTTTTGAAAAATTCGGCTTTACAGTAGAGCATGTGCTTGAGCTGGCACAGGCCCTCATCAAAAAATGATAACGAGACCCTCAAGGAGGTCAACCATGCCTGTCAGATTGCTTGCTGATGTGGATTGCGCGGGCAAGACCGTCGTCATCCGCGAAGATCTCAACGTACCCATGAAGGAAGGGCGCATCACCAATGATAAGCGCATCCGTGCCGCCCTGCCGACCATTCGGATGGCACTGGACAAGGGGGCTGCCGTACTGGTGCTGGCCCATCTGGGTCGCCCCACCGAAGGGCAATACGAGGAACAGTTCTCCCTCAAGCCAGTGGCTGCCCACCTTGGCAGTCTGCTGGGCCTTGATGTAGCCGTCTACAAGGACATGGCCGCAGTGAAGGCTGCCGGGCTTCAGGCTGGTCAGTGCGCCCTGCTGGAAAACATTCGCTTTTTCAAGGGCGAAAAAAAGAACGACCCCGCCTTGGCAGCAGAGCTGGCCGGGCTTGGTGATGTTTATGTGATGGACGCCTTTGGCGCAGCCCACCGGGCGCATGCCTCTACCGAAGGGGCGGTACGGCAGGCCGCTGTGGCCTGTGCCGGCCCGCTGATGGCCGCAGAACTGGCTGCCTTTGACAAGGTGCTGGACGATCCCGCCCGCCCGCTGGCGGCCGTTATCGGTGGTTCCAAGGTTTCCACCAAGCTGGGCCTGCTGGAAAACCTGCTCCACAAGGTGGACTGCCTCATCGTGGGCGGCGGTATTGCCAATACCTTTCTGGCGGCCGCTGGCTATGCCGTGGGGACATCGCTCTGCGAGGCAGACCTCATCCCCGAAGCAAAAAAAATCATGGACGCCGCCAAGGCACAGGGCAAACAACTGCCCCTGCCGGTGGACGTAGTTACGGCCAAGGCCCTGGCCCCCGGCCAGACAGCCACTGTCTGCGCGGTGGACAGTGTCCCCGCCGACGAAATGATCCTGGACATTGGCCCCAAAACTGTGGCCCTGTATGCCGAACTGCTGGGCAAAGCCGCCACTGTGGTCTGGAACGGCCCTGTGGGAGCTTTTGAAACAGATCCCTTTGGCGCGGGCACCAAGGCACTGGCCGAGGCTCTGGCAGCCTCCTCAGCCTTTGTGGTGGTGGGCGGAGGGGACTCCGTAGCCGCTGTGGAAGGCTACGGCCTTGCCGACAAAATGGGCTATATCTCCACCGGCGGTGGTGCCTCACTGGAGCTGCTGGAAGGCAAGCTGCTGCCCTCGGTGGCGGCCCTCAATGACAGGGGCTAAGTGCACCATCAAGGCTCCCCAGCCGGGGAGCCTTTGCATCTCAAGCCTGTATCCTTTCTGACGCAATCCACACCGAAGCCCGGAAGGATTACGGGCTTCAAGATTTTTCCGCCCGGCAATCAGCGTTCAAAATAGGTATACCCGCGCAGACCATCCTCAAAGGCCTGCATGACGGCAAAACGCTCACTGGGTGAAATGCGCCCCTGCCGTACGGCCTGTTCTGCCGTGCTGCGGATGTCTTCAAGGATACGACGGGGGTCGTATTCCACATAACTCAGGATGTCGGCCACGCTGTCCCCGCGAATCTCACGCACATACTCGTAGCTGCCATCATCCGAGGCGCGGATGGAGACCACATTGGTGTCGCCCATCAGGTTGTGCAGGTCGCCCAGGGTTTCCTGATAGGCCCCCACCAGAAAGACACCGAGGTAATACTCTTCGCCATCACGCAGAGGGTGCAGGTCAAGGGTGGACTTCATGCCCTGCGGGTCGATGAAGTGGTCAATACGGCCATCAGAATCGCAGGTAATATCGGATATGATACCCTGACGAGAGGGAAATTCCTTCAGGCGGTGTACCGGCATGATGGGAAAGAGCTGGTCAATGGCCCAGGAATCCGGCAGGGACTGAAAAACACTGAAATTGCCATAATAGATGTCGGCAAGGCTGATGTCTATGTCGGCCAGGTCACGCGGCACGTTCTTGAGGCGTGCCTTTTCCTGCGCAATACGCATGATGATGGCCCAGAAAAAGCGTTCTGCCAGAGTACGCTGGCGCAGCGTAACACGGCCGGAAGAAAAATGCTGGCGCATCTCGTCCCGGTAATAGATGGCATCGTTATAACATTCCTGCAAATTTCGCAGGCTGATGGCCGTAAGTACCTCACGCAGGTTGCGTACCGGCTCTGGCGTGTCCGGGGGCAGTTCGTCCGGCAGCTGGACTTCCTCCACGGCACTCACATCCAGAATGTTGAAAAGCAGTACCGAGTAATAGGCCACCGTTGCCCGGCCCGACTCGGTGATGATATGCGGATGGCTGATACCCTGCTCATCCAGGATACTCATGACGGCTTCCACCACGTCCGCGCAGTATTCATCCAGATGGTAATTGCGCGAAGAAATATAGTTGGTGTGCGATCCGTCATAGTCCACGGCAAGGCCGCCGCCCAAATCCAGATAGCCCATGGGCGCGCCTTCCTGCACAAGGCCGGCGTAGAGGCGCGTGCCTTCCATAACGCCGGTACGGATGTCACGGATATTGGAGACCTGTGACCCCAGATGATAGTGGAGCAGCTTGAAGCAGTCCAGCATGGAGTGCTGCTTCAGGGTGTCCACCACATCCACGATCTGGGCCGGGGAAAGGCCAAAGGTGGAACGCTCCCCGCCGGAATCTGTCCAGTGCCCGCTGGCCTTGACAGAGAGCTTGGCGCGTACGCCGATATTGGGACGCACCCCCAGGGCCTTGGCCCTCTCCAGCAGCACTTCCAGCTCGCTGGGCATTTCCAGTACAAAGAAGAGGTTGAAGCCCAGGCGCAGGGCTTGCAAACCAAGATCGATAAACTCCTCATCCTTGTAGCCGTTGCAGATAATGCAGGCCTCGTGGTCGCGCATCAGCGAGACGGCGGCCAGCAGTTCGGCCTTGGAGCCGACCTCCAGCCCGTGATGGTAGCGCGCACCGAACTGGGCTATCTTTTCCACCACCTGTTGCTGCTGATTGACCTTGATGGGAAAAACCCCACGATACTGCCCCGTGTAGCCCAGGCTCTTGATGGCCTTGCGGAAGGATTCGTGCAGACTGGCAATGCGGGAATCCAGGATGTTCTCCACCCGCAGGAGCACCGGCATATCATAGCCGCGCTGCTGCAAACCGGCGATGATTTCCGGGAGGGAAATCTGCGGCCCCTTGGGGCCTTGCGGACAGACCACCACCTCCCCCGCATCGGACACAGTAAAGTAGCCGGCACCCCAGTTGCGGATACCGTAAAGTTCGATGGAGTCTTCCACACGCCATTGTTGCAGGGCACGATTTTTTGCCAATGCTTTCTCCTTGCGGCCGCAGGCACTGTCGTTCTGGTGTCGTTTACACAGCCTTTCATATCAGGGATGGCCGCCATTATGCCGTGATGGCAAGCAAAGTCAATGCCGGACAAGCCGAAAACCATCCCCGAAACCAGCCATACATGGGGCTTGACGAAGTCCCCCGCATGATTCACTCTCTTTTCAGCTTGTCAAAACGATTTTTCGGCTCTTTTGGGGCCACGCCGACTATGTTGCGGGACACGCCAGCCCCCTGCGGGCTGACCGGGCCGCCCTACGGGGGGAAACCATGTTCTTGCGCTGGAACTGTCATGCTGCCGTGCGCCGTGCGGCCCTCAGTCTTTGCCTTGCCACCAGTCTGTCCCTCTGCCTGACCGCCTGTTCGGGCGATGAGACATCACGAGGGGGGACACAGGCGGCCCCTGTGCGTGTGCATACTGTAGAACGCGGTGATATGCCGCGCCTGTTGCACGCTGTGGGCAATGTTAAGGCCTCAGCCTCGGTAGAAGTCAAACCGCGAGTGACGGGCGAGATCCTCCAGGTGCATTTTACCGAAGGGCAGGATGTGCGTGAGGGGGATTTGCTCATCACCATAGATCCGCGCCCCTTTGAAGCAACCCTGCGTGAAAAACGCGGTCTGCTTGCCAAGTCTGAGGCGCAACTCAATAAGGCCAATGATGATATGCGCCGTTACCGCAAACTGGTAGGCGGTGGCTATGTGAGCCGTGAAGCCTTTGAGCAGACAGCCACCGAGGCCGCAGCCCTGCGCGCCACTGTGCAGTCGGACAAGGCTGCTGTGGAAAGCGCGACCCTCGACCTGTCCTACTGCACGGTAACAGCCCCCATTGGCGGACGTGTAGGGGCCATCAGGGTGGACAAGGGGAATATGGTCAAGGAAAGCGGTGACACCCCCATCGTGAACATTGATACCCTCTCCCCTATCCATGTGAATTTTTCTGTACCGGAAGCCCATTTGCCCGCCATTCTGGAAGGTATGCGGCAAGGGACAGTACCGGTACGGGCCACCCCTGCCGGGGGCATAACCGAAGAAGGTATACTGACTTTGGTGGACAACAGTGTGGACACCAGCACAGGCACCATCCGATTGCGGGCCGCCTTTGACAATGCCCAACGTCGCCTCTGGCCGGGGCTGTTCGTTCAGGTGGAGCTCCCGCTGGGCATGGCCCGCAATGCCCTGAGCGTGCCAAGCCGTGCAGTGCTTTCCGGCCAGGACGAGACCTATCTTTATGTGGTGGGTAAGGATAGCCGGGCCGAATACCGCAAAGTAAGGCTGCTTTTTGAACATGCTGGCAAAAGCATACTGGAAGGAGACGTGGCCGAAGGTGAACAGGTGGTGGTGGAGGGGCAGGTACGCCTGGCCCCCGGCCTGCTGCTGGAAGTGCTGCAATAGAACGCCCTGTTCACTCTGGTAGGCGTATTGCTCCACTACGGATATGCTGCTGCAACTCCTCTTTCGCTCTGGCAGACAAAAAACAGCACTGCCTTTGCATAAAGGCAGCCACTATCCGCAGCCCCGCAGTCAGTCCTCCGCGCGCTGGCACTGGGCCGCGCCATTGCTCAGACCTGCAAGGGCCGCGGTAAAAGCCTGACAGTGCTCATCCGGCAAAAGCAGCCCCAGGCTGGCAGTCTCCAGATAGTCTTCCTGGACGATACGCGCCTCAAAGCCCGGCAACAGCCGGTGCAGACCATCCAGATGGGCGTACCCCAGCACAACCCGCAGCCGAACCAGCGGCACCCGCTCCAGCGTTGCCAGCCCGGCCAGATTCTCCCGCACAGAATCCTGATAGGCCCGCACCAGCCCCCCCGTCCCCAGCTTTACCCCACCAAACCAGCGGGTGACCACCACGGCCACTTCCCCCACACCGGAGTGGAGTAAAATTTGCAACATAGGTCGCCCTGCTGTGCCATGGGGTTCGCCGTCATCAGAGGAACCAATCTGCCCGGTATGCCCCGGCGCACCCGCCACAAAGGCCCAGCAGTTGTGGGTGGCATCGGCATTGGCCCGGCGGATGCCCTCTATGAAGGCGCGGGCCGCCTCCGGGCCGGGCGTATGGGCCGCACGGGTCACAAAACGGCTGCGACGGATGAGCAGTTCACTTTCATGGGGCGCATGGGGCTGCGCTGCGGGGACGGGATAACGTGCCATAGCCCTTTGTGCCACAAGTACGGACAAAGGCCAAGCCATGTTCTCCTGATATACAGGGCAATCGCATGAAGGAGGAGGCATTAAAAGTTTAGGTAATTATGCACTGTGATAGAGAACTAATGAGTGCATCTGTGTGGGTGGATAAAATGTAACAGCATCAAAGCGGGCGTTCTGCCAGCCCATTGTCATGGGGCTGGTCACTGGACGGAGGTATGGTTATTTGTTGCTGGCCGGGGCGCACATCTTCTACCTCTGTCTCCACGACACTGTCGTTGAAAAGGCAGCCGCCCAGAAGGCAGAACAAACTCAGCAGACAGACGGACAGGCGAGATGTGGCAGACATGATGGCTCCCTGGTGGTTTGATGGTGTCCCTGTCCTTGTATGCGGCAGGGACTGACTTGTAAAGTGGCAGGATAGTTGCAGGATGGCTGCAAGCCAATTTTGCACACATTTTTTTGACATTCAATTTCCGGGGGCCTGCCCATGTCCAAACCTCTCCAACTTGAGATGCCTGTCAAACCGGAAGGTATTTCCCCTGTCGGGGGAGGGCGCACCCGCCGTTTGCTCCTCCTGGCAGCCGCTGGACTGCTTGCCGTATTGCTGGCTTGTCTGGGCTGGTTGTATGCCGGAAGGGTGGACAGTGTCCATGCCATCCTGGATGGGATGGTGCATGTTGTTGCCCCCAAAATGCCCGGTCGTGTGCAGGCTGTACTGGTAAAGGATGGGGAAAGGGTCGTGGCGGGGCAGGTCATTGCCCGTATGGACATGGATGACTATCTGCGCCGGTTGAAAGAAAGTGGGAAGGAGGTCGCTGCCTTGCGCCCTTCTGCCATGCCGGGCATGGCAGAGATGGCCGGGCGGCTGGAGGAGGCGCAACGTGCCGAACGCGAGATGGTGGAGCGGCTTGCCCGGCTGCGGCATGACGAGGCCGCCCTGCGCCACTTGCATGAGGATCGGGTGACGGCCCATGTGCAGAGCCAGCTGCGTCTGCGGACACTGGACGCGCAGGGTGTGAGCGGCAAAAAACGACAGGAGGCAGTTGCGGCGGAAGCCGGGACACGTCTTGCCAGTCAACAGGCCAGGAATGACTTTGAACGTGCCAGCCGAGAACGGGCCGCAGTAGAGCGGGAATTGAATCGCATCCGTGATGAGGTACAGCGCGCCCGCGACCTTGCTTCGCAAAATCGTTTCCAGCAGGGGGCTGCTGGCAGCCTTGCCTTGCCACAGGTATCGGACGGCAACCTGTACGCACCTGTCAGCGGTCAGGTACTGGCAGGTCAGGCTCGTGCGGGGCAGCAAGTGGCCGCCGGGGATCCTGTTGTGCTCATTGCTCCCGAAGGGACTGACAGTGAGGGCCTGTTGTGGATCTCAGCCTATTTTCCGGCAGAGGTGGCCGGGGTGATAAAGGCAGGGCAGCCTTGTGCAGCTGCTTTTGCGGACAACGGCCAGCGTCTGACGGGGACTGTTCAGGAGTTGGGCAAGGCCGAGACCCTGCCCGCAGGGATAGCTGTCAGTGCTGCCGATAATGCCCCACAGGAGGCCCGGGGTACACTCTTTGTGCCGGTTCGCATCCAACTTGAAGGGCACTTGCCACAGGGGGTTAAACCGGGTTCTGCCATGCGCTGTACGATAGGAACACGCTCCCTCTTCGGTTTTTACGGGCTTTTGTAAAAGCAGATCGGGAGGGGGACTGTCAGAAAGTTGTCTGCCCATAATGTCCTATTGATACAAAAGCGGACAATGATACCCATAGAGCGAAATGCCATTGAAAATGGCAGTCGCTCTGGCGGACGCGCTTGTCCAGCTTCGCTGGGAGAGCGGACGCCCGCGCCGTTAGCAAGCGGGACTTGTCCAGCACTGCTGGGAAACCGCGCTTTTCCCGTGAAGCGTAGGCAGCGTATGGATTGAAACACAGAGTGTTTCAATCAGAAAATGCTATAGAATAAAGGAGATCGTATGCCTGTGGAAATATCCAGGGAAATCCAAGATTTTTTGGCTGGCTGGCAGGATGACCCGCTCAATGCCAGGGATGCCTTTACCAACTATCTGTCCTTTTTACAGGGACAGCCTGGCGTGACACTGGAATTTAAGGCGCGTCCCGGTATCAGCTATTCCGTGCGTGCCCGCCACGCTGCCCAGCAGGGGCGAGAGCTGTTTGTGCTGGTGGATGTGGTGGATGACGAGCCGGAGATCCGCTGGCTTTCCGTCTGCTTTTATGCCGACATGATTACCGACCCCGAAGAAAAGGGGGACTTTGTTCCCTCTGGTCTCATGGGTGAGGACGCAGCCTGCTTCAATCTGGATGAAGATGACCCTGCCATGCGGGATTATATCTCCACCCGCATTGCCGAGGCTGCTACGGCAGCCGGGGCGACCAGCCGTACTGGATCCTGATCTGCATGCCTGTTACATCGTCCCCCGTGGCCGTGGCCATTGACTTTGAGACATCCGGCTATGCAGCGCATATGGCCTGTGCCGTGGGGCTTGCCAGAATTGAGGGCGGTCAGGTTACAGCCTGTCACTACAGTCTGATACGGCCGCCCTCGTCCCGTGTCCTTTTCAGTGAGATCCACGGGTTGACCTGGGCAGATCTCAAATCTGCCGATGATTTTGCCACTGTCTGGCAAAAGGCCCTGCCTCTGCTGGATGGGGCCAGTTGCCTGCTGGCCCACAACGCCAGTTTTGACAGGCGTGTCTTGCAGGCTGCCTGTCGTGCTGCCCGCCTTGAAACGCCGCGTTTACCCTTTCTCTGCACCCTCAAGGGAGCACGGTGCAGTTTACCCATACCCTCCAAAAAACTTAATGATGTCTGTGCCCACTTTGGTATCCCGCTGGAGCATCACCATGCCGGTTCCGATGCCAGGGCCTGTGCGGAAATCTATTTGCGTCTGCGAGCCCAGGGTCTTTCTGACGCCCGGATGCGGCTCTGACAGATTCTTGGCACTCCATTAAATTCCTTCCTGTAACTATACGGAATTTAATGATAAATTAGATTCTGGAACAAATTTTGCTTTCCCTTTTCCAGACATCTCCAGGCAGTCGGTTGCCAGCATGGAGATGCCGGAGGGAACATGAAAAGTTTGTTCAATAGCCAGATAGGTCTTGTTGGCAAGGTCATGGACATGCAGCTCAAGCGGCAGAATGTCATTGCCAGCAACCTCGCAAATATCGACACGCCAAACTACAAGCCTCGTGAGCTGGAGTTTGAAAAGGAACTGCAAAGTGCCCTGGGCTTGGATATGCGGGGTCGTATGAGCCTGACCAGTACAGGACATATGCCCACGGCCTTCAATCCTGACAATTTTGGGCCAGAATGGCACAAGCAGTTCAAACCGCGCCAAATCCACGGGGAAGACCGCGTCAATCTGGATAAGGAAATGGCCAAGCACGCCAAGAACCAGTTGCAATATTCGGCGTTGGCGCAGATCCAGGCCAAAAATTTTGAAGGTCTCTCCACCCTGATCCAAGACGCCAAGATGGCATAGCGGAGGCCGGTATGGACTTTTTGACCGCACTTGACATCAGCGCATCGGGCCTCAGTGCCGACCGCACCCGCATCAATACTATTTCCATGAACCTGGCCAATGCCAAGACTACCCGCACGCCAGAAGGTGGCCCGTATCGCCGCAAGACCGTTGTACAGGTGGCTACTGAGGTGGATGACCCCTTCTCGGTGCATATGCGCTCGGCCCTTGACCGTGAGCTGCGCGGGGTTCGTATCCTTGGTGTCACGCAGGACACGCGGCCGCTCAAGCAGGTCTATGAGCCAGGGCATCCTGACGCCAATGCCGAGGGCTATGTGTTTTACCCCGACATCAATGTGGTGGAGGAAATGGCCAACCTGATGAGTGCCCAGCGCAATTATGAGGCCAATGTCACTACGGTCGAAGCGGTCAAGGGCATGTACACCAAGGCTCTTGAAATAGGCAGATAATCAGGATTTGGGGTCAAAGGAGCAGGTCATGACCATCCAATCTGTTGGCATGCGGGCATACAGCCAGGCTTTGCAGCACTTTAATAAGGTGGAAAGCTCTCTCCGGCAGGGTATGCCTGTGGGTAAGCAGACGCTTTTTTCCCACACGCTGGATCAAAGCCTGTTGCGCGATCATGTGGACAAAGGCGAGAACTTTGGTGCCCAGGCTGATTTCATCAGCTATGCCGACCGCCAGCATACTCCTGTCATGGCTGACAACAGTTTTACAGGTACGATCAAGAATTCGTTGAACAAAGTCAATGAATTGCAGAGTGCCAAGGCACGGGCCGTAGATGATTTTGCCTCCGGCCGCAGCCAGAATGTGCATGAGCTGATGATCACCATGCAAAAATCCAGTCTTGCCATGAAAATGACCACAGCCGTACGCGGCAAGGTGCTGGAAGCGTACAAGGAAATTTCCAAGATACAGTTCTGATGGCAGGGACTCTGCCGCTGCTCTCAAAGGTAACAGCCTGGGCACCCCGACAGGGGTGCCTTGTACGTTCAGGGCTATTGTAAAAAGTCGCTCCCCACAGGGGCAGTAGGCAACAGGCTCGTCCCGGTCAGGGAGAGACCTGGGAGGAGGGCGGCTTCCAGTTCGGTCATAAGGGCTTTGAGTCCCTGCCCATCGCGGGCCGAGATGAAGAGTGCTTTTGGGAATGCGTCTGCCAGTTCGGCACGGGCTGGCAATGGCAGCTGGTCGCACTTGTTGCAGAGCAGCAAACGGGGCAGCCTGTCCAGATCCATCTCTGCCAAAATCGTTTCAACAGCCTCAATTTGTTGGAGAAAATCGGGGTGTGAGGCATCTGCCACATGCAGCAGTATGTCTGCGGCCTCCAGTTCTTCCAGCGTGGCGCGGAAGGCGTCTGTCAATTCCCTGGGCAGATTACGGATAAAGCCTACCGTGTCTGCCAGGATGATCTCTTTCTCGGCCGGGAAGCGCAGCCGTCGCGTCGTGGGGTCAAGGGTGGCAAAGAGCTTGTTTTCCGTCAGCACGTCCGAGCGCGTCAGCGTATTGAGCAGGGTGGATTTGCCCGCATTGGTGTAGCCCACCAGCGCGGCCAGCGGAATGCCCTGGCGCGAACGGCGGGCGCGGGTAAAGGCACGCTGCCGCCGCAGCTGGTCAAGCTCCTTGCGGAGGCGAGCCATACGCTCACGGCTTTTGCGGCGGTCGGTTTCCAGCTTGGTCTCACCGGGACCACGTCCGCCAATGCCACCCATCAGCCTGTCCATAGCACGGTTTTTGCCAACCAGCCGGGGCTGGGTATAGCGAAGCTGGGCCAGCTCAACTTGCAGCTTGCCCGCACGGGTCACGGCATGTTGGGCAAAAATGTCTAAAATAAGCTGGGTACGGTCAATGACCTTGCGTTCGGTAATGTCGGCCAGGTTATGCAGTTGGGCTGGCGAAAGCTCCCCATCAAACAGCAGGATGTCAGCCCGCCCCTGCAAGGCCGCGATCTCAAGCTCTGCTACCTTGCCTTTGCCCAAAATCAGACGTGGATTGACCTGACTGACACGCTGCACCATGCGCCCGGCCACGGTCAGCCCGGCAGTACGGGCCAGTTCAGCCAGTTCATCCAGATTGCGTTCCTGCAGGATACGCGGCATGGCCGCCACGGAAATCAGCAAGGCCCGTCCGGCTGTACCAGCCTCGTGGCCTTGTTCCCCCTGTCGGGCAAGCTCTGCCTCAAGGGCCTCGGCCGTGGCAATGATTTGGGCCTCGGTACGATCCCACGGACGGGGGACTTCCAGCCTGTAAGGCTCGCCGCCAAAGTTTTGTGGCAAGAGGTGCGCAACCTGCCACTGCACGGGCTCTCCGGCGGGATCAACGGTAAGCGCAATGACAGCATCCAGCCGCAGAAAGAGCATGTCCATCAGGTCTTCCTGGCTGAGGCCGTCTGGTGTCAGGTGGGTATGCAAAAGACGCAGACCGCGCAGTCGATCCTGTCCGCTGCGGCCTCGCGGCAATTCGGGGATGTAAATACTGCCCGCCTCCCCCACCAGCACCATTTGCACACGTCCCTTACGGTCAATGAGCAAACCCAGTTGACGCCCCAACGCACGCGAAAGCAGGGCCAGCTCTCGCGCCTGTTCCAGCGTATAGACTTCCGCTTCTGGAAAACGGCGATGGAACAGACGGTTCAGCGCATTGATCTGACTGGGCTTCAGGCCCTGCAAGTTGCCTTCTGGCTTGGGAATAGCGGCCTCCCCAGGCTTGTTGTTTACGGGTGGACTTGCCTTTGTTAAGGGCCTGTCACTCTATGGACGCAAATAGGATGTGATCAGGGCATCATAGCGCGAGGTACCCTCAAATGCGCGTGATGCCATTGCCTGTCTGAATGTCAGACTTACAGCCATGCTGTTGGCGCGCATTTCATCCATAGCCGGGGCATACCAATGCGTGCCGGGCAGCACAAGGATGCTGTGGAAGTTTTTGGCTGCGGCGCGCATCATGCAGGGGCCGCCGATGTCGATTTCCTCCACGGCCTGCTCCAGCGAAAGCTGGCGATCCACCGCACCGGCAAAGTCGTAAAGATTGACACAGATAAGGTCAAAGGGGCGGATCTGCCATTCCTCAAGGGTTTGCATATGGGCAGGATCATCCTTGTTGGCAAGTATGCCACCGTGGATATGCGGATGCAGGGTTTTGACGCGGCCACCGAGGATTTCGGGGAAGCCTGTCACACTGCTGACAGCGGTGACTGGCAGACCCGCTGCTTCCAGGGCTTTTTGGGTACCACCCGTGGAGACCAGTTCCACATTGTTCTGACTCAAAAAGGTGGCCAGTTCCACAAGGCCGCTTTTGTCGGTGACGCTGAGAAGGGCGCGTCTGATGGGCAACATATCCATGCCGGACTCCTTCTGGCATATTCACATGCCCATAGAGGGCATAACAGCTTTGCTAGAGCATTTTTGATTGAAACACCCTGTGTTTCAATCGTAACGCTGCCTACGCTTCCCCGCAAAGCGGGACAAGCGCGGAAAAAGCGTGGTTTTTCCGCTTGCTTACGGCGCGGGCGTCCGCTCTCCCAGCGAAGCTGGACAAGCGCGTCCGCCAGAGCGATTACCATTTTCAATGGCATTTCGCTCTAACTTACTGGAAAATCAGGTCAGGCGCAATGCCTGCTTGCCCATTGTTCTGCCCTTGGCTATGCTTTGGCCTGGAGGGAGCATGCGTATCAAACTAGTTTCGTGGAATGTCAACGGGTTGCGGGCCGTATCCGCCAAGCCGGAATGGCGATGGTTTACCGAAAGCGATGCCCATGTGATCGGCTTGCAGGAAACCAAGGCCCAGCCAGAGCAGCTTGCACCCGCAGTGGCTCATCCCGAAGGCTGGGAGACGCACTGGGCTTCCAGCGTGGTCAAAAAGGGCTATTCGGGGGTGGCGGTGTTCAGCAAGCTGAAGCCTCTTTCGGTGCATGCCGAATTGCCTGATGCCGCCTGGCAGGGCGAAGGGCGATTGTTGCATTTGGAGTTCCCGCAATTCCATTTTTTCAATGGCTATTTTCCCAACGGCGGAGCAGAGGAGTTGGACGAGAACGGCAAACCCACGGGGCGTTTCAAGCGAGTACCCTACAAGATGGGCTTTTTTGAGGCTTTTCTGGCCCATGCCGAATCCCTGCGGAAAAGCAAGCCCATTGTGGTCTGTGGCGATTTTAACATTGCCCACAAAGCCGTGGACTTGGCCCGCCCCCGGCAAAATGAGCGGAACACCGGCTTTTTGCCGGAAGAACGCGCCTTTCTGGATCGCTTCGTCCAGCATGGCTATGTGGATAGTTTTCGCCACGTCCACGGCGATGTGGCGGGGCAGTATTCCTGGTGGTCATACAAGACCCGTGCCCGTGAAAAGAATATCGGTTGGCGGATCGACTACTTTTTTGTGTCGGAGGAGCTTTTGCCCTCTGTGCGTGATGCGTGGATTGAAAACCACGTCCACGGTTCGGATCATTGCCCGGTAGGGCTTGAGCTGGAATTGGACTGAGCGGAAACGTCGAGCCCGGAATCGTGCCATGCAGAATGAAAGGAAAAAATATGCCGCTCTGGAAGCCCGGCTCGGTCATGCCTTCGGGGACTATCGGCTTTTGGAGATGGCACTGACCCACAGCTCCTGGGCCAATGAGCGGGGACAGGCTGGCCAGCACAACGAGCGGCAGGAATTTTTGGGTGATGCCGTACTGGAACTTTGCGTCTCGTGGGAGTTGTATCGTCGTTTCCCCTCCCTGCGTGAAGGAGAACTGACACGGTTGCGGGCCGATATGGTAGGTACTGCCTCACTGGCGCGTAAGGCACGAGAGCTTGGTCTGGATGCCCTGCTGCTGCTGGGCTGTGGCGAAGAGCGGCAGGGCGGGCGTAGCCGGGATGCCATTTTGAGTGACGTTTTTGAGGCTGTATTGGCGGCGGTGTATCAAGATGGGGGCTATGCCGCTGCACAGGGCGTAGTGGAGCGTGTTTTTGCGCAGGACTGGCCTAGGGATGTCACACCGCAGCGCAGCAAAGACCATAAAACACACTTGCAGGAGCTGTGCTTGCAGCGTTTCAAGGGGCGACCCGCATACAGTCTGCTTGCCTGTTCCGGGCCGGAACACGCCAGGGTATTTGATGTCAGGCTTGAACTGCCTGACGGCAGGGCATTTTACGCACAGGGGCGCAGCTGCAAAAAGGCAGAACAGGAAGCTGCCCGCCTGGCCGTGGAGAACCTGCATACAACTGCCAGCCAGTCGTAACCCCCCGAACTTGTCCACTTCAGGGCGTTGTACGACTGCCTGTTCTCCTGCATACACTGTGGATCAGTTTGTTCCTGCCATTTGTGTGGCTGCCCGTAAACCGGGAGTGGGCACGAGTCTCTGTTGACCCGGCCCGGGGGCACGGCCCCCGGGCCTCCCGTCTTTGGTCTGCCACAGCCTATGTCTAGATGACCTAGCCGCCGATAAGCTGCATGGCCATCTGGGGCAGCGAGTTGGCTTGCGAGAGCATCGCAACAGCCGATTGGGTAAGGATCTGGTTACGGACGAATTCTGTCATTTCCGTAGCCACGTCCACGTCGGAAATTCGGGATTCTGCCGCCTGGAGGTTTTCTGCCTGCACATTCAGGTTGGTGATGGTATTTTCCAGCCGGTTCTGCATGGCACCAAGGTGTGCGCGGATCTTATCCTTGGAGACAATGGCTTGGGTGATACCTTCGAGGGCGTGCTGTGCGGCCTCCTGGGTGGAAACTGTATAGGCTTTTGCTGTGTCAGGGTCAGCCTGATTGCCTACGCCAAGGGCCGAAGCAGTGCAGTCACCAATGGTGATATAGTAGTAGTCTTCAGCAGAATAGTTGCTGCTGCCGAAGTGGATCTTCAGCTTGCCTGTGGAGACCATACCACTGCCATTATGTTCATCGGATGAGAGGTTACCATTAAGCAGATAGATACCGTTGAAGTCCGTGGCATTGGCAATACGGGTGATTTCTGACGCCATGGCCTGATATTCGGATTCGATCATCAGACGCTGGGTGGAGTCATAAGTACCGGTGGCTGCCTGTTCGGCCAGTTCTTTCAGACGGATCAACTTTTCGTCAATAACGCCCAGCGCACCGTCTGCCGTCTGGATAAGTGAAATGGCGTCATTGGCATTGCGTGCGCCCTGTTGCAGGGCGGCGATTTCGGCACGCTGCAATTCGCGGATGGCAAGACCGGCGGCATCATCTGCGGCCGAGTTGACACGCAGACCAGTGGAAAGCCGCTGTGTGGATTGGGCCAGGCGACCATAATGCTGATTCAGCGTTCTGGCCGTATTGGCGGCCATCATGTTGTTGTTAACGACCAAAGACATGGGACACCTCCTAGGGTGGTTGAATAAGCTGTACCCGAATTTATGCAGGTGTCGTGCCAATAGAAAAAAATTATTTTATTTCAATATATTGCATCTCGTTTTTGTGGAAGGGAAATTTTTTCCCGGCTGTGCTTGTCGGTAAATTGTCGGCTATGGGGGAAGTTTTTCCGGGTAAGCTGAGCAGAGATATTGCGAGGATGCTGTCCTCCCCAAAAGGGCTTAGGGCAAACTGAAAAGAAAAGGCAGAAAAGAAAAATCCCCGGCTGGTCTGCAAGTACCAACCGGGGATTTGAGGGCGGAAACAGTATTGCCTTGGCAACTGGCTGTGTATTTTTGACAGGGCCCTTATCGCACTGGCAGGAGTTTAACCCAGCAAGCCCAGCAGACGGGCCACACGCTGTTCATTCAAGCCAGAGTGCAGATCCATGAGCTGCTGGCTTTGCAGCAGGGCTTCTTCTTCCACTTGTGCCATGGTCTGGCGCACTTCATCCATATTGGGCATATGCGGTGTGACAGTGGGGGCTGCTACAGCCTGGTCAAGAGCAGGTGCTGCACTCATTTCCTGCCGTTCCGATGCGGACGCGGGCAGCATGGTATTGACCCGTTCCTGAAATGTCGGGATATAGGCTCCAATGTCGTGATTACGATAGCGAAATTCCAGTTCCATGGGGGCACTCCTTCAGCTTTTACCACGCAGCCCGTCCAGACAGGGCAAGATAAGATAAGCGATACAAACGGTTAAAATTTTCCGTATGCCGTGGTAAAGCAAAAAGTATGCCTGTTTTGTGGTGGGCTTACATCTTGATTTAGAGCGAAATGCCATTGAAAATGGCATCGCTCTGGCGGACGCGCGAGCGGACGCCCGCGCCGTCAGCAAGCGGGACTTGTCCACCCCGCTGGGAAACCGCGCTTTTCCCGCGCTTGTCCCGCTTTGCGGGGAAGCGTAGGCAGCGTTACGATTGAAGCACAGAGTGTTTCAATCAAAAAATGCTCTAGCAGCTCAGCCGAGGCGTAGCTTGGGCTATCGGACACCGGAAGAGATGTTTGATGCTGCCCTTGATCGAATCTATGTCATAGGGGACGAAGGTCTTACAGGGTGTTCAATTTGAACTTGCAATTTGGCTTGAAGAACTTTTATCATTAGTATGGTGAATGTCTCGCACTTGAACGCGGCTTGACAGAAAATCCAGTAAAATCTACATTCTAATCTCACGCGCCTGTAGCTCAGTTGGATAGAGCGATAGCCTCCTAAGCTGTAGGCCGCAGGTTCGATTCCTGCCGGGCGCACCAGTAAAAACAAGGGTTTACAAGGATTTTGCTTGTAAGCCCTTTTTTCGTTCCACCCTATTTCTCACCCCTCAACGATCTTCCATCCTTTTGTCAAATCAGGGTCAAATCTCGGAAAGTCGTTTGATTCTACCTCTGTTTGCCCCAGGCCCGTTCCAGCCAGGGCAAAAAGCGGTCGTGACAGTCCCTGAGCGCGTTTGCAGGCCAGTGAACAGGCAGGGTAAGGCTGAGATGGCCATCGGGCGCAAGGCGTAGGCTGGCCCTGCGGGCGCGGGCAGAACGCCGAATGACTGCCGTAAGCTGTTCACCGCTGGCAAGGCAGAAGAGCAGTGTGGCTG
>JAFQED010000050.1 GCA_017415765.1 Desulfovibrio sp. | reverse complement strand
TACACAGGCTCTTAGTGAGCATATTGCGGCTTTTGTTGATGCGTATAACCAAAATGCGAAACCATTTGTCTGGAGGAAAAGAGAAGTCAAAGGATGCCAACTCAGGAATAATGCTCGAAATTTTTGCAATTAGACACTAGATACTAGTCCAGCCCCTCACTCGCAATCCTCCTGAAAGAGCCGCCCGCGTTGCACTGCCTTATTGCCGAAACGCTGGCGCAGGCAGTCCAGTGTCCTGTCCAGTCGGCGGCGGCGTTCCTCCTCCACAGGGGATGGCCCGCCCTCAGCACTGCGCGGCACGATCTGCCCCGGCAGGAGCAGTTGCCCAGCCCGTTCTTCAAAGCCGCTTACCCCCAGCCCTGTCAGGCGCACAGGCTGGGGCAGGGGCAGTTCGTCCAGCAAAAGGCAGCCAATCTCAAAAATAGTCTGGGTGGCGTTGGTGGGTTCTGGCAGGGTACGCGAGCGGGTGATCTGACGAAAGTCGGCAAACTTGACCTTGAGGGTGATGGTACGCCCGCTGTGGCCGTGCCGCCGGAGCGATGCCCCTACCCGCTCGGCGTGGGCCAGCAGGGTCTTGCGCAAAAAATCTCGGTCACGGGTATCGCGCTCAAATGTAGTTTCCGCACTCTCGCTTTTGGCCGGGCGTTGCGGCTCCACCGGGCGGGGATCAATGCCGTGGGCGCGCTGCCACAGTACCTCGCCCCACTTGCCGTAGCGGCTGCAATAAAACTCCTGACTCAGGCGGCGCAGCTGCCCCACCTTGATGATGCCCAGTGCCTCCAGGCTTGCGCCCATGCGCGCCCCCACGCCGGGCAGACGGCGCACCGGCAGCGCACACAGAAAGGCGTCCACCTCCTCTGGCCGGAGGATGAAAATACCATCAGGCTTGTTGACATCAGAACATATCTTGGCAAGGAACTTGGCCGGAGCAGCCCCGACAGAACAAGTCAAGCCACCGCTGACCTCGCGCACACGCGCCTTGATGCTGGCCAGCAGGGCCTCCGGCGGGCCAAAGAGGCGTTCCAGCCCGCTGCCGTCCAGATAGGCCTCGTCAATGCTGGCCGGTTCTACCAGAGGCGAGAACTCGCCAAGAGCCTGCATGATGACGGCAGAAACCTCCTGATAGCGTTGGCGACGCCCCGGCACAAAGATCCCCTGCGGGCACAGCCGCCGGGCCGTGGCCACAGGCATGGCCGAATGTACCCCAAAGGCCCGCGCCTCATACGATGCTGTGGAAACCACCCCACGCGGCCCGCCACCGATGATGATCGGCTTGCCGCGCAGGCCTGGGTCGTCCATTTGCTCTACAGCGGCATAAAAGGCGTCCATATCCAGGTGGATGATCAGACGCGAGGGCGACCCCTTTTCTGGCTTTATGCTGCTCACCCTGCCTCGCCCGGCAGCCATTGCAGCCAGATCTCACGGCGGCGCGGCCCGTCTCCCTCACAGAGATAGACCGACTGCCAGCGTCCCAGCCGCAGGCGGCCTTCTTCTACCAGCAGGAGCAGGGATGGGCCGTGCAGTGTGGCCTTGATGTGGGCATCACTGTTGCCTTCGGCATGGCGGTAGTCACCTGCAGGGGGGACTGTACGGCTGAAATGGGCCAGCATGTCGCGGGCCACGTCCGGGTCAGCCCCCTCGTTCACCGTCAGACCGCAGGTGGTATGGGGGCAAAACAGGGCCAGTGCGCCGCGCCGCCAGCCGTGTTGCCGGGCAGCCTCATCCACACGGCTGTGCAGATGCGCCGTAATATCGTACATTTCGCAGCGGGCGCGGGTGCGGATCTCCAGTATCTGCATGAAACCTCCCTGAACGAGTCTGGCCTGTCACGCCACTACAGGCTAACGCTTGTCCACCACCCGCCGGGACTTGCTGAATGTGCGCGGCAGGCTGGCGTAGTCCACCACCCGCACTTCCATACGGGCCAGGATCCCCTTGTGCAGACGCAGGGCCAAGGCCTCTGCCAGGGCAGTATCATTGCCCGCCAGGGCCGTGGCCTGACGCTCCACCGTAAGGCAGAGGTGGTCAAGAGAACGCTCGTCCCGTGTCAGTTCCACCTGATATTCCCCGGCCAGTTCCGGGAATTGCCCGATGACTTCCATGATCTGACCGGGATAGATATTGACGCCGCGATAGATGATCATATCGTCGGAACGGCCAAGGATACGGTCATGCCGGGGCATGGACAGCCCGCAGGGGCAACGGCCCGGCAGCAGGCGCGTCAGGTCATGGGTGCGGTAGCGCAAAAGCGGCACAGCCTCTTTTCTCAGGCTGGTCACCACCATTTCGCCTACCTCGCCCACGGGTACGGGCTCCAGGGTCTGCGGGTCAAGCACTTCAATAATAAAGAGGTCGGCCCAGTAGTGCAGCCCCTCATGAGCGGCACAGTCGATGGCCGTGCCGGGGCCATACATTTCTGTCATACCTGCGATGTCATGGCTGCTTTCCAGTCCCAGCTTTTCCTCAATGGCAAGGCGCATTTTTTCACTGCGGGTCTCAGCCCCGCAGATCACCTTGCGCAGGGCCAGCTTTTCCCGCAGACCGGCCCGCTCCACCTCTTCTGCCAGCAGCAGGGCCATAGAGGCCGTGGCTCCAAAGCAGGTGGCCTGCATATCCACCAGCAGTTGCAAATGCATTTCCAGATTGCCCGGCCCTACCGGGATGGTCAGCATACCAAAGCGTTCACTGCCAAGCTGAAAGCCCGCCCCTGCCGTCCACAGGCCGTAGCCCACGGCCACCTGCATCCTGTCGGTCGGGGTCAGGCCCGCCAGCTCATAGCAACGCGCCATCTGAAGATTGAAGGTCTCGATATCGTTGCGGGTATAGGCCAGAATTTTGCGCTTGCCCGTGGTACCGCTGGAGGCATGGACGCGCACCACATCCTCCTGCGGTACACAGAGCAGGGGCAGGGGATAGCCCTCACGCAGGTCGTCCACATCCACCGTGGGCAGATGGCGCAAATCGTCCAGTGAGCGGATGTCCTGCGCTGTAACGCCACAGGCTGCCAGCTTGGCACGGTATTGCGGGGAGTTTGCGGCGCGGGCCACGGTCTGGCGCAGGCCATCCAACTGGATCTGCCGGATATGTCCTTCTTCCAGCTGCGGAATAAAATGGTAGGGATGTCGCTCCATAGTTGTTCAACCTGCCTGCTGCGTCACTGTCAGGATGTATAGCTCCCCGCCGATAAAGCCAGATGGGAAAAGGCTTGTCAACTGTACGGCCGCACAGGCAGCAGCTCCGCCAGCTCCACGCCCTCCAGGCTGACCTGCGCCCGAAAGGGATAGACCTCCACCCCGGCGTCCACAGCTTCGTAAAACAGCCGCGCATAGACAGGATCGATGAAATCTGCCGGAGCAAAACACTCCCCGTCCGGCCGCTGCACCAGATACAACATGGCGGCCCGCTCTCCCTGCCGGACAATGTCCATCAGCTCGCGCAAGTGCTTCTGCCCGCGCTCGCTGGCCGCATCGGGGAAGCAGGCGGCATTGTCTTCTACCATCGTCACGTTCTTGCACTCCACCCAAAGGGGCGGCAGGCCCGGCCCGCTGCAAAGCCCGTCCAGCCGACTCTGGCCGCGTTTGGCCTCACGGGTCAGGCTGGTATAGCCCGCTGCAAAGGGCAGTCGCCCGGCCTTGAAGGCCGCCTCCAGCATCCGATTGGGTACGGAGGTATTGACACCTACCCAAAATCCCTGTCCTTCCCGCCCCACTGGCAGGGCTGTTTCTGCCAGCCAGACGGCTTCCTGCGTCCACGGCAGTTTGCGGGCCGGATTGGCGGCGGGGGAAAGCAGGACAGGCGTACCGGGCCGCAGCAGGCCCAGCATACTGCCAGAGTTATTGCTGTGCGCCCAGATGGTCTGCCCATCGCGCAACAGCTCCACACTGAAACGCTTGTACCGGCCTACCAGACTGCCTGTCACGCAGCCCGCCGGATGCGGCAGGAGTGGCTTTTGTGTCTGTAGCTTGTGCATTTACACCCCGCTGTGAACCTGTTACACCATCAGTACATACTGCCCCAGAAGGAGCCGACCATGCAGATTTCTGAACGCCTGCGGAGCATCAAACCTTCCCTGACCCTCAGCGTCAACAGCCGTGCGCTGGAACTCAAGGCGCAGGGTATCAACGTGACCAGCCTTGCCGTGGGCGAGCCGGATTTTCCTACTCCCAAGCATATCTGTGATGCGGCCAAGGTAGCCATCGATGCCAACTTCTGCCGCTATACCGCTGTGCCTGGCATCCCCGAACTGCGCAAGGCCGCAGGGGACTATTTTGGACGTACCTACGGCGTGGCAGTACCGCCAGAGTCCATCATCATCGGGGCAGGGGGAAAGCACTGTCTCTACAATTTTATCCAGGCCACCATCAACCCCGGTGACGAGGTGCTCATCCCCGCGCCCTATTGGCTGAGCTATCCCGACATGGTGGAACTGGCTGGCGGTGTGCCGGTCAGCGTCTATGCCGGAGCTGACCTTGGCTTCAAGGTCACGACCGCCATGCTGGAAGCCAAAACCACAGACAAGACCCGGCTGCTCATCCTCAACTCGCCCAGCAATCCCAGCGGTGCTGTGTATACCGAAGCAGAATTTGCCAGCATCATGCGCTGGGCATTAGACCGTGGCCTGTTTGTGCTTTCGGATGAAATTTACGACCAGCTTGTGTTTGCCCCGGCCCGCATGAGCAGTGCCATCCCCTGGTTCCAAAAGTACCCGGAACAGGTGGCTGTTCTTAACGGCACATCCAAAAGCTATGCCATGACTGGCTGGCGCATCGGGTATCTGGCGGCCAGTGCGCAGCTTGTCAAGGCCATGTCCGCCTTGCAGGGGCACAGCACTTCCAGCATATGTTCCATCTCGCAAAAGGCTGCGCTGGCCGCGCTGGAAGGCCCCACCGACTACCTTGCCACCATGCGGGAGGCATTCTGCCGCCGCCGCGACATGGCAATGGAGATCATCGGCGGATGGGGCAAGGCCATCTGCCCCACGCCGGACGGGGCATTTTACCTTTTTGTGGACGTCCACCAGTATTACAACGACAGCGTCAGCAACTCCACGGAACTCTGCACCCGTCTGCTGGACAAGGCCCATGTGGCCGTGGTGCCGGGCGCGGCCTTTGGTGACGACAACTGCATCCGCTTCTCCTATGCAGTAGCCGATGACGTGCTGGCCGACGCGCTGGCCCGCGTGGGTGCAGTGCTGGCCGAGTTGGGGTAGCGTAAACAAGCCCATCATGAAGCGGGCTGCCTTGCAGGGGCAGCCCGCTTTCGTTTGCAGAACAGTCTGCCTTACCGCGCCCCCTTGGGAAAGAGCACAACCCCCACAGTCTTGAAGATGATGTGGATGTCCAGCAAAATGGACATATTCTTGATATAGTAGAGGTCATATTCCAGTTTATGGCGGGCGTCCTCATCCGACGCACCGTAGGGGTAGCAGACCTGCGCCCAGCCCGTCAGGCCGGGCTTCACCGAATGGCGCAGACTGTAATAGGGTATCTGCTGCTTGAGGCGTTGCACAAAGGCCATGCGCTCAGGCCGGGGGCCGATAAAGCTCATATCCCCCTTGAGGATGTTGAAGATCTGGGGCAGCTCGTCAATGCGCACCTTGCGGATGAACTTGCCAAAGCGCGTTACCCGGCTGTCGTTGGCACTGGCCCAGACCGCGCCGTTTTTCTCGGCATCGGCACGCATGGAGCGGAACTTGTACACCGTGAACTCCCGCTCATGCAGGCCCACCCTGTCCTGCCGATAGATGACCGGGCCGGGAGATTCCAGCCGGATGATGATGGCGGCCAGCAGCATCAGTGGTGCGGTGAGCACCAGCAGGGCCAGAGAAATGAGCACATCCAGGGCGCGTTTCAGCCGCCGCAGCGAACCACGCGTGTTGAGCGAAAAACCTTCACTCAAAAGCAGCCACTCCTCATTGATCTGTGACAAGGGCAAACGCTGCACCACATGCTCGTAAAAACTGCGGATGTCCACCACCATGCGTCCACCCAGCTTGGCTTGCAGCAGGTCATGGGCAATGTCGCCATCAATGGGAGCATCGGGCAGCAGCAGGATCATGGTGGCCTCGCACTCACATGCCACTTCCAGTGCCTTGAACGACGGGCCAAGGTACGGCCCGGCCTCGCCCTCCAGATCCTGTTCTCCCACATAGCCGATGATGCGGGCCTGCGGCAGCCCCTCGGCCAGCAGTTGGCGCACCTTGCCAGCGCGGTCGACACCCACCAGCAAGATGCGCAGGGGATGGGTCAGCTTGTCGGCATTGCGCCAGTAAAGCCAACGCCAGCCAAGGCTGAACAGCAGGGAGCAACCAAAGAGCAGCAGAAGGGCCTGCCGGTCAAAACGCCAATGGTCAAAGGTATAGGATGCCGTGGCAGAGGAAATGATGCCCAGCACACAGGCCACCAGCACCCGTCCCACTGTCTCCTTGAAATCCTCGTGCCCGACGCTGTAGGCGTCCAGAATGTAGAAAAAGAGCATGTAAAAGAAGACCGTGAAGAGTGACGCCCCGGTGTAGTCATCAAAAACGTGCAGATCCGGTGGCATGGCGGTCAAACCGGTTATGCCCAATGCCAGCAACAGACAGGCAATGTCCAGAGCCTGTAACAGGGCCTTGCGATACGCGCTAATCATTGTCTTCCCCGTTGTTGGGATGCAAAGGGGCAGGCGTTCCGCCAAGCCCCATTTGGTGCAGGATGCCGTCAGCCACCACCTGCGCGTCAAACAGTTGTTCGGCCATCTGCCGTCCGGCCTGCCCCATGCGGCCTATCTGCTCCGGCCTCTCTACCATATCTGTCATGGCCGCTGCCAATGCCCTGGCATCGCGCAGGGGGACGATCCGCCCGTTGTGATCATCCTCCACCACTTCGCGGCAGCCGGGAGCATCGGTCACTATGGCAGCACGCCCCATGCTCATGGCTTCCATCACCGCTGTGGGCGTGCCCTCCCGCCAGGAGGGCAGTACCAGCACATGGGCCGCTGCCACAAAAGGGCGTACATCGCGGGTCTCCCCCAGGTATTCCAGCCCGCACTCGCGCTCCCAATGCCGCACGGTCTCAAGGGACACGCTGCCAAGGCCATGTTCCGGCGGGCCAAGCAACTGTACCCGCGTCTGGGGATGCCGCGCCTTGAGCAGGCGGGCGGCCTCCGCGTATTCGGCCAGCCCCTTGGCTTCCAGAAGACGTGCCACCAGCAGAAAGACAATGGGCCCTTCCGGCGGCAGCGGGGGGAGAGGCGTCAGCGCAAAATGGCCGGTATCCACCCCGGTGCCACGTGCCATCAGCACACGCGCATCAGTCCGCAAGATGCCCGCTTGTTGAAAGACCGCCACATCGTCCCGATTCTGGAAAAAAACCCCTTCGGCCCTGCTGAGGGCCAGTCGGTAGAGCAGGGAGCAGAGGCGGTTGACGCATTTTTTGAAAAAAGTATCAGCCTCAAAGGCATAGCCCAGTCCGGTGATGGTGGCATAGATATGCGGCACACCTGCAAGCCGCGCTGCCAGACAGCCGTAAATGACAGGCTTGATGGTAGACGCAAAGAGAAAATCGGGCCGCTCTTGCCGAAACATAGCATGCAAGGCCCGGAAGGTGGTCACATCGTGCAGGGGATGCAGCCCCTTGCGATCCAGAGGATAGTGCCGCACACGCACGCCAAGGGCGTTCAGGGCAGCATCGGCCTCGCTGTCGCCCGGCGGGATGCAACAGACAACAGTATGCCCGGCGGCCAGCATTTGCCGCATGAGGACGCTCCAGAAAATGGAGACTGCCCTGCCCTGATTGCCCAGCACAAGTATTTTCATGCCCGCTCCAAGCCCCGCCGGAACATCCTCCATACACGGGGCAGTCCTGCCTATAGCACCAAGCCCAGGCCCTGAAAAGGGGGGAGAGTTCGCCTTTACAGGCGCGGACGCAGGGGGTACAAGAAACCACGGGCTGCCTGGTTTTCAGCCCCAGCCAAAAAACATTACGACATCAGGAAACCCACATGACAGCATACACCGCCCTGCGCGAAACGATGCGCGCCAAACCCTCCCGTTGGCTCATTACCGGCGTGGCCGGTTTTATCGGCTCCAACCTGCTGGAACACCTGCTCAACCTTGGGCAGAGCGTTATCGGACTGGACAACTTCCTCACCGGCTACCAGAAGAATCTGGACATGGTGCGCGATGCCGTTGGCCTGGAAGCCTGGAGCCGCTTCCATTTTATTGAAGGCGACATCCGCGACCTTGATACCTGCCGCCAGGCCTGTGAAGGGGTCAACCATGTGCTGCACGAGGCCGCGCTCGGTTCTGTGCCGCGCTCCATTGACGACCCCATCCTCTCCAACAGCTGCAATATCACGGGCTTTCTGAACATGCTGGTGGCTGCCCGTGATGCCGGGGTGGAGAGCTTTGTCTATGCGGCCTCCTCCTCCACCTACGGCGATTCGCCCGAATTGCCCAAGGTGGAA
The DNA here is from genome assembly GCA_017415765.1 of Desulfovibrio sp. Classification (GTDB taxonomy): domain Bacteria; phylum Desulfobacterota; class Desulfovibrionia; order Desulfovibrionales; family Desulfovibrionaceae; genus Desulfovibrio. Next base: position 15,573 of record JAFQED010000050.1, on the reverse strand, counting down.
GACAAGATCGGCCGCCCGCTCTCGCCCTATGCTGTCACCAAGTATGTGGATGAGCTGTACGCCGATGTTTTTGCCCGCTGCTACGGCTTTACCACTGTGGGCTTGCGCTATTTCAACGTATTCGGCCAGCGGCAGGATCCCTTTGGCGCGTATGCGGCGGTCATCCCCCAGTGGTTTGCCAGTCTGCTGCGTGATGAGATCGTGTATGTCAATGGCGATGGCGAAACCAGCCGCGATTTTTGCTATATCGACAACGTGGTACAGGCCAATCTGCTGGCCAGTTTTGCTCCAGCCGAAGGACGCGACAAGGTCTATAACGTGGCCTTTGGTCAGCGCACCACCCTCAACGAACTTTTCACACTCATCCGTGACGAAGTAGCCCGGCACAAGGCCGGGGCAGCATCGGCTCAGGCCGTGCACCGCGACTTCCGCGCCGGGGATGTGCGCCACTCCCTGGCTGACATCAGCCGCGCCCAGGGGCTGCTGGGCTATGCCCCGGCCATTGATGTGCGTCAGGGGCTGCGGCTGGCAGGTGACTGGTACGCTGCCAACCTGTAACAAACGATAGTAGAGCGAATTGCCATGAGAGCGGATTGCCATTGAAAATGGCAGTTCGCTCTATTTACTGCCCCCCAGGACAAAGGCCCCCGGATAGACAGCCCGGAAGATCTGCAGCATCTCGCGGGCCTTGCCCGCATTGGCCCACGGGCCAACCTGCACATTCCACTTATTGTTGTTGCCGTATTCCAGACGGCCCTTGTAGCCGGCCTTTTGCAGTTTCTGCGCCAGCTCACGCGCATTGAGCTTGCTGGCGAAAGCCCCTACCTGCACAAAGAACTCCCCCCGGATGTCGCCAGCCTCGTCAATTTCTGGCACACCGCCGCTCAGGCTCTGCACACGCACCCGCGCCGTACCGCTGCCGATCATGTCCAGCCGCTCTGCCGCGCCGCGAGAAAGATCGATGACCCGGTCATCCACGAAGGGCCCACGGTCGTTCACCCGCACAAGGATGGAACGCCTGTTGCCCAGATGGGTGACACGCACCTTGGTGCCAAGGGGCAAGGTTTTGTGGGCGGCTGTCATGGCATACTGGTTAAAGCGTTCGCCATTGGCGGTTTTTTTGCCGTGAAAGCCCGGCCCGTACCATGAGGCCACACCCTCTTCCACAAAGCCGTGGGCAGACTTGAGCGGGTAGTAGGTCTTGCCCCGGATGGTATAGGGTTTGCCCCCTACCACGCCGCCCTTGCTCCAGCTGCCCCCTCCGCGTGAACCGCAGCCCGCAAGGGACAGCAGGATGCAGCACAGCAACAGGCCGCACAGCAGACGGGGCACAAGTTTTTTGGGCTGTCCGGCCCATTGCCCCCCGCGCAGTGTGTCGCTTACCATGCCATCTCCCCCCTGCACACAGATCCCGCGCCCCGCAAACAGGGCGAGACCCCATGCCCGTCCTGATCGCATTTGTGGCACAGGTCAGAGGCAGCCTTCTCCGGGCTGTCAGCTTCCAGTCGGGCCAGCAGGGCCAGCGCATCCTCGTCCAGCCCACCGCGCTCACGCACCTGCCGCAGCAGGGCCAATGCCCCTCCTGCACGGCCCGATGCCATGAAGTCCTCTGCCGCAAGGCTGTAAAGCCGTTGGGGGCGTGTGCCGTACAGGGCTGTGAGCATCGCCGGGTAGAGATCGCCAAAGACACGGCGCGCCAGGGCCTCCTCACTGGCCAGCCAGCGCGCCAGAGGACTGTTCTCCCCTTCTCCTTGCAGATAACGCACCAGCAAAAAAAGGCCATGCCGCAGCACATGGAGGATCCGCTCCAGCTCCCGGCTCAGGCTTTCGGCGGTCTGGTCGCCCAGGGCCGCCAGCGGTGCGTACAGCTCGCCGGGGATGGCAGCATGACTGCCAAGCTGCACCAGTCGTCCGGCATAGTGCTGACTCTGGAAGGCGTCCTCCTTCAGCTTGGAACACTCGTGGAAGGCATAGCCCACGCACCAGTCAATGAGGGCTTCCACCGGATCCTGCACGCTCATGCCATCGGGCAGGGGACTGGCGGCATACTGCCAGAGTACGATATTCTCTTCACTGGGGCAGCCTGTACCCGGCACATTGCGGAACAAATGATGGGCCGTGTCCTTGAGCCGCCAAAAGACGCCCCGCTGGATGACCCCGCCCAAAAGATCCCGCAGGGTGGAATAGGACACAGCTCCGTCCCGCCCCAGACGGGTCTTTTGCTCTGACAGGATCTCGTACACCGTGCAATAGTCACGGACGAGATCCCGCACGAAAAAGGTGCGGCTGTCCCGCAGCCAGCTCTCGCTCACGCGCCGTCCTCTTGCAGCAGGGCACGGGCCACTGCCAGGTCATACAGCCGCAGGGGGTCTGCATCCTTGTTACGCTCCTCCTGATAGAGTTTGGCCGCATCCTGTACCACTTCGTAGGGCAGCCACGGGTGGCGTTCCCATATTTCGGGACATTCGGACTGCCAGAGGCGGAACTCCACCCCGCCGTCCTCGCCGCGCCGCACATACACCCTTGCCCTGTTGTCCCCTGCATTGGGGTGATAATACAAACCGCGTTCGTCTTTCATACTGCTCCATCCCTGAGGTGACTGTGCCACAAGGATATGCCGAAAACACGCTTTTTGCCAAGCCTTGGGCACGACCTCCCCGCAGGGCTGGAAACTTCCAAATTCCTGGCTGAACCTGTTGTCAGCAATAAAATTTTCTGATACGCATAAGTCAGACCGCTTTGCGCCTCATTCCGGTTTGGCGCAATGGCTGGCACAGTTTAACCTGTGCGGGCGTGTGCGTCGGGCGTTCAAGCGGCAAGAGTCACGCGCCGACGTGAGGTACAAAAACCATGTGGAGGTATGGTAATGGCAAAATATGCAACTCCTCTGTTGGACCAGCTGGAAAGCGGCCCCTGGCCGAGCTTTGTGTCCGACATCAAACAGGAGGCGGCCGCCCGCGCCGCCAACCCCAAAGGGCTGGACTACCAGATCCCCGCGGACGCTCCTGAAGACCTCTTGGGCGTGATGGAACTCTCCTACCGCGAAAAGGAAACCCACTGGAAGCATGGCGGCATCGTGGGCGTGTTCGGTTACGGCGGCGGCGTTATCGGCCGTTACTGTGACCAGCCCGAAATGTTCCCCGGTGTGGCCCACTTCCACACCATCCGCGTGGCTCAGCCCGCCGGCAAGTACTACAACACCAAGTTCCTGCGCGATCTGTGCGACATTTGGGATCTGCGCGGCTCCGGCATCACCAACATGCACGGCTCCACCGGCGACATCGTGCTGCTTGGCACCCAGACCGTCCAGCTTGAAGAGATCTTCTACGAGCTGACCCACAAGATGAACGTGGACCTTGGTGGCTCCGGCTCCAACCTGCGTACCCCCGAAGCCTGTCTTGGGCAGTCCCGCTGCGAATTTGCCTGCTACAACACGCAGGACATGTGCTACCAGTTGACCATGGACTACCAGGACGAACTGCACCGCCCGGCCTTCCCCTACAAGTTCAAGTTCAAGTTTGACGGCTGTCCCAACGGCTGCGTGTGCGCCATGGCTCGTTCTGACTTTGCCGTGGTCGGCACCTGGAAGGACGACATCAAGATCGACCAGGAAAAGGTCAAGGCCTATGTGGCCGGTGAGATCGCCCCCAATGCCGGTGCCCATGCCGGGCGCGACTGGGGCAAGTTCGACATCGAGAAGGAAGTCGTCAACCGCTGCCCCAGCAAGTGCATGAAGTGGGACGGTTCCAAACTTTCCATCAAGACTGCTGACTGCGTGCGCTGCATGCACTGCATCAACACCATGCCCCAAGCCCTGCACATCGGCGACGAACGCGGTGCCAGCATCCTCGTGGGTGCCAAGGCCCCCGTCGTGGACGGTGCCCAGATGGGTTCGCTGCTGGTTCCCTTCATCTCCTGTGAAGCTCCCTATGACGAAGTCAAGGAAGTTATCGAAAAGATTTGGGACTGGTGGATGGAAGAAGGCAAGAACCGTGAACGCGTGGGTGAAACCATGAAGCGTCTCTCCTTCCAGAAGCTGCTGGAAGTCACCGACACGCCGCCCATGCCCTGTCACGTCAGCACCCCGCGCTCCAACCCCTTCATCTTCTTCAAGGAAGAAGAAGTGCCCGGCGGCTGGAACCGTGACCTTGCCGAATTCCGTAAACGCCATCAACGCTAGTGACAAGGGGGATATAAAAATGGCTTTTATTTCTACCGGGTACAATCCCCAGAAACCCATGGAAGGCCGTATCTCCGATATTGGCCCCCACAAGTATGACGAGTACTTCCCGGCGGTGATCAAAAAGAACTTCGGCAAGTGGCTCTATCACGAGATCCTTGAGCCTGGCGTGCTCGTGCATGTGGCCGAAAGCGGCGACAAGGTGTACACCGTGCGCGTTGGTGGTGCCCGTACCATCACCATCACCCACATCCGCGAAGTCTGTGACATCGCCGACAAGTACTGTGGCGGGCATGTCCGCTGGACGACCCGTAACAACATCGAATTCATGGTGGAAGACGAAGCTACCATGAAGGCCCTGCGTGACGACCTGAACTCCCGCAAGTTCCCCGGCGGTTCCTACAAGTTCCCCGTGGGCGGCACCGGGGCCAGCGTCAGCAACATGATCCACACCCAGGGCTGGGTGCACTGCCACACCCCCGCCACCGACGCCTCCGGGCCGGTCAAATGCGTCATGGACGAACTCTTTGACGAGTTCAAGAACATGCGTATGCCCGCCCCCGTGCGCGTGGCCCTGGCCTGCTGCATCAATATGTGCGGTGCTGTGCACTGCTCTGACATCGGCCTTGTGGGTATCCACCGCAAGCCCCCGATGATCGACCACGAATGGGCTGACCAGCTCTGCGAAATCCCCCTGGCCGTTGCCGCCTGCCCCACCGCAGCCGTGCGTCCCACCAAGGTCGAATTCAAGGGCGAAAAGGTCAACTCCATCGCCATCAAGGAAGACCGCTGCATGTACTGCGGTAACTGCTACACCATGTGCCCCGCCCTGCCCATCGCTGACAGCGAAGGTGACGGCATCGCCATCATGGTTGGCGGTAAGGTCTCCAACCGTATCTCCATGCCCAAGTTCTCCAAGGTCGTTGTGGGCTACATCCCCAACGAACCGCCGCGCTGGCCCAGCCTGACCAAGACCGTCCGCAAGATCGTCGAAGTCTATGCTGCCAACGCCGAAAAGTACGAACGTCTGGGCGAATGGGCAGAACGCATTGGTTGGGAAAAGTTCTTCGAACTGACCGGCCTTGAGTTCACCCACCATCTGATCGACGACTTCCGCGATGCCGCCTACTATACCTGGCGTCAGAGCACCCAGTTCAAGTTCTAGGCATACATTCAACCCCGGCGGCGCGTGACGCGCCGCCGGGCCAGGAGAACGTCCATGGCTGACGATAAAGACATTGTTGTTGAATTCCTGAACAGCAAATCCGCTTCCAAGTCCAAGTTCTACTTCAACGACTTCACCGCGCTCTTCCCGGACAAGGGCCCCCGCGAAGTGAAGAAGATCCTGACCAAGCTGGTCAATGAAGAAGTGCTGGAATTCTGGTCTTCCGGTTCCACCACCATGTATGGCCTGAAGGGTGCTGGCAAGCAGTCTGCTGCCGAGGGTGAAGAATAGTTTTTGTCTTACTGGCGGGCAGCCATGTGGTGTGTTCTGCCATAAGATACTTTTACAAGGATTGCCGCAACGCAAGTTGTGGCATTTCTTGTTTGTGCAGCAGCGTGCAAAACAGGGGGATAGGCAATGGCTTTGTCCTTTCAGCTTTCAGCAGCCGAGCGCAACTGGCTTATCCAGACGGCCAGACGCTCCATAGAATCCGCCCTGGCGGGGCTGGTAGTGGCCGAAAAAGAGCCAGACTGGCAAGCCCTTCTGACGGATAGTGACACAAGTGCCTTGCAACGCCACCTGGGTTCCTTTGTTACCCTCAACTGTCACGGGCAGTTGCGCGGCTGCATCGGCAGCATTATCGGGAGAGAGCCGCTCTGGCGTAATGTTTGGCGCATGGCGCGGGCAGCCGCCCTTGAAGACCCGCGCTTTTCGCCCCTCAGCCTTGCAGAGTGGTCGCACACCGAACTCCACATTTCCGTCCTGGACGAACTGACCCTCTGCCCGGATCCTTCTGAAATTTGTGTGGGACGCCACGGCCTTGCCCTGGAATACGCCGGACGCAGTGGCGTCTTTTTACCGCAAGTGCCGGTAGAGCAGGGCTGGGACAGACTGGCCTACCTTGACCATCTCTGCCTCAAGGCCGGGCTGCCCAGGGGTACATGGCAGCAGGCAGGGGCACGGCTGTACTGGTACGAAGCTCTTGTGTTTGCCGCCTGAGGCAGGCAGTCCGGCTGTACACACCGCCTTGGGCCTTACCACACAACTATTCCTACATGGTTGCTATGCTTAACAGTAAGTGGCTTTGTTTTCTCTTATTTTTGTGATATGCTGCATCACTTATATCCAGTTTGCAGCAGTCCGGCTTATGCGGCGTAACGGCTACGTCCGATAAACGTTATGCACCGTGCGGGGGAGACATGTCCAAAATATGGGAATTTTTTGAAAATTCGACCGACCTGGTCTATGCCGTTGATACAGCCAGCCTTGAACTGGTGTACATGAACAAAAAATTGCTGCGTCTCCTCAAACAGCCGTCCAACGAAGCCATTGTCGGCAAAAAGTGCTATGAAGTCTTGCAGGGCAATACAGAACCCTGCTCTTTTTGCAATAATGCAGCACTTCGCGAAGGATATTTTACAGAATGGCGTTATTACAACCCCCTACTCAAGCGACATTTTCTGATCCGCGATACCCTCGTGCATGAGGAGGGCAGGGCCTACCGCCTTGAACAGGCAATGGATCTGGATGCGCTGCACACCAAGGGGCATGACATCGCCAGTCATAATAACCACGCCTTACTGGTCAATGAGGGCATACGGCTTGCCCTTGACGCCTCCTCGCCGGACGGCAGTATCGACATCATCCTGGAATATCTTGGTAAGGCTCTTCAGGCCGAGCGTGCCTATATTTTTGAGTGGGACGAGCACAAACACGACAGCAATACCTACGAGTGGGTGGCACTTGGTGTAAGCCCTCAAAAGAACAATTTGCAAAACCTGCCGCCTGAGGTCTGCAAACAGTGGTACAAGGCCTTCAAAAAGCACGAATACGTGCTGATCACCGACCTTGAGCTTGTTCGCGAGTCAGACCCGGCTGTCTATGCTGTGTTACGACCGCAAAATATCCATTCGCTGGTGGTGGTGCCACTGTATGACGAAGGCCAGACCATCGGCTTTTATGGCCTGGACAATCCTCCGGCCGCGCTGCTGGAGGACGCCCGCGATGCCTTGCAGCTTATGGGCTATTTTCTTGTCACAAGTATCCGCCGCAGAAAGATGCGTCGGCGTCTTTGGCAGCTTTCACACCATGACCAGCTCACCGGCTTGCAAAACCGTCACGCCATGTCCCTGCAACTGGAACAGCTGCAAACAGCCAATGGTGTAGGCGTAGCCTACGGCGATGTGAGCGGACTCAAGGAGCTTAACGACACACAGGGTCACGAAGCCGGAGATGCCCTGCTGACGCGGACAGCCCACTGCCTGAAGGAAGTCTTTGACCTGCAATCGCTCTACCGCATCGGGGGGGACGAATTTCTCATCCTCTGTCCCAATGTGGATGAAGCTGATTTTGAGAACGAGCTGGCACTTCTGCGCGCCAGCCTGAACGAGCATGACGTTGCCATGTCATTGGGTCATGCCTGGACGGCTCAGGTCACAGACAGCGGCAAGGCCATACTGCATCTGGCAGAGGAGCGGATGTACACCGACAAACGCGCCTACTACCTGAAGTCCGGCAGGAACCGTCGCAAAAGCTGAAAGCCGGGTCTGCCCCTAGCCAATGCCGCTGCTAGCCGGATGAGGCTACCTTACGCACCAGCAGGTCATCATCAGGCCAAATCTGGCGGTCTGGGGTAAGCAGCTCTCCCCCACGCGCCACCAGGGCACATTCCTCACCAATGCCAAGGGCCTGCAAAAGCTGGCGCACCGTCTTGGGGCGTGGCAGGGAAAGATGTTTGTCTTCCGGTTGCAGCAGCACAGTGACCTGTGCCCCCTGTCTCTGGCCCTCTGTATCCTGTTGTTCCTTCATATCTGTTCCTTTACCTCAACACAGGGCAAGCTGATAGTACGCCCATGTGACCACGACCATGCTTGCGGCCCGAAAACCCTGATTGACCAGGATCAGCCGCAGGGCCAGACCAGGGCTGTAAAATCCGGCATAGGCCGGATACTGATGCCGGATGGCCCGCATGGGCGTGGAAAGGATGTTGCCCACCATCAGGGCCATGATGATCTCCTCTGCCGACAGTCCCCCTGCCTGAAAGGCACTGCCCGCCGCACCAAGGGCTGCCCCCAGCTCTGCCAGCAAATGCAGGACGATGACACCCAGGGCCTCTGGCGGCAAAAAAGCCAGCCAGGCCATATGCCCGGCCAGCCATTGTTCTGCCAGTTCAAAAAAGCCGTGCCGTTGCAGAAAAAACATCAGCACATAGACTGGCACGGTAAACAGCAGCATCTGTCGCAGTCGGGCGCGAAAACGCAGCCAGGCCCGGCGCAGACTGGCGGGCCAATCCTGCTTGCCGGGGGCGGTCTGGCCGCAGACCGTACAGCCCGGCGGCGGGGACGGCAGCAGCCAGCGGGCCAGGCCCACCGCCAGCACGGTACGTCCGGCCGCCGCCAGCAGGGTCAGGCCCAGATAGACCAGGGCGGGCAGCCCCAGCACAGGCCAGGTCAAAAAAAAGATGCCGGGCGCGTGGACAAGATAGGCAGGGAAACTGTTGAAGATATTGGCAAGCATCAACTCACGCTGGCCAATTTCCGCATTGCTGTAGCTGGAGGACAAAAGGCCATTGGCAGCCGCCGGAGAAACAAAGGACAGGGAAAAGGCTGCCCCGGCCACCTCGCGCAAATGGGCAGCACGGGCCAGCGGCCCGGCCAGCCGGGCCAGATGGCGCGTCCATTGGAGAGCCTCCAGTACCTGCGCCACTAACAGTCCCGCACTCAGACCCAGCAGCAGACGCAGCAAGGGCCAGAGCAAATCCTGCCAGAGCAGGGCCGCATCCAGCGGCGGAAGGACAGGGGCTGTCGGCATGACGCTTATCCACCGGCCACATAGCCGGGGTCGGGCAGCAAATCGCTTCTGGCGGCCTGTTCCCGCGCCAGTTGATCACAGCGTTCGTTTTCGGCATGGCCGGCATGGCCGCGCAGCCAGAAAAAGCGTACCTGATGCCGCTCCAGCAGAGGCAGCAAGGCTTGCCAGAGGTCGCCGTTCTTGACCGGCTTTTTGTCAGACTTGCGCCAGCCCTGCCGCTGCCACGCGTCCAGCCACTTTTTTTCAACCGCATTGCGGACGTATTGCGAATCCGTAAAAAGCTGAACAGCACACGGTTCTTTCAGAGCCCGCAATGCTTCCAGCACTGCCAGGATCTCCATGCGGTTATTGGTGGTGCGGGCATGGCCGCCAGCAAGTTCCTTGCGGTGGTCTGTGCCCTCCAGTTGCAGGATGGCTGCCCAGCCGCCAGGGCCGGGATTACCCAGGCAGGAACCATCTGTATGGATAATGACTTTCTTCATGGCGCGATGCCACCCCTGTGTACGGCCAGCGCAGGGCCGCAGACCGCAATGCACCGGGGGGAGGGGAAGCCCCTCCCCCCGACAGCACAAACAGCGGGAGCAAACAACAGCAGTTAATAACGGTACATGGCCGACTTGTACGGCCCTTCCACCTTGACGCCGATGTAGTCGGCCTGTTCCTGCGTCAGGGTGGTCAGCTTGACACCAAGGCGACCCAGATGCAGGCGGGCCACTTCTTCATCCAGCTCCTTGGGCAGGGTATAGACGCGCTTTTCCAGCGGTTCTGCTGCCAGCTTGATTTGGGCAAGGGTCTGATTGGTAAAGCTGTTGGACATGACAAAGCTGGCATGGCCCGTGGCACAACCAAGGTTGACCAGCCGCCCCTCGGCCAGCACGATGATGCTGCGGCCGGATTTGAGCGTCCACTTGTCCACCTGCGGCTTGATGTTCAGGCGACTGATACCGGGGGTTTCCTCAAGGTAGGTCATGTCGATCTCATTATCAAAATGTCCGATATTGCAGACAATGGCCTCGTCCTTCATGCCTTCCATGTGCGCACCGGTGATGACGTGGTAGTTGCCGGTGCAGGTCACATAAATGTCGCCACGCGAAAGGGCGTCCTCCACGGTGGTGACTTCAAAGCCTTCCATGGCGGCCTGCAGGGCGCAGATGGGGTCGATTTCCGTCACCAGCACACGCGCACCAAAGCCGCGCATGGACTGGGCGCAGCCCTTGCCCACATCACCGTAACCGCAAACCACGACCACCTTGCCGGCCACCATCACGTCCGTGGCGCGCTTGATGCCGTCAGCCAGGGATTCGCGGCAACCATAGAGGTTGTCAAACTTGGACTTGGTCACGGCATCATTGACGTTGATAGCCGGGAAGAGCAACTTGCCTTCCTTCTCCAACTGGTAGAGGCGGTGGACGCCGGTGGTGGTTTCTTCCGAAACGCCACGCACCTTGGCAGCCACCTTGCCCCAGTGGCCCGGATCTTCCTTCAGGCGCAGGGCAAGACGATCCAGCACGCACTGGAACTCCTTGCTGTCGGCCTTCTGTTCCAGGATGGAGGGGTCGGCCTCGGCCTCCACGCCCTTGTGGATGAGCAGGGTGGCGTCCCCGCCATCGTCCACGATCAGGTCAGGGCCGGAGCCATCGGGCCAGGTCAGGGCCATTTCTGTGCACCACCAGTATTCCTCAAGGCTTTCGCCCTTCCAGGCAAAGACCTTGGCCAGCCCATCGGCGGCAACAGCGGCAGCGGCGTGGTCCTGTGTGGAAAAGATGTTGCACGAGGCCCAGCGGATGTCCGCACCAAGGGCGTGCAGGGTCTTGATGAGCATGGCCGTCTGGATGGTCATGTGCAGGGAGCCTGTGACCTTCAGCCCCTTGAGGGGCTGTTGCGGCCCATACTTGCGGATGCACTCCATCAGGCCGGGCATTTCCTGTTCGGAAAGCTGCATTTCCTTGCGGCCAAAGTCAGCCAGGCTGATGTCCGCCACCTTGTAGGGCAAATCGAGATCAAGGGCTTGGGTCATGGTGGGTTCTCCTTGTGGATTAAAAATATCAGGCAGCAACCGCCCGCAGCAGCAACAGGGTCAGCCCCCGGCCCACGGGCTGGTGCTGGCGTTGCAACAGGGCAAAGCCGGCCCGCTCCAAAAAGGCGGCCAGTTCGTTTTCTTCAAAGCCCAGCCAGCGGTCACCATAGCGGCTCCGCATGGTTTCATCCTCATGGCGTAAAAAATCCGCCACAAAAAGATGCCCGCCCGGAGACAGGATGCGCCGTATCTCGCGCAAGATCTCCTCCGGGGCAGATAAATGGTGCAAGACCAGATTGATGCAGGCAAAGTCGGCCTCATGGTCGCGCAGGGGCAAATGGCTCAGTTCGCCGATACGCAGTGAAACACGTTCACTGCCAAGATCCTCGGCACTGAAGCGGCGGCGGCACAGCTCCAGCATCCTGGCAGAACCGTCCACACCGATTAGGCGATGTGCCCGCGCCAGCAGACAGGAAAGCACAGCACCCGTACCACAGCCCAAATCTACCGCCGTCCCGCAGCCGTCAGGCACAGCGGCACTCACTGCTGACGGCAGGTCAAAGTCCTCCAGCACTTCACGGTTCAGCTCATCCCAGTCATCGGCAATGGCATTGAAAAACTGGCGCGTCTTGCTGGCACGTTCCTCCAGGATCTGGGCGGCAGTGGCAAGGTCGGCCTGCATCAGGGCGTCCACCCGCACAAAGGGCATGACGGCGCGCAAAAAGGCATGGCCCTCGCCGTTTTGCGGTACAGCGTAAAAAACCCACAGACCATCACGCCGAAACAGCAGCAAACCGGCTTCGGTCAGTATTTTCAGGTGGCGCGAAACACGGGACTGCCCCATGCCCAGGATGCGTACCAGTTCATTAACTGAAAGCTCGTAATGGAGGAGGATTTGGACCAGACGTAATCTGGTTTCATCGGAAAGGGCCTTGAAGCGCAGTAAAACCATAGCATATTGCCTTACATCAAATTCGCTTGATATAAATATCAGTCTTGCCAGATATGGTCAAGCCTGTCCATGCGTTTGAAAACGGCCCTGAAGCCGAACGAGGATCTCGGGTGCTGTCTGACAAACGGAGCCATCTCATCGCTCCAGCCTGTCTCGTATGCATAAGGTGGATGCCTCGCTCCAGCTTGCCTCTTCCCCTTTGCCGATTTCTGGGATAGACTATGGTAAATATCAGGTCGGAGTCAAAAAACACCCCGCATCACCCCACGTCAGCCCAAGGAGTATGCCATGCCGCTTATGGGACCAAGGGAAATGTTCGCCGCGGCTTATGCCGGGCGTTATGCCATTGGCGCATTCAACGTCAACAATATGGAAATCGTGCAGGGCATCATGGGTGCCGCCGCTCAGGAAAGATCCCCGGTCATCCTGCAAGTCTCTGCCGGTGCGCGCAAGTATGCCGGCCAAACCTACATCATGAAGCTGGTGGAGGCCGCCCTTGCCGAGGACGACTCTGTGCCGGTGGCCGTACACCTTGACCACGGCCCCAGCTTTGAAATGTGCCGCGACTGCATCGACGGGGGCTTTACCTCGGTCATGATCGACGGTTCACACCTCTCCTATGAGGAAAACATCGCCCTGACCAAACAGGTGGTGGACTATGCCCACGAGCGCGGCGTCTGGGTAGAGGCCGAGCTGGGCAAGCTGGCCGGGGTGGAAGAGCACGTTTCCTCTGCCGAACATGTCTATACTGACCCGGATCAGGCCGTGGAATTTGTAGAACGCACCGGCTGCGACTCTCTGGCTATTGCCATCGGCACCAGTCACGGCGCGTACAAATTCAAGGGAGAGGCCAAACTGGATTTTCCCCGGCTGGAAACCATCAGCAACAAGCTGCCGGGCTATCCGCTGGTGCTGCACGGGGCTTCCAGCGTCCCGCAGGAATTCGTGGAACTTTGCAACAAATTTGGCGGGCAGGTAGGCGGGGCACGCGGTATCCCCGAAGAAATGCTGCGTCAGGCGGCCGGCATGGGCGTGTGCAAGATCAATGTGGATACCGACATCCGCCTTGCGCTCACAGCGTCCATCCGCCAGTTCTTCAGTGAACATCCGGAACAGTTCGATCCACGTTCCTATCTTTCGCCAGCCCGCGAGGCTGTCAAAAAGATGGTGGCGCACAAGATACGCAACGTTATGGGTTCATCCGGCAAGGCCTAGACCCGGATCTCCCCGACACAACCTGAACAAAGGAGTACGCTATGCCCGTCAAACTGGGAATGAACGGTTTTGGCCGCATCGGTCGTTATCTGCTGCGTCTGCTGGCCAACGACACGGAAATCCAGTTCGCGGCCATCAACGCCCGCGCCGATAATGCCGCCCTGGCCTATCTGTTCAAGTACGACTCCACCTACGGCGTCTTTGACGGCGAAGTGGGACACGATGATGATGGCATCATCGTCAATGGGCGGCACATCGCTGTTACCCGCTGCAAGCCGGGTGAATGGGAATGGGGCCGCCTTGGTACCAGCCTTGTGGTAGAAAGCACCGGCACCATCAAGGATCGCGATGGTCTTGCCCGCCACCTGGATTGCGGGGCCAAAAAAGTGGTCATCTCTGCCCCCGGCCAGGGTGTGGATGCCATGATCGTCATGGGTGTCAATGATCACATGTATGACCCGGCCAAGCACACGGTGCTTTCGGCAGCCTCCTGCACCACCAACTGCCTGGCCCCGGCGGTCAAGGTCATCCATGAAAACTTTGGCTTCCGGCATGGCCTGATGACCACTATCCATTCCTACACCATGAGCCAGCGCATCCTTGACGGCACACACAAGGACTGGCGGCGCGGCCGTGCGGCGGCTGTCTCCATGGTGCCCTCCAGTACGGGCGCGGCCAAGGCCGTGGGCATCGTTTTGCCGGAACTGGCTGGCAAGATCAACGGTATGTCCGTGCGCGTGCCCACCTTTGACTGCTCGCTGGTCGACCTGACCTGCGAAGTGGAAAAAGCCTGTGACGCCGCCGCTGTCAACGCTGCCCTCAAGGCCGCCAGCGAAGGCCCCCTGAAGGGCAATATGGGCTATACCGAAGAGCCACTGGTTTCCATAGACTTCCGTGGCAGCATCAATGGTGGTGTGGTGGATGCCCTTTCCACGCAGGTGCTGGACGGCAGTATGGTCAAGCTGCTGCTTTGGTATGACAATGAAGCTGGTTTCACCAACCAGTTGCTGCGTCTGCTGCGTATGGTGGGCAAGGATTGCTGACACTCCTTCCATCCTGACACTACAGCCCCGCCTGGCGGGGCTTTTTTTATGCGCTTGTGTCACTAGAGCATTTTTACGTTATAAAGAACCTGTTTGGTGAGTTTTGACATGATTTTTGAGAGTGTTTATCCTCTGAGCAAAGGAGGAGGAGACCATGTCTCAAGCTACCTTCAGCGTTCGGATGGATGCGGCATTGAAAAAGCAGTTCGATGTCCTGTGTGCCGACTTTGGCATGTCTGCCACAACGGCTTTCAATATCTTTGCGAAGGCTGTTGTCCGTGAGCGCAGGATCCCTTTTGACATCGTGGCTTCCAGCCCAGAAGGCTCCTTTGCCGAAGGCCGTACTGCGTTCATGGCTCTGCGTGACGAAGCCAGAGAGAATGGACTTCAGGATATTTCGCTGGACGAGATCAATGCCGAGATAGCCAAGGCCAGACGCAAGGCACGTTCATGAGTGTTCTCGCTGTCATCGACACCAACGTACTTGTCTCCGCCCTTCTGTCCCGCAGAGATGATGCTGCAACAGTTCAGGTCATGGAGGCAGTCTTTGCTGCTCGTGTCACGCCCCTTTTCAGCAAGGAAGTCCTCGCTGAGTACCACGAGGTTTTACGCCGGGAAAAGTTCCGTTTTTCGGAAGAACTGGTGCGTACCTTCCTTGGGGCTGTCGAATCTGCTGGCGTGATGGTAGCAGCTCATCCCTGCGATGAAGATTTGCCCGACATGACGGATATGCCTTTCTACGAAGTCGTGATGGAAAAGCAGGGGGAGGGTGCCTACCTCGTCACGGGCAACAAAAAACACTTCCCCGCACAACGCTTCATCGTCACCCCGGCCGAGTTTCTGAAAATCCTGGATTGCTAGAGCGGCATAGAACAGTTTTCTGCTCTCCCCCTCTGCCAGCATCTGCATCCTGTCCCTACCCCTACCCTGCCCGCCAACACCCACCCATAAGCCATTGATTTTACAGATATTTCTTACATCAAGAAAAAAGTAAAAATTTTTGTCCCAAAAGGCTTGAAAAAAAAAAAAAAAAAAAAATAGGGTAAGTGTCGAGGTAAAACCGTCGCTTGCCCTGCCCCGTTGGGGGGTCGGGATCATCCAACGGCTGGCGGCTTTCCTCACACTATCCTGCAGTCCTCTCTGGAGGAGGCACTGCACAAACAAGGAAGGTTTCTTATGAAGAAGATCGCT
>JAFQED010000007.1 GCA_017415765.1 Desulfovibrio sp. | reverse complement strand
TGCTGGCTGGTAGCCCTGGGACTCTATCTTGTCCTACGCTGGCGCGGCGCAGCCTTTTTCCTGCGGCAGATCGTCACCTATCAGGCTTCAGACCTGACCTGGCTGGGCCGCCGCAGCGCACAGATGCTGCTCGGCAGACAGCTGGCTTCCCGCCTGGGAGTGGACGGCCCTCTCCCGGAGCAGGGGTATTACAACCCCGGTCAGCGCGGCCTCGCGCTCTTCATGGTCTGCATGGGGACGCTGGCGGCTTGCAGCGGCCTTGTCATGGCCTTTGCCCCGCAACTTGGACTGATGCACGGCGAGACCGTGGCAACGGCCCTGCTGGTGCATCATTTCAGCGTCTGGCTGGCGGCAGCCGGACTGCCCATACATATATACATGGCTGCCCTTGTGCGCGAGGAACGTCCGGCCCTGCGCTCAATGATCTGTGGTACCGTACCCGCTGCCTATGCCCGGGCACATCATCCCCATTGGGACTGGCAGGCCGGAGAAGGCCAATAAACCCACCGTCTGGAGGAGAGTAATGAAAGCATCTGTCCACACCATCCGCACGACCCTCTTTCTTGCCCTGTTGAGCTGTGTGCTGGGGCTTGGCCTGGGGGTGGCTGAGGCTGCCTCGCCCACGGTCAGTACCGACTGGGCCTTCCCCAAACAGATCGGCTATGACGAGGTGAAGAAGATCGCCGTCATGCCCAAGCCGCAAAACGTACTGCTTATCGACTCCCGCCCCTATGAAGGCCGCTTCGTGCGCGGCTATATCCCCACGGCTGTCAGCCTGCCGGATTCCAAGTTCGATGCCATGGCTGCCGAAGTGCTGCCCAAGGACAAGACGACCCGCCTTATTTTCTACTGTCAGGGGACAGAATGTGTGCTTTCGCATCAGTCCGCCTTCAAGGCGCAGAAACTGGGCTATACCAATGTGCAGGTCTATACCGGCGGCCTGCCCGACTGGCAGAAGCAGGGCGGTATCACTGCCGTGGGTGTGGAATACCTGCGCGAGCTGATGCAGAAGGGCGAAGCCTACTCTCTTGTGGACTCCCGACCGCACAACAAGTTTGTGGAAGGCAGCATCCCCACGGCCATCAGCATCCCTGACAGCAAGTTCAATGAGCGCAAGGGCTATCTGCCCCAGGACAAGGCGGCCCAGCTGATCTTCTTCTGCCAGGGCTATGACTGTGTGCTGTCACACCAGTCCGCCGCCAAGGCCCGCAAGCTGGGCTACAGCAAGGTTGCCGTTTGCGAGTCGGGCTATCCCGGCTGGCAAAAGCTGTACGGGGCTGGCGGTGCTATCGGCGCACCTGCCGATGGCCCCAGCGGAGAATATCCTGTGGACGCCTTTGAAAAGGCCATCGCCTCTGGCAAGCACGATCTCTATCTTGTGGATACACGCAGCGAAGCCGAATTCAAGGCCGGTTCCTTCCCCGGTGCCATACATATCAATCCCGATACCCTTGCCGAACGTCTGGACAACCTGCCCAAGGACAAGGATGTGGTTTTCTTCTGCTCCACAGGCTCCAGGGCTGGTGAATCCTACTACATGGCCATGGATCGTTTCCCCAAGGCCACCAATTTCCATTATCTGGAAGCGGCTGTGAAGTTCAACGGCAAGAACTACGTCATCACACCCAATAAATGATCCCCTCTCCCGGGCAGCGTTCCGTCACTCCTTTCGGAACGCTGCCCCTTCCCCCATCGAGGGTACTCCACCTTGCAAGAGGTTCCGCATGAAATACACGCATGATGCTCTGGTTATCGGTCTTGGCCCAGCCGGCATGGCTGTTTCGGTGATGGGCGCAAGCATGGGCCTCAAGGTGTGCGCCGTGGAAAAAGCGCATATCGGCGGCGAATGTATGAACGTAGGCTGTATCCCCTCCAAGGCACTCCTGCGGATGGCCAAACGTCGGCACATCGTGCAGGAGCTTTTGCCTGAAGGTACGGACATGCCGCCGCTGGCCAGTCCCTTTGAGCGCATTGCCGCTCATCTTGCCCATATCGCCGAACACAAGACCAGAGGGATGCTTGACAAGGTCGAGGTCTTGCTTGGGCAGGGGGCAGCACGTTTCATCAGTCCCCATGAAATTCAGGTAGGGACGCGACGCCTGAGCGGCAAGCGCATCTTCATCTGTACAGGCACGCGTCCCGCCGTGCCGGACGTGCCGGGCCTGCGTGACGTGCAACCTCTGACCAATGAAAATCTCTTTCAGCTGACATCCGTCCCGCGCAGCCTGTTGGTGCTGGGCAGTGGGGCCATTGCCTGTGAAATGGCTCAGGCTTTTGCCCGGCTGGGCAGTCGGGTGAGTATGGTCTTTCGGGGCAAGGGCCTGTTGTGGCGTGAAGAGCGGGCTGTGGGAGCTACGCTTGAAAAATGCTTTGAAGCCGAAGGTATCACCCTTGTCAGGAATGCTGCCATGCAGCATTTTGCCAAGGATGACGCTGGCATCAGCCTTCACCTTGCAGACGGGCGCATCCTTACGGCAGAAAAGATATTGTGCGCCCTGGGCCGTAGCTTTGAGCCTGAGGAAATGGATCTTGCAGCGGCAGGGGTGGACTTTCATGCCCGTGGCATCGTGGTGGACAGATTCCTGCGGACATCACAGCGGCATATCTTTGCCTGTGGCGATGTCAACGGAGAACGCCAGTTTTCCCATGCAGCCATGCACCAGGGGATGCTGGCCCTGATGAACTGCTTCCTGCCTTTCCCATTCAAAAGGGATTTTCGCCGCTATCCGGTGCCGTGGACCATTTTTACCGAACCACAAATTTCCCGCGTAGGGGCAACTACCGCAATGCTGGAGAAAGCGGGGACAGCCCATGAGGTCGTTGAAGCACGCTATGCCGACTATGGCGCGGCCATCGCCGAGGAGATTGACACCGGCTTTGTGCAGGCGGCAGTGAGCAAATGGGGCAACGTGCTGGGGGTAACCATCGTGGGGGAAGGCAGCGGCGAGATGATCAACCAATGGGCCACGGTCATGCAGAACCGTCTCTCACTTGTGAGATTGCTGATGCAGCAACATTCTTTCCCCACCATGGGATTTTTGTCCAAACGCATCGCCGAGATCTGGCTGATGGGGAAAATGCGTTCCAACCTTGTCAGGAACATCTGTCGAAAACTTTTTTAGCAGTCATGTTTTGTATTGGCAGCACCTGGAACGGCGGTGTATACGAACCAATAACCCGCTGGAGCGGCTGAACCGTGAGATTCGGCGTCGAACACGCGTAGTAGGAAGTTTCCCTGATGGGCATGCTGCCTTGATGCTTGTGAGCGCCCGACTACGGTACATGGCAGGCCAGA
>JAFQED010000049.1 GCA_017415765.1 Desulfovibrio sp. | reverse complement strand
GTCAGGCCGGGCTTGAGTTTGGCAACGACAACGTGAAGCTGGGCGTCAACTACAACCTGCAAATGGGCGCACAAAGCACCGCCCACGGCGTGTTCGGCACCCTGCGCTACGAGTTTTAGGCCCGTCAGGGTCTAAAAACGACGGTGGCACTTCGGACCTCTGCCACCGTCACCCAAACAGGGCGTTCCCTTCGGGGGACGCCCTGCCTGTTTGTGTGTACATGGTAATCCTATTGTATGCCTTTGCCCTGCCGGATCGGCCATATCATACAGGGCATTATGGCAGTATCATTTGGGCGTTGCGTCTGCCCTGCTTTCGGCAGATGTGACATTGACAGGAAAGGCGCAAGCGGCTAGGATAATGGGATATAATTATTGCAATTATTTCAGCAAATTACGAGGGAGCCATGTTCACCAATCGCGGTAAGGCACTGACATTCGATGACATCCTGTTGATCCCCGGCTACTCGGACATCACGCCCGACGCCGTGGACATCACCACCTGGCTCACCCCCTCCATCCCGCTGGGCATCCCCTTGCTTTCCGCAGCCATGGATACGGTGACAGAATCAGCCATGGCTATTTCCATGGCGCGGATGGGTGGCATTGGCATCATCCACAAGAATATGCCCATCGAAAACCAGCGGCTTGAGGTGGAGCGGGTCAAGAAAAGCGAAAGTGGCATGATCCTTGACCCCGTGACCATCGCGCCCGGCAACTCGGTGGCAGAGGCCCTGGAGCTGATGGCTACCTTCCGGGTGTCTGGCTTGCCGGTGGTGGAGGGCGACCGCCTTGTGGGCATCCTCACCAACCGCGATGTACGCTTTGTGGAAGACGGCAAATCCGTGCGCGTGGCCGATGTCATGACCAGTGACAGGCTGATCACCGTGCCGCTGGGCATTTCGCTGGACGAGGCCAAACAGCATCTGCACGAACACCGCATCGAAAAACTTTTGGTGGTGGATGAAAGCAAGCGGCTGCGCGGCCTCATCACCATGAAAGACATTGACAAGGTGCAAAAGTACCCCAACGCCTGCAAGGACGACAAGGGCCGTCTGCGCGTGGGCGCGGCCATCGGCATCGGCAAGGACTGCGAAATGCGCGCCGGTCAGTTGCTGGAGGCCGGGGCGGATGTGCTGGTGCTGGATTCGGCCCACGGCCATTCTGTCAATGTGCTCAACGCCATCCGCATGGTCAAGGGCAGCTTTCCCAACTGCCAGCTCATAGCGGGCAATGTGGCCACCTACGAGGGGGCACGCGCCATCCTTGAGGCCGGGGCAGACTGCGTCAAGGTCGGCATTGGGCCTGGCTCCATCTGCACTACCCGCATCGTGGCCGGCGTGGGTGTGCCGCAGGTGACTGCCGTCATGGACGGCAGCCGTGCCGCGCGCGAGATGGACCGCTGCTGCATTGCCGATGGCGGTATCAAGTTCTCCGGTGACATCGTCAAGGCTCTGGTGGTGGGCGCACATTCGGTGATGATAGGCTCGCTCTTTGCCGGTACAGAGGAAAGCCCGGGCGAAACCATCCTGTATCAGGGCCGCACCTACAAGATCTACCGGGGCATGGGTTCCATTGATGCCATGAAGGACGGCAGCTCTGACCGCTACTTCCAGGAAAAGAGCAAGAAACTTGTGCCGGAAGGCATCGTGGGCCGTGTGCCCTATCGTGGCCCGGTCATGGATGCCGTGTACCAGTTGATGGGCGGCTTGCGCTCCGGCATGGGCTATGTGGGTGCACGAAATCTGCAACAGCTCTTCAGCAATACTACCTTCTGCGAAATTTCGGCTGCTGGTCTGCGTGAAAGCCATGTCCACGATGTGGTCATCACCAAGGAAGCCCCCAACTACCGTCTTGAGAACTAGGCCGAGGACAGCATGGCACACAGCAAGGTCATCATCATTGATTACGGCTCCCAGGTCACCCAGCTTATTGCCCGCCGTGTGCGTGAAGCCGGGGTCTATTCAGAAATCCGCTCCTGCGTGACCACTGCCGCCGAAGTTGCAGCCCTGCAGCCTTCGGCCATCATCCTGTCCGGTGGCCCGGCCAGCGTGGGTGAGGCCGATGCCCCTGCACTGGACAAGGGTTTTCTGGAGCTGGGCGTGCCGGTGCTGGGCATTTGCTACGGTATGCAGCTGCTGGCCCAGGATCTGGGCGGGGAGCTGGCCCAGTCCCTTACCCGCGAATACGGCCCGGCAGAACTGCGCCTCAACGCACCTTGCCCCCTCTGGGACGGGCTGGACATGGCCACGCCCTCGCGTGTCTGGATGAGCCACGGCGACAAGGTGCTGACGCCGCCGCCCGGCTTTGCCGTGGTGGGCCGCACCAGCACACTGGACGTGGCCGCCATGGCCGATGAAGCCCGCCGCATCTACGCCGTGCAATTCCATCCCGAAGTACACCACAGTGTGGATGGTGTGCAGATCCTGCGCAACTTCCTCTTCAAGGTGGCGCACATCATGCCGGACTGGACCATGTCCTCCTTTGTGGATCGCGTGGTGAAGGAAATGGCCGAACAGGCTGGCGACAGTCATGTGGTCTGCGCGCTTTCCGGCGGTATCGATTCCACTGTGGTGGCCGTGCTGCTGCACCGCGCCATTGGCAAGCGTCTGCACTGCATCTTTGTGGACAACGGGCTTTTGCGTATGGGCGAAGGCGAGCAGGTGGTCAGCTTCCTGCGTGAACATTTTGACCTGAACCTCAACTTTGTCCAGGCGCAGGATCGCTTCCTCTCCCGCCTCAAGGGCGTGGAAGACCCGGAAAAGAAGCGCAAGATCATCGGCCATACCTTCATTGAGATTTTTGACGAAGAAGCCAAAAAACTGCCCAAGGTGGACTTTTTGGCGCAGGGTACTCTGTATCCCGATGTCATCGAATCCATCTCGCACAAGGGGCCGAGTGCCGTTATCAAGAGCCACCACAACGTGGGGGGGCTGCCGGAAACCATGAAGCTCAAGCTCATCGAGCCGCTGCGGGAGCTTTTCAAGGATGAAGTCCGCAAGGTGGCTGCCGAGCTGGGTATGCCGGATTCCATAGTCTGGCGGCATCCCTTCCCCGGGCCGGGCCTCGCCATCCGGGTACTGGGTGAGGTCAATGAAGAACGGCTGCACATCCTGCGTCAGGCCGACAAGATCGTGCAGGAAGAATTGCGTGAATCCGGCTGGTATCGCAAGGTCTGGCAGGGCTTTGCCGTGCTGCTGCCGCTGAAGACCGTTGGCGTCATGGGCGATGGCCGCACCTACGAGAATGTCATTGCCCTGCGGGTGGTGGACAGCGTGGATGCCATGACCGCCGACTGGTCGCGCCTGCCGGCAGAACTTATTGCCCGCATGTCGGGCCGTATCATCAACGAAGTCAAGGGTGTCAATCGGGTGGTCTATGATGTTTCCTCCAAGCCGCCCAGCACCATTGAATGGGAGTAGAAAAGAACCATGTTCGGCATAGGCAGCACAGAGCTACTGGTCATCCTTGTGGTGGCGTTGATAGTGCTGGGGCCAAAAAGCCTCGCCAGTGTATCGCGCTCCCTGGGTAAGGCTATGGGGGAGTTCAGGCGGGTTTCCACAGACTTCCAGCGTACTCTCAATGCGGAGGCTGCGCAGGAGGAAGAGGCTGAACGCCGCCAGAAGGTCAAGGACAGGGCCAGTAAGGCAGCCGAAGCCGCTGAGGCCGCTCGTGCTGCCCGGCAAGAACGGCTGGACGCTGCCCAGGCAGAGGCCGAGGCAGAAGCGCGCGAAGATGCGGCAGCCCTGGCCGCCAGCAGGGGGAACAAGACCGTCCAGCCGCCAGAAGGCAGCCCCCTGGCTGACGCCCTTGCCAAAAGCCGGGCCGAGGCCGAAGCCGCCACAGCCGGAGCTGCTGCCAGCCCTGTTGCTGCCCAAACCCTCGAACAGCAAACAGCAGCCGCCAGCGGTACTGTGGACGGTGGGGCCAATAAGGGCCAGAACGCATGAGTACGCCCGAAGCAACGCGCAGCCCCGAAGCCCAGTCTGCCAGTTTGCCTGACGCCCTGCCCGCTACTGTAGCTGAGGGGGGGGAGCAGGAGGTCATCGCAGCATCTGCAGAAGCTGCTTCTGCCGATCGCCCCGCAGAACAGACCGACAGCGTGGACATGCAGGCCCCAGACGCAACGGCGGACGAATTTGCTGCCTTTGGCTTCAGCGGGCCGGAGTGGCGACCCGACCAGGACGCGGATACCATCCCGCCGTCCGGGGATGGCACTGCCAATGCGGATACAGATCTGCCCGCAACATCGGCAGGGACTCTGCCAGAAGCGGGCAGTGCGGAAGACGTTGAGGATGCCACAGCCCCGGCCAGTATGAGCCTGATGGATCACCTCAATGAGTTGCGGGTGCGGCTGGTGCGTTGCTGCATTGCCATCGGGCTGGGCTTTCTGGCCTGCTGGGGGGGCGTGGAATATCTTTTTGATATTCTCGTGGCCCCGCTGCTGGCAGCCCTGCCGGAAGGCTCACACGCCCAGTACCTCAGCCTGCCCGAAGCCTTCTTTACCCGCATGTATATCGCCTTTGTGGCCGGTGTCTTTGCGGCCAGCCCCTATATCTTTTACCAGATATGGTCCTTTATTGCGCCCGGGCTGTATGAGGAGGAAAAACGCCACATCATCCCCATTGCCATACTTTCGGCCATCTTTTTCATCGGTGGTGGGGCGTTCTGTTATTTCATCGTCTTCCCCTACGCTTTTAACTTCTTTGTGAGCTTTGCCACACAAGAAATCGTGGTCATGCCAAAAATCAGCGATTATCTGGGCTTTGTGCTCAAACTGCTGATAGCCTTTGGCCTGATTTTCGAGATGCCGCTCTTCTCGCTTTTTCTCTCGCGGCTGGGGATCATCTCGGCCCCGCTCATGCGGCGGGTACGCCGCTACGCCATCCTTGTCATCTTTATCGTGGCCGCCATCCTTACTCCGCCTGATGTGGTTTCACAAATGCTGATGGCCGGGCCAATGCTCATCCTGTATGAGTTGAGTATCGGTGTGGCAGCTCTTTTTGGTCGCAAGAAAAAAGCCCCTGCAACGGCAGAGGAAGACAAGGCCCAATCTACGGAGAGCGCATGAACGTGACTGCCATCCGACAAGCCAGCCAGTCCCGCACCAGTACTGAAACCCGTATCAGCCTGGAGTTGCGGCTGGACGGCAGCGGCACGACCGACATAAAAACCGGTTTTGGTCTGCTTGACCATATGCTGACCCTGACCATGTTCTGGGCCGGAATGGATCTGCACCTGCGCTGTGAGGGGGACTTGCACATAGATGCCCACCATAGTGCAGAAGATATTGGCATTGTGCTGGGCCGCGCCCTGGAACAGGCCCTGGGCGACAAGGCTGGTATTGCCAGAGTGGGCTATGGCCGGGTGCCTATGGATGAAGCCCTGGCCGAGGTGACGCTGGATCTGTCCGGCAGGCCGTGGCTGGAATGGCGCGGCGACGAACTTTTGCCCCCGATCCTGGCCGGGCAGGAGAAAGACCTCTGGCGTGAGTTTTACAAGGCCCTTGCCAGCTCTGCCCGCTGCAACCTGCATGTGGCCTTCCTGTATGGCAAGAACGGCCATCACCTGCTGGAGTCGGCTGCCAAGGGACTGGGGCTTGCCCTGCGTCAGGCTGTACAGATCGAGGGGACACGGGTGCGCAGCACCAAGGGAGGATTGGACTGATGTCAGGCCGTTTGCGTGTTTCTCTGCTCATGCTGCTCTGCCTTGCGCTGGCACTGTCCTGTACACGCCGCCCAGCCAGTACGGCCGATGTGCCACGCTCCCTGCCAGCAGAATACAAGATCTCTGTGGCACCCTTCACCCAACCCAGCGAGACCAGCCAGCTCATCACCGGGCATATCCCCGAAATGCAGGGACGCATCGCCAGGGATGAGCTTGTTATGCTGGACAGGGCCTTCCGGCATATTTTGCAGACTGGCACAAAGCGCAATTATACCTTTATCCCTCGGCGTGATCTGCCCACAGACGGGGTAGCGTACCATGCGGCCGAACGCCCGCAGGCCTTGCCCAAATGGCTGGCCTATGGACGCAGTGTGGGCGCGCAATACCTGCTTATCCCGCAGGTGCTGGACTGGCATCAGCGCGAAGGCTCCAGCGCAGGGGTGGTGCGTGCTGCCCATGTGCGGCTGGAATTTTTTCTGGTCAGGGTGGAGGATGGCACCATCCTCAAGCGTACTGTCTTTGAGGAAAAACAGGTGGGGCTGACCGAGAACCTGCTTACCGTTGGATCCTTCTTCAAGCGACGCGGTGCCTGGATCACCGCAGAAGAACTGGCCGAAGAAGCCATGCAGCTGGCCCGTGAGGAGATGCACCTGTGATAATTTTTCCTGCAGTTGATATACAGGGCGGCAAGGCCGTCCGGCTGAAACAGGGGCGGGCTGACCAATCCACCGTTTTTGCCGAAAATCCTGTGGACGCAGCCCTGCACTGGCAGGAGCTTGGCGCGCGCTGGCTGCATGTGGTGGATCTGGACGGTGCTTTTGACGGGGCAGCCCAAAGCCGACAGATCGTCCGGGCCATCTGTGATGCCCTGCATATCCCCGTGCAGCTGGGGGGCGGCATCCGCACGGCCGAGACAGCGCGGGCCTATCTTGAAGCCGGGGTCAAACGACTGATCATCGGCACACTGGCTCTGGAAGACCCCGCCACCTTTGCCAGACTTTGCAGGGATTTCCCCGGCCAGGTTGGCGTCTCGCTGGATGCCGAGGCGGGCCGCCTCAAGAGCCGTGGCTGGGTGGCCGATACGGGCTTGCGCGTGGATGATGTGCTGCCGCGCCTCCACGATGACGGCGCAGCCTTCATCATCTATACGGATATAGAGCGCGACGGTATGCAAAGCGGGGTCAATTTGCCTGCCCTGAAACATCTGGCCGAAAGTGCGCACATCCCAGTCATCGCGGCCGGAGGCGTTGCGACCCTGGCTGATGTGCAAAAACTCTATCCTTTGAGCCGTTGCAGCAATCTGCAGGGGGCCATCAGTGGCCGCGCCCTGTACACCGGTACGTTGGATCTTGAGGAAGCCAATGCCTGGATAGCCGCACAGGATGCGGCCCAGGCTGAAGCCTGATACTGCGCTGCACACGGGCATGGTACGGGGGCGCAAGCCCTCGTTTGTGTTTCTGCCCCACACGCCCCTGATGACAAGCCTTGTCAGTTTTGCTATTTTTCATGCTCGTTGGCCGGTAACCCACAGGCAGGAGCATCCATGCAGCCTTCATCAGTTTTTGTGGCACGTCACGGCATCCCCAAACGCTGGCTTACTCCCCTCCTCTTCGTATGGCTTTTCTGCTGTGCTGTGCCCTGTGCCACAGCGCAGGTAACCCTGCTCATTCCCAGCCAGCCGACTATTGATGCCCCCCCTGCCGAGGCTGCGGCCTCTCCGGCATCGGCGTCGCACAGTCTGGAAGTGGATGTGCTCATCACCATGATGCGCCCCTTCCAGCATCAGGGGCTACCCATGGATATGCCCCAGCTTTTTGCCGTCCTGCGCTATGACAACGATACCCCCTCGGCAGAGGGTGTCCTGCAACCCGACCGGCGTGACCTGCTGGGAGATGTGGAAGAGATCCGCTATCTGGAACAAAAGGCCTGGGGAGCCAATGTGGCACTGGAGAAAGCCGGTCTCCATCATTTTATCCTGGAAGCCCGCCCCTGGTGGGATGAGCAGCGGCAACGCTTTATCCAGCAATACGCCAAGGTTACCGTGCCGGTTCTCGGCATTGAGCGCGGTTGGAACATCCCCACAAGACAACGCTTGGAGATCCTTCCGCTGACCCGGCCTTTTGGCCTGACCGTCCCCACCATCTTCAGCGGAAGGGCTGTACGCAGCGGGAATCCCCTGTCGGGCGCGCCCATCCGCATGTACAGGATCAATACTGACAAACAGCAAGTCCCTTCGCCCTGGCATCAGGAGCTGGCCGCACGGGCAGACAGCAACGGACAGTTTTGCTTTGTGCTGCACCAGCCCGGATGGTGGTGTTGCCAGGTCACCGAAGAGGGCGCACCCCTCAAAGGCCCGGACGGCCAGCCCAAACCCCTGGAAATGAGCGCGCTGTTCTGGCTGTATGTGGATGCCCCGCTGCCCCCACCAGAACCACAGCCTACTAAGCCCAAACGCTAGCACTTGCTTTTTGCAGCCGCGTGACTAATATACTAGGTGTACGGTAAAGAATGCCGTCTATTCTGTTGTCCTCTAATCCCTGCGAGAGAAGACCATGAAACTGAGTGCCATCCTGACCGGGATATTCCTGTTGTTTGCCTCTGTGAGTGTCGTCCTGCCCGACACGGCCGAAGCCGCACGTATGGGCGGTGGGCGTTCCTTTGGCAGCAAGCCCTCTATGAACCGTACAGCTCCGGCCCCCAGCCAGAGCATGACTCAGTCCGGCGCACAGCAAGGCCAGAAGCAGGCCGCAGCCCAGGCTGCAAAGCCCGGCCTGTTTGGAGGCATGGGCGGTCTGTTTGGCGGCTTGCTGGCCGGGACACTGCTGGGTTCGCTTTTGGCTGGTACCGGCTTTTCTGGCGGTGGGTTTCTGGCTATCCTGCTGCTTGGTCTGCTGGCCTTTCTGGCCTTCAAGCTGTTTTCCCGCTTCCGCAGTCGGCAGGAACCCGCTGCGGCTGGTGCGGGCAATGCGCCTATGGGCGGTATGAGCCAATCGGGATACGGTATGCAGCGCAATGCCACGGCTGGCTGGGATGCCCTGCGTGATGCCGGTCAGGGCGGCGCACAGGCTGGCCCGGCAGCCATGAATTTGCCGCCAGACTTTGATACCGATGACTTCCTGCGCGGTGCCAAAATGGCCTATACCCGTATGCAGGCTTCGTGGGACAAGCGGGATCTTGACGATATTGCCCAGTTTGCCACACCGGCCATCCTTCAGGGCTTGCGGCAGCAAATGGCAGAGGATCCCAATCCCAGCACGACAGAACTCATGCTGGTCAATGCCCAGTTGCTTGGTGCAGAAAATGAGGGAAGCGAGCAGCGGGCACAGGTGTTCTTTGACGTGCTCATGCGGGAAGACCCGCAACAGCAGACCCCGTCGTCCGTCCGCGAGATCTGGCACTTTGTTCGCCCCCTGTCTGGCGGCTCCTGGAAGCTGGACGGTATCCAACAGGTTGAATGATCTCCCGCCACCTGGCGTTTTCGGGCCGAAGGCTGCGGCTTTCGGCCTATTTTTCTTACACGGAAAAAACTATGGAATCCCCAAACAACAACTATGTGGCCAAGCACGACAAATTGCTGCGCCACCTCAACATGACCATTGAAAAAGTCAGCCCTGAGTCCGCTCGCGTCAGTATGCCCCTGAGTGACTCCGTCAAAAATGGTATGGGTGTGGCCCACGGCGGCAGTATCTTTGCCCTTGCGGATGTGGCCTTTGGCGCAGCCGCCAATGCAGAACGTGATTGCGGCGTGGTCAGCCTGACCAGCAGCATTGAATTCTTGCGCCCGGGCAAAACCGGCCCCCTTGTGGCTGAATCCCGTATAGTCCGAGCCGGGCAACACATCCAAAACTACGAAGTACTGGTCTATGATGGCTCAGGAGCGTTGATTGCCCGTGTAATGGCATCGGGCTTTCAGACAGATATTCCCCTGCCCAAATAGCAACAGTGCCGATACAGGCGTCAGCTTTGCTGACTGCCTTTGCTGCGGGGATCCCGTTTCGTTCGTGTGCGCGGGTCAAATGAGACCCACTTGCTGAAGGATACAGACAGGATTTTCCCGCAGCACTCTGGCGATTTGGCAAAATTCCACGACATCCAAACGCCGTTGTCCGTTCTCATACTTGGAAACAAATGATTGGGGCTTATGCAACAGGTCTGCAACGGCTTGTTGTGTAAGCCCGTTCCGTTTTCTCGCGGCGATCAGTTCCTCAAGAAAAGCCTCATACTCACGTGTGAAATTGGATTTCATAGGTATCCTTTTTGGGATAAGCCTATGGCGAGTTGCAAAATATCCCAAAATAGGATATTTCCAGACTGCGACACGTTTGTGCATGTCTAGAGCGAAATGCCATTGAAAATGGCAGTCGATGCTTCAGCCGCTGCAACCCAGGAAACTACGGCTGGCGACAGCACGGTTAGCAAGCGGCACTTGTCCTGCGGAGCTGGGAAACGTAGACAGCGTAGGGATTACCTCAGCCACTGTGGTGGAGGGAACTTCGGGTGGGGACAGCGTGGATGAAACACAGAGTGTTTCAATCAGAAAATGTCCTAAGGGCCATAAACGCATGCTACTCGTCCCCGGCCTTGAGGGCCGCAAGGAAAGCCTCCTGTGGCAGTTCCACATTGCCCATGCGTTTCATGCGTTTCTTGCCTTCCTTCTGCTTTTCCAGCAGTTTGCGCTTACGGGTGATGTCACCGCCGTAGCATTTGGCGGTCACATCCTTGCGGAAGGCGGAAACCGTCTCGCGGGCAATGATCTTTTGCCCGATAGCCGCCTGGATGGCCACCTGAAAGAGCTGACGCGGGATGGTGCGCTTGAGCTTGAGTGCCAGCGAGCGGCCATAGGTGTAGGACTTGTCGCGGTGGACGATGACGGCCAGTGCGTCCACGGTTTCGCCATTGAGCATGATGTCCAGCCGCACCAGATCGGACTGGCGGTAGTCTATGGGCTGATAGTCCATGGAGGCATAGCCGCGTGTAGCTGACTTGAGCCTGTCAAAGAAGTCATAGACGATTTCGGCAAAGGGCAGCTCGTAGGTCACCACCACGCGATTGGTGGCCAGATAGTGCAGGTTCTTCTGACTGCCGCGCTTTTCCTCGCACAGTTTCATCACATTGCCCACATATTCGTTGGGCACATGAATGTCCATGCTCACATAGGGTTCGTAGAGGGCGCGTATCCTGGTCGGGTCTGGCAAATGGCTGGGATTGTCGATTTCCAGCGTCTTGCCATCAGCAGTGTCCACCTTATAGACCACAGAGGGGGCAGTGGCGATAAGGCCAACCTCAAATTCCCGCTCCAGCCGTTCCTGGATTATCTCCATATGGAGCAGCCCCAGAAAGCCACAGCGGAAGCCAAAGCCAAGGGCCTGTGAGGTTTCCGGCTCAAAGCTGAAGGCAGCATCGTTGAGTTGCAGTTTTTCCAGCGCGGCCTTGAGGGCTTCGTATTCGTCCGATTCTGTTGGGTACAGGCCACAGAACACCATGGCCTTGACATCCTTGAAGCCCGGCACGGGTTCAGTAGCCGGGCAATCTGCCAAAGTTATGGTATCCCCCACGCGGGCATCGCCCAGCTCCTTGATGGAGCCGCACAAGAAGCCCACTTCGCCGGTGGTCAGTTCCTTCACATCGGTAGCTTCCGGCGAAAAAACGCCCAAACGGAGGACTTCATATTCCTTGCCTGTGCTCATCAGTCGGATGCGATCGCCCAGGCGCACTTGACCGTCCACAACCCGGAAGAGCGTCACCACCCCTTGATAACTGTCATACCAGGAGTCAAAAATCAGGGCCTTGAGCGGGGCATCGGGCTGTCCCTGCGGTGCGGGCAGTCGCTGCACAATGGCTTCCAGCACGGCATCCACGCCCATGCCGGTCTTGGCAGAAACCGGCAGAGCCTCGGCGCAGTCAAGACCGATGCTTTCCTCTATTTCTTCCTTGACACGATCCACCTCGGCACTGGGCAAATCTATCTTATTCAGCACAGGGATGATTTCGTGGTCGTGATCCAGTGCCAGATAGACATTGGCTAGGGTCTGGGCCTCCACCCCCTGGGTTGCGTCCACCACCAGCAAGGCACCCTCACAGGCTGCCAGAGAACGCGAAACTTCATAGTTGAAGTCCACATGACCGGGGGTGTCGATGAGATTCAGCTCGTACTCCTGCCCGTCTGCTGCCTGGTAGGGGATGCGCACTGTCTGGGCCTTGATGGTAATGCCGCGCTCCCGTTCCAGATCCATCTTGTCCAGATACTGCTGGCGGGCCTCGCGTGCGCTGACTACGCGGGTCAGTTCAAGGATGCGGTCAGCCAGGGTGGACTTGCCGTGGTCAATGTGGGCAATGATACAGAAATTGCGGATACGATCCTGTGTGGGCATAGACTGTCCTGCAAGAGCTGAGATATATAAAAGTAGAATGTAGGCTAAAAGGGCAGCAAAGTCCATGCCGCGATGCGGGCCTGGGCAGCCGAGGGAAATGAAGCACCGCCCTGCCATCGAAAGAACACGATAGCAGGGCGGTTATCTGTCAATATGGTCTGTGGCGGTCGTCCGGCTTAACCCAGCCGGGCTACTTCAAGACGGGAGAGCGCGCGTTGCAGAGCTGCTTCTGCCCTGCGCTGATCAAGCTCCTCACTCTTTTCAGCCAGACGTTTTTCTGCCCGTTCCCGCGCAGCTTCTGCACGGGCGGCATCAATATCAGCCGCCTGTTCGGCAGATTCGGCCAGGACGCTGAGGACATTGTCATTCACATCAGCAAAACCGCCGGAAATGAAAACGTACTGATCCTTGCCGTCCACACGGTAACGCAGTGCGCCCACCTTGAGTGCCGAAAGCAGGGAGACGTGCTGCGGCAGCACGCCAAATTCGCCTTCAACACCGGGGCAGACCGCCATTTCCACCTGGGTGCTGACCACGGTTTTGTCAGGCGTGACCACTTCCAGTTGCAGCGTGCCCATAGCTTCTCCTTGCACATCGCTTCCCCGCCCGGACGACGGGGCAAGGCTGGCCCGCCAGCCTGTGCCGACGGGCCAAACCGGGATTAGTTATCTTCCAGCTTGCGCTGTTCATACTTGGCCACGGCCTGCTCGATACCGCCGAGCATGTAGAAGTCGCCTTCGGCCAGATGGTCATATTCACCGTCAAGGATGCCCTTGAAGCCCTTGATGGTGTCTTCCAGCTTCACATACTGGCCGGGAGTACCCGTAAAGGTTTCGGCCACATGGAAGGGCTGGGAGAGGAAACGCTGGATGCGACGTGCACGGGCCACGGTGAGCTTGTCCTCGTCGGACAGTTCGTCCATACCCAGAATGGCGATGATGTCCTGCAGTTCCTTGTACTTCTGCAGTACCATCTGCACGCGACGGGCCACGTTGTAGTGCTCTTCGCCCACCACATTGGGGTCAAGGATGCGCGACGTGGAGTCCAGCGGATCCACAGCGGGGTAGATACCCAGTTCAGCGATCTGACGCGAAAGCACCAGGGTACCGTCCAGATGCGAGAAGGTGGTGGCAGGTGCGGGGTCAGTCAAGTCGTCAGCGGGGACGTACACGGCCTGCACCGAGGTAATGGATCCCTTGTTGGTGGAGGTGATGCGTTCCTGCAGGGCACCAAGGTCCGTGCCAAGGGTGGGCTGGTAACCCACGGCCGAAGGCATACGGCCCAGCAGAGCGGACACTTCCGAACCGGCCTGGGTGAAGCGGAAGATGTTGTCGATGAAGAGCAACACGTCCTGATTTTCTTCATCGCGGAAGTATTCCGCGCAGGCCAGGGCGGTGAGGGCCACACGGGCACGGGCTCCCGGAGGTTCGTTCATCTGACCATAGACAAGCGTGGCACGCTCCAGAACCCCGGCGTCCTTCAGTTCGTGATAGAGGTCATTGCCTTCACGGGTACGTTCGCCCACGCCTGCAAAGACCGAGGAGCCGCCGTGCTGCTTGGCAATGTTGTTGATCATTTCCATCAGGATAACGGTCTTGCCCACGCCTGCGCCGCCAAAGAGGCCCATCTTGCCGCCCTTGGGGAAGGGAACCAGCAGATCCACTACCTTGATGCCGGTTTCAAGCAGTTCAACCTTGGTGTTCTGCTCGGTAAATTCCGGCGCGGGGCGGTGGATGGGATAGTACTTTTCGGCGTTGATGGGGCCCATTTCGTCCACCGGGCGACCGATGACGTTGAGGATGCGCCCCACAGAGGGCTTGCCCACAGGCACCATGATGGGGTTGCCGGTATCCACGGCTTCCATGCCGCGCACCAGACCTTCAGTGGCGTCCATGGCGATGGTACGGACAACGTTGTCGCCCAGATGCTGCGCCACTTCACAGATCAGTTCAGGGGCGTCAGTGTTGTTCGGGTTCTTTATCTCCAGGGCGGTGAAGATATTCGGCAGGTTGCCGTCGCTGAACTCCACGTCCACAACGGCACCGATAACCTGAACGACTTTACCGATGTTTTTGCTCATGTTTGGCTCCTTAACCGTTCAGCGCTTCTGCGCCGCCAACGATGTCGATGAGTTCGCTGGTAATGGATGCCTGCCGCGTCTTGTTGTAAAGCAGCGTCAACATGCCGATCATCTCGTTGCAGTTGCGCGTTGCATTGTCCATGGCAGCCATACGCGCGGCATGTTCGCTGGCAGATGTGTCCAGCAGACCGCGATAGACCTGCACCTTGACATAACGGGGCAGGAGTTCTGCCAGCAGCTTTTCTTCATCAGGCTCGTACAGATACTCGCACCTGGCCTTACCGGCTTCTGCCGGTTCCGCAGCTTCCTCGCTCGAGGCAGCTTCGGGGGTAGCCAGGGGCAGCAGACAGAGCGTGCGCGGCGGCTGGTGTCCCATGGAAACGAACTCGCCATAAACCAGCCAGACTTCGTCATAGGTCATGGCTTCGTAGCCGTTGATGACCTCCTGCGCCACAGTACTGGCGAGGGCAAAGTCGATACTTCCCATGCGGTCGGCATAGGCCGAGATGGTCTCGTAGGTACTGGCGCGCACGGCATCGCGACCCTTACGGCCCACGCAGGCAAAGCTCACCTGCATACCGGCACCGGCTTTCTCCTTGGCCAGCTTCATGGCAGCACTGATGATGTTGCCGTTGAAGCTGCCGCACAGACCGCGATCTGACGTCACCATGATGATGGCGCAGCTTTTCTTTTCCTCATGCTCAGTGAGCAGGGGATGGGCACTGCCCTCCACCTTGCGCGACAGCTCGGCCAGCACATCGTGGTATTTGGACGCATAGGGCCTGAAGCGCTCGATACGGGACTGGGCACCGCGCAGCTTGGCCGAGGCCACCATGTTCATGGCCTTGGTGATCTGCTTGGTCTTGCCGACCCCGACGATCTTCATTTTTACGTCTTTGAGTGAAGGCATAGGCGATTCCCCCGGCGGCCCTAGGCCTGCCAGCCCTGCTTGAAGGCGGCAACAGCCTCGGTGAGCCCCTTTTCCACAGCCTCGTCAATGGTCTTCTTTTCCTTGATGGCGTCCAGCACGTCCTTTTTGGCATCGCGCATAAAGGAGAGCATTTCGCTTTCAAAGCGGCGGATCTGTTCCACGGGCACGTCATCCATGTGACCACGGGTGGCAGCCCAGATAGAAGCAACCTGTTCCTGCACCGGCATGGGCTGGTACTGGGGCTGCTTGAGCAGTTCCACAAGGCGCGCACCGCGTTCCAGCTTTGCCTTGGTTGCCTTGTCAAGGTCGGAGCCGAACTGGGCAAAGGCGGCCAGTTCACGATACTGGGCCAAATCCAGACGCATGGTACCGGCGACCTGCTTCATGGCCTTGATCTGTGCAGCACCACCCACGCGGGAGACCGAAAGGCCCACGTTGATGGCCGGGCGCACACCGGCGTTGAAGAGGTTGGGTTCCAGATAGACCTGACCATCGGTGATGGAGATAACGTTGGTCGGGATGTAAGCCGACACGTCACCAGCCTGTGTTTCAATGATGGGCAGGGCGGTCAGAGAACCGGCACCCAGGCTGTCGTTGACTTTGGCGGCGCGTTCCAGCAAGCGGGAGTGCAGGTAGAAAACGTCGCCGGGGAAGGCTTCGCGTCCCGGAGGGCGACGGAGCAGCAGCGACATCTGGCGATACGCCACGGCCTGCTTGGAAAGGTCATCGTAGATGATCAGGGCGTGCTTGCCGTTGTCGCGGTAGTGTTCGGCCATGGTACAACCGGTGTAGGCCGCGATGTACTGCAGGGGAGCAGCTTCGGAGGCCGTGGCCGAAATGATGGTGGTGTATTCCATGGCACCGTGCTTGCGCAGGGTGTCAGCCACCAGAGCAACGGAGGCCTTTTTCTGACCGATGGCCACATAGAAGCAGTGGATGTCGGTATCTTTCTGGGCCAGGATGGCATCGATGCAGACAGCGGTCTTGCCGGTCTGGCGGTCACCGATAACCAGTTCGCGCTGGCCACGGCCAATGGGCGTCATGGCGTCAATGGCCTTGAGACCCGTGGGCATGGGTTCGTGCACGCTCTTACGGGCAATGATACCGGGAGCCTTGATTTCCACCGGGCGCACTTCCTTGGCATCGATGGGGCCAAGGCCGTCGAGAGGCTCACCGAGGGGGTTGAGCACACGACCCATAACGCTTTCACCCACCGGCACCGAGAAGACCTTGCCGGTACGCTTGACCGGGTCGCCTTCCTTGATGCCTACGTCGGAACCCAGCAGGGCCACACCGACGTTGTCTTCTTCCAGGTTGAGCACCATGCCCATGACGCCGCCGGGGAACTCCAGCAGTTCCATCTGCATGGCATTCTGGACACCGTGGACACGGGCGATACCGTCACCGACATAGAGTACGGTACCGGTCTCGCTCATCTCCACGCGCTGCTCATAGTTTTGGATTTGTTCCTCAATGATCTTGCTTATTTCTTCCGCTTTGATCTGCATGTGCTATTCACCCCTCTTGAAAGTCTCCCGCAGGATACCCAGTTGCGCGCGCAAACTTGCGTCCAGCACCCGATCTCCCATATTGAGGACCATGCCGCCAAGGATGTTCGCATCCACAGCAAAGGAAAGCTCAATGTCGTTGCCGCTTTTGGCGCGCAAGTCTTTCAGCAGCTTTTCCTGCTTGGCTGCGGACAGTTTGACGGCTGTGGTCAGCGTGCCGCGGATGACGCCCCTCGCATCATCCAGCCGCTTGCCGTACCACGCGGCTATCTCCTGTAGAAAGGCCAGGCGTTCCTTATCGGCCAGCAGAAAACAGAAATTCCGCATGACCGTATCGGCTTTCAGCCTGTCCAAAAGTTTACCCAGCACCGCCTTTTTTTCTTCCACGCCTATGACCGGGCTTTTGAGGGTCTGGTCAAGGGCGGGCACGGCGGCGAGCATCTCCCCAAGGGCGGCGAGGCATTGTCCACGACTGACAAGGGCCTCATCCCCTTCCTTGCGGCCCAACGCGTAGATGGCGTTGGCATACCTGCGTGCTACCACTGTGTCGGTCAATGGAGTACCACCTTGTTGAGTGATTGGGTGATGAGCTGCTCATGCGCACTGGCATTGAGCTTCGCCTGAAGTGCCTTTTCTGTGGCGGCCACGATTTCATCGGCCAGTGTGGCGCGCACTTCATTCAGCACAGCACGACCTTCATTCTCGGCGGTAAGGCGGGCCTGTTCCAGGATCTGGTCAGCCTGACGCCGTGCGTCCTCAACGATGGAGTCGTGCAGACGGGCGGCCTGTTCGCGGCTTTCGTCAAGGATGGCCTTGCGTTCTGCCTCAAGGTTGGCAATGCGTGCCTCAACAGAAGCCAGGCTTTCCTTGGCGGCCTCGCGGCGAGCCTCAAGCCCTTCCAGCTCATCCTTGATGGACTGACGACGGCCCTTGAAGAATTTTTTGGCCAATCCGCCCACAAAGTACCAGAGGATGCCCGCAAAGATGATGAAGTTGGCCACACGCCAGCCAAAGTCGGCCCAGCGCGGCCCGTGTCCCTCGGCGGCGAGGGCATCGCCCGCACAGGCCACCATGGCCAGTGTCAGCGCGAGTCCCAAAAGTTTCTGTTTGCTCAAAACGCACCCCCTAAGTCTGAGAAATACTCTCGCCGCGCGCGCCAGTCCAAGGGCACAGCGCGACCCCTGGCCGATATTATCCCTTGATGAGTTTATAGGCCAGCTTGTCAGAAAGACTGCCGACCTGACCGCGCAACTCTGCCAGCGTAGCCTGGGCCTCCTGTTGCAGCTTGCGGCGGGCCTCATCAATGATTTCACGAGCTTTGCCCTGTGCGTCACCCACAATGGCCGACTGTTCCGCCTGGCCGGCTTCGCGTCCCTGCACACGGGTGATACCGGCCTCCTGCCGGGCGCGAGCCAGTTCTGCCTCATAGTTGTCCAGCCGTTGGCTGGCCTGGCTTTCAAACGAGCCTGCCTCGCCCGAAATCTCATCCATAACACCCTTGCGCTTTTTGATTATTTCGCGAATGGGCTTGATGAGCAGGTAGTTCAGGACAACGATGGCTACGAGGAAGTTCACCAGTTGGAAAAGCAAGGTTATGTTGAGATCAAGCATGCCGCATCCCCCGAAATCAGGCAATGAGTGTTGGGAAATAGATTAAAATGCCTGTGAAACATACCCCCCCAAAGGCATTATGTCAAAGGGTACAGGTGATAAATTTCGCAAACTCGCCAAAAAAATTTACAAAAAGACTGCCATTCGCGGATTTTTTGGCCTTGATGCTGCAGGTTCCCAGTCAGACCAGCCACCACTGCTCCGGGGCATAGCCGGCACTGGCCAGCCAGCGGGCGGCCTCCTCGTCTGCGCCGTGTGCGGTAAGGGCATTGAGGATACAGCACTTACCGGGCCCGGGCAGAGCCTTGCGACCCACGACAGGGATACCGTTGATGCGATTGCCAATTTTGCGCGGGTCTATGTCCACATAAGCGGCAATGCGGATGCCGTGCCCTACCAGCGGGGCCAGCCGCTGCCGTGCCACACGGCCCGCACCCAGCACCCAGACGTTGGGATGGAAGGGATTGGAGCGCGCCAGCTCCCGCGCCAGCCATGTGGCCCGCAGTCTGTCACAGGCTGCCCGGCGGTAACGGGCATCAGCGCGTGTCAGCCGACGGGGCGAGTCGTTCCAGCGCAGCAGGGGCTGGGGCAGCTTTTCCATACAGGCCCCCCTGTCCAGCCAGCGCAGCCACAGCTCCCAGTCTTCGGGAAAATCCCCGTGGCGGTACTCACCAAACTGCTCCACCGCCGTGCGGCGGAACATGGTGGCCGGATGGCAGAGCGGGGTATCCCGAAAGCGATCACGGCTGATTTGGGCATGACTTTGCAGGCTGTTCTGCCAGTCCACAAAGTGGGCAAAGCCAGCCGCGCTGTGCCTGTCACCGCCAAAGTCCACCACGCTGGCAGACAGATGCAGCTCCGGTCGGGCCGCAAGATGGGCTGCCTGCCGGGCAAGTCGTTCTGGCAGTGCCACATCATCAGCGTCCATGCGGGCAAAAAATGTCCCTCGTGCGGCAGCCAGCCCGGCATTAAGGGCATGAGTGATGCCCCGGTGGGGCAAGGCAATGGGGCGCAGACGAGCTTCCCGCCGAGCTGCGTGCCGGAGGATGGTCAGACTGTCGTCCGTGGAGCCGTCGTCCACGGCCAGCACTTCAAAGTCGGGCAGGGGACAGCCCGGTGCGGCCCGTTGTGCCCACAGGCTTTCCAGACTGGCGGCAAGGCTTGCAGCGGCATTGTACACCGGCATGATGACAGACACGAGGGGCCGCAGCCCGTCGGTAGCTTTCATGCCGTGGGGGCCTCCCTGTCCGTACCCAGATCGGATGGCTTGCTCTCCAGACTGGCCAGCCAGGCCAGCGCAGCCTCGCACAGCTCTTGCAGCGGGCGCGAGGCATCAAGGCGGTGATGGGCCGCCGCTGCATACAGGGGCTGGCGTTCCGCCAATACCTGCTCTACCTCGGCCAGCATATCCTGCCCGGTAAGAGAAGGGCGTTGTCCGACAAGTGGTTCGGCAGCAAGGCGTTCAGCCAGTACTCTGGCCGGGGCATCAAGGTGCAGCACCAGCCCAGTATTTCGCATCTGTGCGCGATTGTCTGCGTCCAGTACCATACCACCGCCAGTGGCCATAACAGCCCCGCTGGCCCTGTGGGCTGCTATCTCCCGCAGGAGGGTCGCGCTTTCATGGGCGCGAAAGCCCGGCCAGCCCTCGGCAGCCACGATTTCGGCCACGCTGCGCCCCAGATGGCTGGTAAGGCTGGCATCCGTATCCACAAAGGGTATGCCCAATCGCTGTGCCAATGCCTTGCCAAGGCTGGTTTTGCCAGCAGCGCGTGGCCCTACCAGAAACAGTATCCACATGGTGTCCTTCCTTACGAATGATGCAAAGGAGCAGGCATCAGAGGATGCGCGCACCGTTCTCCTCAATGAGTACCGTATATTCCCAGCGTACACCGCCCCACTGCGGATAGTACAGCCCCGGTTCCACAGTCACTGTCATGCCCGCTTCCAGTATGCCCTGTGCCCGTGGGGAAAGGCTGGGGGCTTCGTGGGTCTCCAACCCCACGCCATGGCCCAGCCCGTGGGTGAAGGCTGCGGCCACCCCGGCTTTTTCAAATACATCGCGGGCCAGACGGTAGGCTTCTGCCAGGGGCAGGCCGGGCCGCAGGGCGTGCAAGGCAGCCTCCTGCGCCTCCCGCACAAGGGCGAGTGTGCGCGAAAATTCCGGCGTTGGGCGATCGCCCACCCAAAAGGTGCGGGTCTGGTCAGAGCAATAGTCATCCATCCGGCATCCCACATCTATGAGTACCGGGCAGTTTTCGGCAATGCGGCTTGCGCCGGGGATGGCATGGGGCAAGGCGGCATTGGGCCCCACAGCCACGATGGAAGCAAAGGCCAGCTCCTGCGCGCCGTTTTCACGGAAAAAGCGTTCAATGGCCCAGGCCAGATCGACCTCGCTGCGGCCGGGATGCAGTTCGCCTTCCACCCAGCGCATAAGCTGATGATTGAGCGCGAAGGAGCGTTCCAGCGCGGCAATTTCATCCGAATCCTTGATGCGGCGCAGGTTTTCCACCAGACCGTCCGCAGCTTCCAGCCAGATACCTCGGCCAGCCCGGCCCAGGGCGCGGGCAAAGTCCAGACTGACGCCTTTGGCTTCAATACCGATGCGGCAGCCGGATCCGCGCAGGAGCGCAGCTATGGTGGCGGGGGCATCGGCCCCGTAAATGCAGATGTCTTCCACAGGCCAGAGCCGGGCTGCGGCGTCCTGATAGCGGGCGTCTGTGGCAAGTTTGTCCCGCCCGTCCGCAGCAATCACAAGGCAGCCCGCGCTTTCGTTGGGCTGCGGGTCGTGCAGCTCAAAACCGGAAAGATAGTAACGGTTGGGGGCACGGCTGACCAGTAGAGCGTCCAGCCCACGGGCGCGTACGGATCGGCGCAGACGCTCCCGCCGGGCGGCACAGGTCTGCCACAGGTGTTGCGGGGAGCTTTGGCTGGCAGGGGATTGCAGAGGGGGCTGGCTGGTTGGGCTACTGGTCATATCAACTCCTTTGTGGCGCGTTTCGCGCCGGGTGATATGCTAGCCTCTTGCGCCCGGCATGAAAAGCCCCAGCAGGGTATGGGCTGGGGAGTTTGTGTACAAGAGTGGGGATCCTTTGCTGAGGGCTATGGCGGTGATATGGTTATCTTTGCCGCGCTTACGTCTGGTCTGGTCATGGCTAAGCTTTTCCACATGCCCACATTCAGGCAGGAGGCAGTATGAGCCAGGCTATTGTTCCCATCCATCAGGCCAAGACCAATCTCTCCCAGCTTGTGAAGCGGGCAGCCGGAGGGGAGCGTATCCTCATTGGCAGTTATGGCAGGGCAGAAGTTGTCCTGTCCCCTGTTTCTGCGAGTCCTTGCAAACGACTGGGGATACTGGAAGGCAAGCTCACCGTGCCTGAAGATTTTGACGCCCCCTTGCCCCCGGAAATCCTTGCAGGGTTATGCTTGTTGCCCAGGCCATCAGTGAGCCCATGCGACTGCTGACAGGCGACAGTATCCTGCAAAAATACACGGAACTTGTCATCCTCGTCTGAGGCACGGCATAGTCGTGCCTTTTCTCCTGTTTGCAGACTGCCGTTACGATGCTGGACGTCTGGTGGATAAGGCGGTATGCTGTCTCTTTGCCAAAAAAATAAACAGGCGCAGCCCGCTGCGCCCGGCAGGACAGCATATGAGTATCATCCATCTCCCCGGCAGCAATCGCCCCCTGCCCTTGCAGGAACCTGACAAGCCACAGTTGTATCGGGAGCTTTTTCCCTATTCCAGCATTTGCCGCACGGCCTTTGACGAGGTCTTGCTGGCCCCGCGCCCGGCTGCGCAAATGCGTATTACCGACACCACCTTTCGGGACGGGCAACAGGCACGACCGCCCTACACGGTCAAGCAGGTCGCCAAAATGTTTGACTTCCTGCACCGGCTGGGGGGCAAGACCGGCCTGATTGCCGCCTCGGAGTTTTTTCTCTATTCGCCGCGTGACCGCAAATGTGTGGAAACCTGCCGAGCGCGGGGCTACCGCTTTCCGCGTATCACCTCGTGGATACGCGCCACACGGGACGACCTGCGCCTGGCCCGCGATATGGAATTTGACGAAACCGGTATGCTTACCAGCGTTTCGGACTACCACATCTTTCTCAAGCTGGGCAAAACCCGGCAGCAGGCCCTGGATATGTATGTGGGGCTGGCCGAACAGGCTCTTGAATGGGGCATTATCCCGCGTTGCCATTTTGAGGACGTGACCCGCGCCGACATTTACGGCTTTTGCCTGCCCCTGGCCCAGCGGCTGATGGAGCTTGCCAGGCAGGGGGGGATGCCGGTCAAGATCCGCCTCTGTGATACGATGGGCTACGGTGTGCCGTGGGCCGGGGCGGCCCTGCCGCGTTCGGTGCAGCGCATTGTACGGGCCTTTACCGATGAGGCCGGCGTGCCGGGCGAATGGCTGGAGTGGCATGGGCACAATGACTTCCACAAGACCCTTGCCAATGGCGTTACGGCCTGGCTCTACGGCTGTGGTGCGGTCAACAGTACCCTGTTCGGTTTTGGGGAGCGCACGGGCAACACCCCCTTGGAGGCTCTGATCATCGAATATATCTCCCTGACCGGGGACGATGCCGCCGCAGATACCACCATCCTCAGTGAGGTGGCGCAGTTCTTTGAAAAGGAGCTGAAGTACCAGATCCCCGCCAACTATCCCTTTGTGGGGCGGGACTTCAACGCCACCAGCGCGGGCGTACATGTGGACGGCCTTGCCAAGAACGAAGAAATCTACAACGTCTTTGATACCAGACATCTGCTGGGACGCCCGGTGCCCATCATCATCACCGACAAGACGGGCCGGGCCGGGGTGGCCTACTGGATCAACAACAATCTTGGGCTGCCCGAAGAGCGGCAGGTTTCCAAAAAGCATCCGGCCGTGGGGCAGATCTACGATGCCATCATGGAGGTGTACGCCGCCGGACGCACCACCAACTTCTCGCACGATGAGATGGAAGCCCTTGTCCAACGCTTCATGCCGGAGCTTTTTGCCTCGCAGTACGACCGCATGAAGGAGCTGGCGGGCAAGCTGGCTGCCAATCTTATCGTGCGCCTTGCACGGGAGGCAGAACTCTCTGCCCTGGACGCAAATGCCTGTGCCCGGCTGGATGTCTTTGTGCGTGCATATCCCTTTATCCAGTTTTGCTGTCTCACAGATACCGAGGGCAAGATGTGCTGCTCGGCTGTCATTGACCCGGAATACAAGTCGGTCTATGAGGCCCTGCCTGTGGGCTATGACTTCTCCGAGCGCGAATGGTTCAAGAAGCCCATGCAAAGCGGCGAACTGCACATCATGGATGTGTATCAGTCGCACTTTACGGGCAAACTGGTCATTACGGTTTCCTGCGCGGTCACGGACGAGCAGGACAGGATCCGGGGTGTGGTCAGTGGCGACATCCAGTTGGAGGCCCTGCTCAAGCGGGCGCGCTCGCTGGAGCAGGAAGCGCAGGATGACAGTGACGGCAATTAACCCAACCTTGTCAATATTCAAGGACAACGTTCAAACAGCAGCCGGAACAGGACTATGCAAAAGACTATCTATTGGATTGAAGGCGACGGTATTGGCCGTGAGATATGGCAGGCTGCCCGCCCGGTCATTGACGCGGCCCTGGCTAAGGAATCCGAACTGAAGCTGGACTGGCAGGAGCTACTGGCAGGCGAAAAGGCCGTGGCCGAAACCGGCTCTCCCCT
Organism: Desulfovibrio sp.; assembly: GCA_017415765.1. Taxonomy (GTDB): domain Bacteria; phylum Desulfobacterota; class Desulfovibrionia; order Desulfovibrionales; family Desulfovibrionaceae; genus Desulfovibrio. The sequence goes on along the minus strand of JAFQED010000049.1, from coordinate 18,223 downwards.
GCCGGAGGCCACCATGCAGGCCCTGCGCGGGGCCGAGGTGGCCATGAAAGGCCCTCTGGGAACACCCGTAGGCACGGGGATGCGCAGCCTTAACGTGGCCCTGCGCCAAAGCCTGGACTTGTATGCCTGCATCCGTCCGGTGCGCCATTTTGAAGGCCTGGAAACTCCGGTCAAGCATCCTGAACGGGTGGATATGGTCATCTTTCGGGAAAATACCGAGGACGTCTATGCCGGGGTGGAATTTGCCGCCCAAACCCCCGAAGCCCGCAAGCTCATTGCTTTTTTGCGGGAAGAACTGGGCGTGACCAAGGTGGGCGACGCTGCGGCTGTGGGCATCAAGCCCATGACCGAGGCCGGTTCCAAACGACTGGTGCGCCGCGCCCTGCGTTTTGCCCTGGACAACGGCAAGCAGAGCCTGACCCTTGTACACAAGGGCAATATCATGAAGTTTACTGAAGGTGGCTTTCGCCAGTGGGGCTATGATCTGGCTGCCGAGGAATTTGCCGACCTTACCTGTACGGAAAAAGAACCCGTGCCCGGCCGCCTTGTTATCAAGGATCGCATTGCCGACGCCATGTTCCAGGAGGCCCTGCTCCGGCCGGAAGAGTATCAGATCCTTGCCACCCCCAATCTGAACGGCGACTATATCTCTGACGCACTGGCCGCGCAGGTGGGGGGGCTGGGGCTGGCCCCCGGCGTGAATATGTCCGACACGCTGGCCTTTTACGAAGCCACCCACGGCACTGCCCCCACCATTGCCGGGCAGGACAAGGCCAATCCCGGCAGCGTCATTCTGTGCGGTGCCCTGATGCTGGAACATATCGGTGTGCCGCGCGCAGCCGAGCGCATCCGTACTGCCCTTGGCAAGGCCATTGCGGCCAAGGCCGTCACCGTGGATCTTGCGGCTCAGGTCACGGGCGCACGCGTGGTGGGTTGCCGCGAATTTGGTGAGATCGTGGGGGCCAACCTCTAGGCATTGCAACATTGGCGGGCTTTCAAGGCAAACAGTCCTGAAGGCCCGTCTTGTGACGAGCAGAGCCTGTTGACGTTCCATCTGTTGTTTCCTTTCTCGTATCCCGTTGTCTCTCTGGCCGGGCCTTGTATTTTTTGTTTACCCGGCCCGGAGCCTGCAAGGAGTAGTCATGATCCAGCTTTTTGACCAGCCCCATGTCATTGACGGCAATGAGGTTCTGGACGCCAATGCCGCCACCGCACGCGGTATCGACTGCACAGCTTCCCGTGCCAACACGCTGGCAGCCCGCATCCTCGCGGCCCACAACAGCGCGCCGCAGGGCGAAACCCTGCGCTTGCGCTTTGATGCGCTGGCCTCGCACGACATTACCTATGTGGGCATCATCCAGACGGCGCGGGCCAGTGGTCTGCAAAAATTCCCCGTGCCCTATGTGCTGACCAACTGCCACAACAGCCTCTGTGCCGTGGGCGGCACCATCAATGAGGACGACCATCTTTTTGGCCTTTCGGCCGCGCAAAAGTACGGGGGCATCTTTGTGCCGCCACATCTGGCAGTCATCCATCAGTATATGCGCGAAATGATGAGCAAATGCGGCGGGATGATCCTGGGCTCGGACAGTCATACCCGCTACGGTGCGCTGGGTGTCATGGCCATTGGTGAAGGCGGGCCGGAGCTGGTGAAGCAACTGCTTGGCAAAACCTATGACGTGCCTGCACCAAAGGTGACGGCTGTCTGGCTGGAAGGCGCACCAGCCCCCGGTGTTGGCCCGCAGGACGTGGCCCTGGCCCTCATTGGCGCGGTTTTCAAAAACGGCTTTGTCAAGAACCGGGTCATGGAGTTCATGGGCCCCGGCATTGACAGCCTTTCGGTGGAATACCGCTGCGGCGTGGATGTGATGACCACCGAAACCACCTGCCTGTCCTCTATCTGGCGCACGGACAGCAAGGTGCGCGACTACCTTGCCATGCACGGCCGTGCCGATGACTACCGCGAACTGAAGCTGGAAGGCCCGGCCTGCTATGACAATCTCATCCGGGTGGATTTGGGCAAGATCGTTCCCATGATCGCCCTGCCCTTCCATCCCAGCAATGTCTTCCCCGTGGCAGAGGTCATTGCCCATGCCGATGAAATTTTGGGCGCGGTGGACGCCGAGGCCGTGCGCCAGTTTGGCGAGGCAGGTAAGGCCATCAACCTGCGCGGCAAAAAACGTGCTGACGGGGTCTGGGTGGATCAGGGTATTATCGCGGGCTGCGCGGGTGGCTCCTACGAAAATATCAGTCTGGCTGCCGCCATTCTTGACGGCAAGAGTACCGGCAACGGGGCCTTCAGCCTGTCTGTCTATCCTGCCAGCGAACCACAGGCTTTGGCCCTGGTCAGGAGTGGTTCCACCGCCAAGCTCATGGCTGCCGGGGCTGTGCTCAAAAATGCCTTCTGCGGGCCGTGTTTTGGCGCGGGGGATACCCCGGCCCACGGTGCGCTCTCCATCCGCCATTCCACCCGTAACTTCCCCAACCGTGAAGGCTCCAAGCCGTCCGGCGGGCAGCTTTCGGCCGTGGCCCTGATGGATGCCCGCTCCATTGCCGCTACTGCTGCCAATGGTGGACGTCTTACTCCGGCCACTGATCTGGACTGGAGCCAGCTTGCAATGCCCGCGTACCAGTTTGAGCCGGGCATCTACCAACGCCGCGTCTATAACGGCTTTGCTGCGGCCAGGCCGGAAGAAAAGCTCATCCTTGGCCCCAATATCGCGGACTGGCCCGCCATGAGCCCCCTGCCCGAACATCTGCTCCTGCAGGTGGCATCGGTCATCCTTGACCCGGTGACCACCACGGACGAGCTGATCCCCTCCGGCGAAACCTCGTCCCTACGCTCCAACCCGCTCAAGCTGGCAGAATACGCCCTGTCCCGCAAGGATCCGGCCTATGTGGGGCGGGCCAAGGCCTTCCAGCAAAAGGAAGCGCACCGCCTGGCAGATATGGCCGATGCCGCCCTGCTGGATGAGGTACGCGCCATCTGTGCCCCCTGTGCGGACAAGCCAGGCGTGGCAGAGGTCTTTGCTGGGGACTGCCCGTTGGCCGGACTAGGCCTTGGCACTACCATCTTTGCCATAAAGCCCGGTGATGGTTCGGCACGGGAACAGGCTGCCTCCTGCCAGAAGGTCTTGGGCGGCTGGGCCAATCTGGCTGAGGAGTACGCCACCAAACGGTATCGCTCCAACCTCATCAACTGGGGTATGCTGCCCTTTGTGACAGAGGCCGGGACAGGACAAAAGCTGGCCGTGGGTGACCATCTGCTCATTCCCGGTGTGCGGACGGCCGTAAGCAATGCCAGCCCGGAGCTGACGGCATGGCTGATACGCGCCGATGGCACGGCTGAAGCCCTTGTCCTGCACCTGAACGAACTGACTGATGACGAACGCCAGATCATTCTGGACGGCTGCCTGATTAACTTTTACAATCGCGTCTGATATACCTGTAGCAAGGAGGACGGCCCATGCTGAGCATCTTTGACTTGTTCAAGGTCGGCATTGGGCCGTCCAGCTCCCATACGGTTGGGCCCATGCTGGCAGGGCGTGAGTTTGCCCGTGCCCTGGCGGCAGCCGATCTTTTGGGGCAGACTGCCCGTATCCGTGCGGAACTGTTCGGCTCTCTGGCCCTGACCGGCGATGGACACGGCACGGTGGCCGCCCTGCTGGGCGGGCTGGAAGGAGAAGAACCCGCCAGCGTGCAGCCGGGGCATTTGCCGCGCCGCTATGCTGAACTGGCTGCCGGTGCGGATTTGCGCCTGCTGGGCCAGCACGCAGTAGCCTTTGACCTGGTGCGCGACGTGCAAGCCCACAAGGGCCTGTTCTTGCCACGCCATCCCAATGCCCTGACCCTCTCGGCCTGTGCGGCTGACGGTACCATCCTGTGTTCTGTCACCTATTATTCTGTGGGTGGCGGAGCCATCCGTACCGAGGCGGAATTTGATGCCCCTGTGGAACCGTGGCCCACACCGCCCCATCAGTACAGCACGGCAACGGAGTTGTTTGCCCTGTGCCATCGTGAAGGCAAGAGCGTTGCCGACATCGTGCGGGAAAACGAAGTCTTCTGGCATGGTCAGGCAGGGCTGCAAGAGCGGCTGGCAGAGATCGTCAGCGTTATGCGTGCTGCTGTGGAACGCGGTTGCTGCACAGAGGGTGTCCTGCCCGGCGGCTATAATGTGCAGCGGCGTGCCCCCAATCTGCTCCGCAAGGTCAGCGCGCTCCAGGCCACGGGACGGCGCGACCTGAGCCTTTGGCCCATGCTCTATGCCTTTGCCGTGGCAGAGGAAAATGCCAGCGGTGGGCGGGTAGTCACCGCCCCCACCATGGGCGCGGCAGGCGTAGTACCGGCGGTGCTGATGTACTATGCCAACTTCTATCCCCACGCCACAGAACAAGGGCAGCACGACTTTTTGCTCACTGCCGGGGCTATCGGGCTTTTCTACAAGCGCAATGCGTCCATCTCCGGTGCGGAGGTGGGCTGTCAGGGAGAAGTGGGCGTGGCCTGTTCCATGGCTGCCGGGGCCTATTGTGCCGTGACCGGGGGCAAGCTCAAGCAGGTGGAGGTGGCCGCCGAAATCGGCATGGAGCACAACCTTGGCTTGACCTGCGACCCTGTGGGGGGCCTTGTGCAGATACCCTGCATCGAACGTAACGGCGTGGCCGCAGAGCGGGCGGTCAACTGTGCCCAGCTTTCACTGCTGGAGGACGGGCAGGCCCGGCTCATCTCGCTGGATAAGGTTATCGAGGTCATGTACCGCACAGGTCGCGACCTGCAAAGCCACTACAAGGAGACCGCCCTGGGCGGTCTGGCCGAGGTCATGGCCGAAGGGATACGGCGACTGTAGCAAGGCTTTGTTTGCAGCTTTCCCCATTGACGCAGGCTGCGGCATCTGTCATCCTTATGCAGATTTCCAGTGTGGATTGTCGCCAGGCCACGGCAAGGAGGGGCAGATGGAGCACGATTTTCCTGAAATGGCGCGGATACTGATGCGCGAGCTGCGCCTGTACCACCAGCCTGTGGCCATTACCTGGCTGTTTGGCGGAGACGATGTACGACATTTCCGTGAAACCGTGGAGCATGTGGAACCGGTCAAACCCCTGACCTTCTGCCAGTGGGAGCTGGCAGCCCGAATGCAGGGGCGCATCCTGCTGGGTATGGTGGACTCGCTGGGATGCAGGAATGCCCAGTTCAGTTTTGGCTGGCAGGAAGTCGATGAGCACGAGGTCAAGACCCAGCTCAAATACTGTCGTGACCCGGAACAGACCAGACGTTTCCTGCTCAGCAAGCCGCATATGGAGCCGGACACCTTGCAGGCACTGGTGGTCAGCCCGCTGGAAAAAACCACCTGGCAGCCCCATGTGGTGCATTTTTACTGTGACAGTCTGCAAGCCTACCACCTGGCAGTGGACTATATGGCCGCCACCGATACCCATCCCCTCAGAACCCAGATAACCATGAGTTCCTCCTGCTGCGGTGGTGCCGTGTACTGCTGGCAGGAGAATACCTTCAACCACAGTCCGCCCTGTTCCGGCTCCTACAATGCGGGCAAGACCGACCGCAGCGAGACCTATGTGTTTATTCCGGGCAGCCAGATCGGCCTTGTGGTGGAAAGGCTGCTTGAACGCATGGACAAGAGCGGTTCCAGTTCCATTACCAGTCCGGGCGATCCCTTCCCCGGCAGCGACATTTGCAAGAACTGCCCGCTGATCATCTTCAAGAAGGAAGGGCCGGGCCATCGCAGATGCGCGGGCTGTAAAAAGGCCTGAGCAGACCGGCCACCGCAGCTTTTGCGATAATACACCAGATGTTACTCACTTGGATTCCGCACCACTCTGGTGTAGGCTCAGCGCATGGACAAGAAAAAAATCGCGCTGCTGTCGCTGGGGCATCTTTCCTGTGATGTCAACGGTGGGGCCTTGCCCGCCGTGCTGCCTTTTTTGCGTGAGGCTCTTCAGCTCAGTTATCAGGCTTCGGGCGGGCTGATGTTTGCCTATTCCTGCCTGTCTTCCATAATCCAGCCTCTGTTTGGCCTGTTGGCCGACCGTTTTTCCCGGCCCTGGTTCATTCCGCTGGGGGTGTTGCTGGCGGGTTGCGGTATGGGGCTGACGGGTCTGATGTCCAGCTATTGGGCCATCTTTCTTGCCATTGTCATCAGCGGTATCGGCTCTTCGCTCTTTCACCCCGAAGGGGCGCGCCATGCCAACAGGGCCGCTGGCAAGAGCAAGGGCATGGGCCTGAGCATTTTTTCCATTGGTGGCAACAGTGGTTTTGTGCTTGGCCCGCTGCTGGTGACAGGCTGCGTGGGCTTGTGGGGTCTGACAGGCATGTCTGCCTTTGCCATGCTGGGGGCTGGGATGGCCCTGCTGCTGTTCTGGCAGTTGTGCCGGGCAGGCGGGACGGGCCGCAGTGCGGGCAAGGCTGCTGCACAGGTCAGTGATGAGCCTGGCCGTAACAACTGGCCGGAATTTGCCAAGCTCACTGGCGTTATCGTGACACGCTCCACGCTCTTTATTTCCATGAATGCCTTTATTCCCCTCTACTGGATCAATGTCTTTGGTCAGTCCAAGGCTGCCGGGGCTTTGGCCATGACGCTGTTTTGCGCTTCGGGGGTCATGTGCAATATCGGCGGGGGGATCCTTGCTGACAGGCAAGGCTATCTGCGTATTATCCGCCTCTCCTTTCTTTGCATGCCGTTGGTGGTGCTGGCCTTTGCTTACAGCGAAAGCCTCTGGCTGGCCTGGGCCCTGCTGCCCCTGCTGGGCTGTGTGCTGTACGCGCCCTTCAGCTCTATGGTGGTGCTGGGGCAAAAGCTCCTTGCCAAAAATATCGGTTTTGCTTCAGGTGTCACGCTGGGCCTGGCTACCTCTGTGGGCGGTCTGGCCGCGCCCGTCATGGGCTGGATAGCCGACCAGCACGGCTTGCCTGTGGCTGTCCGTTGTCTTGCGCTTGTTGCTGCGGTGGGGACGTTTTTTGCCTGGCAGCTTTCACCGGAAGCCGCCGGGGAAAGCCGCAAGGCAGACAGGCTGGAACGTTGAGGCATGGAGCGGCTTTACTGCCGCCTGCCCATCGTGGGGCTGACGTGCCTTGAAGCAACGCCCGAGGGCTTGCGGGCTGTGCGCTTTGTGGATGGAGAGGACAACCTCTGCCCCACGTGTACCGGCCCTCTTGTGCGGGAGGCCGCTCGGCAGTTGGAAGGCTGGCTGTGCAAAAGACTGCGCTGTTTTGACCTCCCCCTTGCCCCGACTGGTACGCCCTTCCAGCAGGAGGTCTGGCAAGCCCTGCGGGCAATCCCCTATGGACAAACCCGCAGTTACAAGGCAGTGGCCACGGCCCTGGGAAGGCCCGGAGCCTGCCGCGCCGTGGGTATGGCCAACAACCGCAACCCCCTGAGCATTGTTATCCCCTGCCATCGGGTCATCGGTGCCAATGGACATCTGGTGGGCTATGGGGGCGGCCTGTGGCGCAAGGCAGCCCTGTTACGGCTGGAAGGCAGCTTGCTGTGAGTTTGAAAACCCTCACACAGCAAACAGGCAATGTACCAATGATAAGGCCCGCTTTGGCGGGCCTAGTTTTGTTCGAAAGGATTACTGTAGTTTGGATTAAGGCTTGGAAGGTGTATCGAAGTAACACAACTCTATGCCATATATTATTGATGTCGATTTGTGGAGATGGAAGCAAAGGGGCTTTCTATTCGAGACATTCTCTTTCCTGATGATTTTGTAAAAATTTCTATTGGTATTTCAATGAGTTGGAACTCGCATTCCATTCAAAAAGTGAAACTCTCTGCTATTCACTATTTTTTTCCAGAGCCTCGCGCTCTTGCTTTACCAGGCTGACAAAATCCACAGGATCCAACCCCACCGCCTCGCTGATAAAAAATAGTGCGTTGAGTGAAACATTCCACCGTCCACTTTCAAGGCCTGTGATATAAGCTCTGTCAATAAAAGCCTTTTCGGAGAGCTTGCGCTTGCTCATGCCAAGGGCTTGCCTTTGTCTTAGCAGAATGTTCCCAACGGCCTGATTTAAAAAAGGATACTTTTCCATTCTGCCAGTATAGCGGAAAACGCTTGACAGGATATGAGAGTATATTATCATGGTGAATATACTCTCACAAAGAGGCTGCTTGTTCGCTCCCAAAAGACTCACTAGACAAGTAGACTTTTTGTGTGTCGTGGCTTATGGGGTAATAGGTAGTTTTTATAATATGCTTACAATCAGGAGGATAACCATATGAGTAATAAAATTCTTTTTACGTCCATTATTTTAGTTTGCCTTATCGCTACAAAGGCTCATAGTGCCCCTGATATTCCTGGGCTTTCTTTTGCAGAAGATACATATATAACAGCACAGGTAAAAACTGCTTTTATGACAAATCAATCTCTTAGAAATTGTGATATAAGTGTAAAAACTGAAAAAGGTGTTGTGTTTTTGTCTGGTAATGTTGAAAAAAGAATTGAATATGATATGGCAGAAAAAATTGCCGAAGATATTAAAGGGGTAAAAAGCGTTATAAATCATATAGAATGTGAAGAAAAGAAAAAAATATTTGGAAGATGGTAATTTGTTGCAGGAGGTTTAAAATGAATAATATAAATATGCGTTATAGTGAAAATGATATGCCTTATGAGCGTGAACTCGCAATAAGGCAGTGTGCAAGTGCCAAGTTTATGTCTAAAGTTTATCTTGGTGTAGCAGCGTGCTGTGGAGTCGCAGCAATGTTCTTTGTGGGTTTTTTGCTGGGGAGTGCTCTGTTTGGTTTTCTTGCAGTTAGAAATTATTTACAGTTTTTACATACAAAAACTATGTTTAGGCTGAAAGATGTATAGGATATATTATGGAAACTGTTGTTTTGATAATTATTGCAATATTGGCAATTGGATTTATTAGCACAATATTGCAGATGTTAGTTGCAATTCTTGCGGCTATTGTTCCGCATATTGGGTCATTGCTTATGATCTGTCTTATCTTCTTTTTGGTTGCAAGCCTATTGTAGATATTGTTATATCATAATATTATAATTGTGTATTTTGTAATATTTATATAAAATATAAATTCATAATATGAATATTTACAATCTATATATAAAAATAAATAATTATATCACGAAAATATTAAAATATGTATATGTAGTTGTTATATATAATATTGGCGTTGTATTTTATGAAGGAAAGTTTGTGCAGAAAGATTATTTTAAGTCTGTAAAGATGTTTTCTATAGCTTCTGAACAAGGGTATGACAAGGCTCAGCATTATTTAGGGATTATGTATTATTTTGGTCAATATGTGAAACAGGACTACTTAGTAGCGGCATCACTGTTTAAGATGGCTGCCAATCAAGGAAATCCAGAATCCCAATATCGCTTAGGTATAATGTACTATGTCGGACAAGGCATAGAAAAAAATTCTCATAAAGCAATAGATATGCTTCAAAAAGCATCGGTTCAGGGAAATAGTTATGCGAAAACATTGTTAGCTGATATATATTTTAAAGGTGTATATGTGACTAGAGATTATTTTAAAGCATATCAACTATATTTAAGTGCAGCTGAAAATGGCAATTGCGTAGCTCAATATAATTTAGGCATGATGTATTATGTAGGAAATTGTGTTAAACAAGACTATTTTAAAGCAATATATTTTTTACACAAGGCTGCAGAACAAGGTATGAGTGAAGCTCAATATAATTTAGGTGTTATCTATGAAAATGGAGAAGGTATAAAGCAGAGCTACACTTATGCCAAAGAATGGTATGGGAAGTCTTGTGATAATGGATTTCAACAAGGATGTTATGATTATAAAAGATTAAATATGAAAGGATATTAATTGTTATACATCAGATAACATTAATAAATTTGATAATAAAGTTGACGTGTACCGATTTAATTCAAAACGAATCAAAAATTTCCTACACAAATTATGATTTTGGTACAGTGTTTAGCTGCTGACATTGTGCAACGCTTACCCTGTCAGTAAACAGGCAACACAATGATAAGGCCCGCTTTGGCGGGCCTTACTGGTATCTGCTGGTTGCGGGAGCTTTGCGCCAAGTCTAGCAAGGCTCGATGACTTCCAGTCCCCCCAGGTAGGGCCGCAAGGCCACGGGCAGGACGATACTGCCGTCTTTTTGCTGGCCGTTTTCCAAAATGGCAGCCATGGCGCGCCCTGTGGGCAGGCCGGAACCGTTGAGGGTATGCACAAAGCCGGACTTGCCCCCCTTGGGCTTGTAGCGGATGTCTGCGCGTCGGGCCTGAAAGTCCGTGCAGTTGGAGCAGGAGGAGATTTCCCGATAGGTATTCTGTGCGGGCAACCAGACTTCGATATCATAGGTTTTGGCCGCGCCAAAGCCCATATCCCCTGTACAAAGGGTAATGACGCGATAGGGCAGTTCCAGCAGTTCCAGCAGGCGGCGGGCATGGCCGGTCATGATCTCCAGCTGGTTGAAGCTGTCATCGGGGTGGGCAAAGCGCACCATCTCTACCTTGGTGAACTGGTGCATACGGATAAGCCCGCGTGTGTCCTTGCCCGCGCTGCCCGCCTCGGAGCGGAAGCAGGGGGTGGCGGCGCAGTAGCCACGCGGCAGGTCAGCCTCGTTCAGCACTTCACTGGCGTGCAGGTTGGTCAGGGGGACTTCTGCTGTGGGGATGAGGTAATAGTCCCAGTCGGACAGCTTAAAAAGGTCTTCTTCAAACTTGGGCAGCTGGCCTGTGCCGGTCATGGAGCTACGGTTGACCATGTAGGGCGGGCAGACTTCCTGATAGTCGGCATGGCGCGTGTGCTGATCAAGGAAAAAGTTGACCAGTGCCCTGTCCAGCCGGGCAGCCCAGCCCTGCAGGATGGCAAAGCGGCTGCCCGTGAGGCGGGCCGCACGCACAAAATCCAATCCCCCCAGTGCCGTGCCAAGTTCGCCGTGCTCCTGCACGGGGAAGTCAAAAACGCGGGGCTGGCCGTGGCGGGCAATTTCTACATTTTCGCTTTCGTCCCTACCCACCGGCACACTGGCGTCAGGCAGGTTGGGGACCCGCATCAGCCATTCTTCCACAGCGGCTTTGGCGGTGACGGTTTCTGTGTCCAGTGCCTTGATGCGCTCTGAAAGGGTTCCCAATTCCTGCAAAAGGGTCGTGGCGTCACGGCCTTCACGCTTGCAGGCCGCCACCTCGCCCGATGCCGCATTGCGGCGGCTTTTGAGTTCTTCTACCTCGGTAAGCAAGGCCCGGCGGCGGGCATCAAGCTCCAGGAACTGGTCAACACAAAGATCGGAGTGGCGGTCAGCAAGGGCCTTGGCCAGCACTTCCGGCTGTTTTTGTACGAGCTTGAGGTCGATCATGGCATCTCCCGCGCCTGACGGCGCACACAGCAGAGGATGGTCACAGGATATGTTTTGTTTGCAGCCCGTTACGGGCCACAAAGCTATGATCCGGTATCAGTGCAAAGTATGACATGCCTTCTAGCATGGGCCGAAAAACCTTGCAAGACGCCGCCTTTCAGGGTAGTCTAGAAAATCTGTAAAGTTTTACCCTTTGAACCCTCACGAGGTCATCATGTTTTATCCCCGCATCCTGCAAGTGTGTCTTCTGGTCTGCTGCCTGTCCCTGCTGGCGGCCTGCGGGCCAAGCAATTCTGTCCGCTTGCTGCACCCGCCGCTGGACAGCTCAGTGCTGCCCGCGCCCAACGCACCGCGTATCACGGTGGTCAGCTTTACGGACAAGCGGGAAGACAGCTCGGCCCTTGGCATGCGGCGGGACGGCAGCAGCTTTACTGCCAGTGAGGATGTGGCTGTCTGGATAAGCCGGGCCCTGGCTGACGAATTGGGCCGCCATGCTCTGCAGGTCAGCTTTGCCACCAATGCCAATCAGGCCCGCAGTGCCAATCCTGATTATATGGTGACAGGTGCGTTGGAAGAAGCCTGGCTCAAGGAAAGCTCGGCCACAGAACTGGCCGCCAGCCTGTGTGCGCAGTTCACCCTTGCCAACCGGGCTGGCCGTATGCTGCGCGAGACCCTTAATTCCAGCCAGAGCCGCACGGGCCTGCCTTCTGGCGCGGCGGCGGAAAATCTCCTGCTCGATACCCTGCGCGACCTGGTCAAGCCCATGGCCCAAAAGATCGTGCAGACCATCCAGCCCGCGAAGTAGGGCATGGCGGGACTTGTCCGCATCTGCTGTCTGTTCTGTTGCCTTGTGTTGATGGCCCCTGTGTCCGTCACGGGGGCTACTGGGCTTACAGGACAGCAGGGCGATGACTTCCCCCCCCTGCGGGCCGAAGTGCCATGTTCTGATACGACCCTGCTTTCACCGGAAGGGCAGTTTGCCCAGGCCCGTGCGGCGGCATGGCTTGTGGCCCTGCAACAGGCGGCAGGGCTGCTGCCCCAACTACAGGGACGAGCTGCTGTCTTGTCCAGTCTGGCCGGGCTGGGCGCGCTGCCCGGAGGGGGCGGCTTGTCCCAGGGGATTGCTCTTGCGGCCTGTGTGTACACTGTGGAAGATGCCACCTACAGTCACACCGGCGGCAAGCTGGCCGTGCAGGTACGGCTTGTGCCAGACGGACAACCTGGCGAGCGACTTGACCTTTGCCTGCGTGAAGCCGCTTTCCCTGCTCTCTACGCGCTGCTGGCAGCAGAAAGCCGAGAGGCTCTTCAGGCCTTGGATATACTGCATCCCGGGGCTGACAGCTCTGCTCCCCCGACTGCCGATGTATCGCCCGCGAACGGTGCCGGGGACAGCAGGGCTGAGGCTGATCGGCTTGCCCGCCGCCTGGAGGGACTGTGGCTGGGCCTCATGGCTTTGGAGCTTTCTCCCGAAGGCTGGTACGGGTGCTCCACTGCCTTGCCCGCACTGGAACAGGCCGCACAACTGGCCCCAGATAGCCCGGTTGTCCAGCTTTTGCTGGGCGAAGCCCTGTTGCGACAGGGCTTGCCCCAGCAGTGTGTGGAAGTCTGTAACGCGGCTCTCCGTCTGAACGGTAGCCTTGCCCATGCCCTGTATGTACGAGGCCTGGCCCACTGGCGTTTGCAGCACTTGGCCCTGGCCGAATCTGACCTGGATGCGGCTATTGAGCTTGCCCGCGCCAGCGAGGCCCCCGGCTCTGGCATGGCCCAAAGGCAGGGGGAGCTGGCCCAGCAGAGTGTGGGCTTGACGCGCTGCCTGCGGGCGCGGGGGGGAGTGCGTTTGTTACGGGGCAATACCGCAGGCATGTGTGCCGATTTACGCGCGGCCTGCGCCCAGGGGGATTGCACGGCCCTGGCCGGGGCGCGTCAGCAGGGGCAATGTGGTGGGACAGCCACAGGGGGACAGCCATGAGTCAGGAAGTCTTGCTCAAGATATATGGACATATCTGGCCAGCAGGGCCTGATTTGCACGAGGCCCTGCTGACAGCCTGTGCGGACGCCCTGCCCGCTGAGGAGCTGAGCGTCACGCTGGATGGCGATTTATGCCGTTTGTCCTTTGAGGGCGTCTATTTTCCGCTGCAAGAATGTCTTGCCGTGTTGCAGGAGGGCATCAGGCCGGAGCATCAGGGCAAGCTGGATGTGCTGGATCTGGAGGCATGGCAGCTGACCCGGCATCAGTTCGTTGCAGGTCGTATCGAGACGAGTAGTGCCCCTCTCAACAATGTGCTGGCCTATTCCGGGCACTAGAGCGATAAAAAACGTAGTACAGGAGTATACAAAAAACAGACCATAGAACAACGCCCTTACGCCCAATCACCGTAAGGGCTTGATTTTATGTGGTACCCGGAGCCGGACTTGAACCGGCACGCTCACAGAGCGAGGGATTTTAAGTCCCTTGTGTCTACCATTCCACCATCCGGGCGTTATTCGATGACGCTTGAGATTCCTTAATAGTCCCGCTTGGTTAGCGGCCTATCTTCCCTTCCTTTCTTCCCCCTGACTATTCCCTGCCTGTCCTCTTCCTGTCGCAATTTGCGACAGGATTGCGACAAAATTGCGACACGCAAGGACAAGAGATTTGTTTTTCTAACACGTCTCTTGTCAAAAATCGACCCAAAAATCAGGCCAAAAACCCATCCAAAAAACAGTTACGCTTACAGCTTTTGTCTTCGCGCCGTTTTGCATTGGAATTGAAAACGATTTCAATGGCATTCCGCTCTAGGCACTACAGGCTGTAGAGAAAAAACGGCATCCCTATCCCGGCAGGGCTGAGCGGGGCAGACTGCGCCCCATTGCCGGCCAGGGTGTCCACAGGCGCAAATCCTTCCGGCAGGGCAAGCCCGCAGGCTTGGAAAAAAGCCACCAGCAAGCCGCGCACACTTCCACGCAGTTCTTCCTGCCACCAGGGCTTGCCACTGGGTTGTCTGAGCAGGGGGCGGCTGGCCGGCACATGGGTCAATGCCGCAAGATGGGCCAGGGCAACATCCTGCCCGCCAAGTTCATCCACAAGACCCAACCCCTGGGCCTCGCGCCCGGTAAAAATCTTGCCATTGCCCAGCGCAGCGGCTTTCTCCGGCGGCAGTTTGCGCCCCTTGGCCACGATGTCCACAAACTGCTGGTGCATATCCTCCAGCACCTTGCCGAAATAGGCCCGATCCGCAGGAGAAAGCGGGCGCAGATACGAGCCGGCATCCTTGAAGGGGGCTGTCACCAGGGTTTCCTGTCCCACACCAAGTTTGTCCAGCAGTCCCTGCACCTGCGGGATGCTCATCCGCACGCCAATGGAGCCTGTCACCGTGGAGGCGTTGGCAAAAACCTTCTGTCCGGCCATAGCCACCATCAAACCACCGGAGGCCGCTGTTGCCCCCATGCTGACCACCAGCGGCTTCTTGTCTGCCAGCCGTGCCAACGCGCCATACAGTTCCTGCGAGGCCGCCGCACCACCACCGGGGGAGTCCACCCGCAGCAACACACCCCGGACATCCTCCCTGTGCTCGATTCTGGCAATCCAGTCCAGCAGGGGCTGCACATCCATGATGCTGCCGCGCACAGAAACCAGGGCCAGCCGCTCACCGGCCAGCGGCCCGTCATCAGCAGTCCCCTTCATGGCAGCGGTAAAACACAGCAGCACAAGCACGACAAGGCCACCCCAAAACAGCACAGGGTGCCGCTTGCGCCACGGGGGGCGAAAGGTATCCCGCCAGACAGATGCGGGTATCCGGGCCAATGGGCAGGTTGTGGAGCAGTCTTTTGCCAGGCCGGGCTGGCTTGTCTGCCCGCCTTGCTCCACACCACTATCTTTTTCCAGGGGGTCTTTTTCGGTCATGGTATCCATGTCGTCTATCTATTCTGGCATATCACCGTACAAAAACAAAATTCCCCGCCAGACCAGAGCCGGGCGGGGACTGTTTCAGCGCATGGCCTCCGGCCAGATTTCGGCTGCCATCTCGCGTAACTTGTATTTTTGTATCTTGCCACTGGCCGTAAGCGGAAAAGCCTCCAGCACAGTCACATAACGGGGTATCTTGAACCAGGCTATCTTGCTCTTGCAAAAGGCGCGTACACTTTCCGTACTGATGGCTTCAGCCTGCCCGGGCCGTGGGATGAAAAAGGCCCCCACCTCCTCACCGTATCTGCGGCTGGGCACGGCCACCACCTGCACATCCAGCACGCCGGGCATTTGCATGAGAAATTCCTCAATTTCACGCGGATAGACATTTTCGCCGCCACGGATGATCATATCCTTGATGCGCCCGGTGATCCGCAAGTAACCCTGCTCGTCCATGACGCCCAGATCGCCCGAATGTAACCAGCCATCGGGGCTGATAGCCCTGGCTGTTTCCTCTGGCATCTTGTAGTAGCCCTTCATGACATTGTAGCCGCGACACAATATCTCGCCCACCTGTCCACGGGGCAACTCCTCGCAGGTATCCGGGTCAGCCACGCGTACTTCGATGCCGGGCATGGCGCAGCCCACGGTCTCGCAGCGCAGGGAAAGCGGATCGTCCACGTCCGACTGGGTCATCACGGGCGAGGCTTCTGTCAGCCCATAGCAAATGGTTATCTGGCGCATGTTCATGTCTTCCACCACACGGCGCATAAGCGGCTCCGGGCAGACAGAACCGGCCATGATGCCGGTACGCAGGCTCGACATATCGTAGCGGTCAAAATGCCTGTGTTCCAGCTCGGCCAGAAACATGGTCGGCACGCCGTACACGGCAGTACAGCGTTCCCGGTCAATGGCTTGCAGTACCTGAAGGGGGCTGAAGGTCTCCAGCATGACCATGGTCGCGCCGTGATTGACACAGGCCGACACCCCCAACACGCAGCCAAAGCAGTGGAAAAGCGGTACCGGCAGACAAACCCTGTCGTTCTCGTCAAAATGCTGGTGCGCGCCTATCCAGTAACCGTTCAGCCCCACTCCCACATGGGTCAGCATTACTCCACGCGGAAAACCCGTGGTGCCTGAGGTGTATTGCATATTTATCTCATCCCAGGGGTCAAGGCTGGCCTGTCGGGCCTGATAGGCCTCATCGTCCACCATGACCGAAAGGGCCAGGATCTCCGGCATGGAGTACAGGCCACGGTGCTTTTGCGCACCAAGAAAGCACACCCGTTTGAGGTGAGGCAAATCCTTGTTGCACAGATCACTCCTTGCATGGGTACGCAGCTCCGGCGCGATATTGTAGATGGTGCCCAGAAAGTCATGATCGCGCAGTCTGCCAATGAGGAAAAGATTCTCACACTCCGACTGACGCAACAGGTAGCGCAGCTCGTGCTCCCGGTAATTGGTATTGACCGTAAGCAGGATGGCCCCGATCTTGGCCGTGGCAAATTGCAAAACGATCCAATCCGGCACATTGGTGGCCCAGACGGCCACCTTTTCGCCCTTCTGGATACCAAGGGCCATCATACCCTTGGCCAGGCGATCCACAGCCTCGCCAAGTTGCCGCCATGTCAGACGGTAGTCACGGTCGGCATAGACCAGTGCCTCCCGGTCGGGAAAGCGGGCCACCGTATGGTCAAACATCTGCCCAAGCGTCCACTCGCGCAGCTCAAAGCGGGACTGGCGAAGGCGTACCTTGTCTTCAATGGGGGCGGGCATGGCAGTCCTGCGCTATTGGGGGTTATAGGTCACGGCCAGGATAGTCACCGGCGCATCCCCGGCAGCACCCACAAAATGCGGCACGATAGAGTTGTAATAAATGGTTTCGCCCGCGGTGAGCACATGCCGTTCCTTGCCGTAGATGACCAGCAGCTCTCCCTTCAGCACAAGGATGAACTCCTCCCCCTGATGGGAAGAGGTTTTCTCCTCCACTGTCGGGTCGGGGAATATCTCGATATAGAAAGGCTCCATGTTGCGGTCGGTCTTGCCCTTGCCCAGAGCCTGATAGACATAGGTGGGCTGGACGCTAAAACCGCTGATGGGGTCGTCCCCGCTGATGCCCTCATCGCTGATGCGTCCCCTGATGGGGTCTTGCGTAAACTGGTCATCCAAAAATGTCCCCAGCCGCACGCCAAGGGCACGGGCCACCTTCTGCATGGGGCCGATGCTGGGATACACTTCGTTATTTTCTAGCTTTTGCAAAAAATCCACGCTGAGCTTGGTGTGCCGGGCAAGCTCCTCCAGGGGGAGTTCCCGTTCTTCACGGAAGGCGCGGACGCGGCTGCCAATGGCGGGACGCTGGGACATTGTTGTTCTCCTTATCACGCCGCTTCCCGGCGTGGACACAGACAGGATAGCGAAAAGCGTCCCCAGCGGCAAGAAGGCCGTTCCCCCCAAGGCAATCGCATGAAGGGCGACTATAGGCAAAAATAGAACAGCCCGTCCGGCAAGCCTTTTGCCTTTGTCCGCAGAATACGCTATGCAGCATCCACAAGGAGTACACATGGACGATCACATCCGCTTTGATACCCAGGCCCTAGAGCTGCACCTGCTGGATCAACGCCTCCTGCCCGGCACAGAGACCTGGTTTCCCTGCCGCACAGTGGGGGACATTATAGAAGCCCTGCAAACGATGGTCGTGCGCGGTGCCCCGGCCATCGGGGTCACGGCGGCCTGGGGCTGCGCTCTGGCCGTGCGTGAGGTCATGTCTGCCGCAACTGGCTGGCAAGCACGGCTGGACACATTGCTGGAAGCCATTGCCAAGGCTCGCCCTACGGCTGTCAACCTGCGCTGGGCCGTAGAGCGGATGCAGGCCTGTCGGCAAACTGCCGGCCCGGTTGAAGCCCCCCGTCTGCTGGAGCTTTTTCTGGCAGAAGCCCGCAGTATACAGGAGGAGGACGTTGCCGCCTGTAAGGCACTGGGGCGCGTTGGCGCAGCCTGCATTGCGGATGGTGATAC